>CACBRT010000008.1 GCA_902541695.1 uncultured Alphaproteobacteria bacterium | reverse complement strand
GAATGACTATGGAAGATTAGGAGCAGTTGATGCAAAAATATTTCTTGGTAGTGCTGCTACGGTAGCTGCTTCTGCCATTAATGGTGAAATTTCTGATCCAAGAAAAATTAAATAAGAATGTTTGAAATGCAATTCAAGTGGAAATATTCAGGGAAATGTTGGAAGTTTGGCAATAATTTAGGAATTGACGGAGATATAATGCCACTAAGATTTGCTATAGAAAGAGAATTAAATCCCGAAATTTTAAAGAATTATTTAATGTCTGGTATTGATAAAGATTTTCATAATAAAGTTAGACCTGGTGATATTATAGTAGCCGGAAAAAGATTTGCACAAGGAAACCCACATATACAAGGTTTTCTAGGTATAGTTGGTAAAAAACTTGGATTAGTAGTTGAGTCAATTCCACGTGGAAGTTTTAGAAATGCAATTAATGCAGGTTTACCTTTTTTACCTAATTGCCCTGGAGTTACAGAATTAGTTGAAGATGGTGACGACTTACAAGTAGATTTTAAAAATGGGGAATTCATTAACATTTCAAAAAAATCCAAACATAATTTCAAACCACTTGATGAGAAACTGCAAACCAGATTGGAAATTGGAGATTGGAAAGCTAATTTTTCTTTACGATTATCATCTAAATAATAAATTTTATTAAAGCTTTGTTTCTTTTTTTTAAAAGTATTAACCCTATTTATGGGTCTATAAGAAATTTATTAACTTTTATTTACAAATTTTGATAAAGTACAAACATTTTATCTGATAATTTTAGACTACCAAACAAAAGTTATATAAAAAAGATATCTTATTATAAAGAAGTAGTCGTCACTTAAGCATATAAGTTATAATACAATTACTCATACTTAAGCAACTGATTTATTTGATTCAGATTTTGACATATTAACTATAAGTGAAAGATTGGATCATAGTTTAGCAGCTGTAACTTAAGATATTAAAAACCCACTTAAATTAGAAAGTAAAAGAAAACTACAAAATGTTTCAATAGACTTAAAATGACTATGAAAAAAACAAAAACAATATAGAAATTACTGAGAATATAAATCAAAATGAGAAAGGTGATAATATAAATTCCTCATTTTGAAAGACATGAGAAACATGATAGTGGTTTATATCATTTTTTGGTTTTGTTTAAGATAGGTTCGAAACCTACCACTCCAGCCAAATAAATACATTACATAAAAGTCTATTTAGCTATTTAAATATATAATTTTCTTAAAGATAGAATTGTGTTAGAATTATATTATATTTATAAAGATATAAACACTTTAAAGGTAAATACCCTAAAACTAAAGTTTTTGAAGAACTAATAAGTTTTATTGTTTTGCTACTTTGTTATTAATTATAATCATAAATATTGAATAGAAAAATAAATCATGTAAAGGTTTTTAGTAATTATGATTTATTAAATATTTTTAAAATGTTTACTTATCTTCTGATAAACGACCCTACTACATTAATAATAATATTTTCAATAGGCTTGATTGCTGGAATTGTTAAAGGAATTGTTGGTTTTGCTTTACCAATGATTTTAATAAGTGGGTTGAGTATTTTAATATCAATCGAACAAGCTTTAGCAAGTTTAATATTACCAACTATTTTTACTAATCTCATACAATCATTCACTACAAGCAAATCTAGTTTTTATAGAACAATTAGTAATTATAAAATTTACTTATTTTTCTCTAGTTTTTTTTTGGTTATAAGCAGTCAAATATATGTAATATTAGCCACTGAATTAATAATGGGGTTTATAGGAATAGTACTTTTTGTTTATACATTTTCACAAATTTTGGGATATGAATTAAAATTAACAAAAAATAATTTTTTGACAATTATTATAGGGTCAATAAATGGTTTTTTAGGCGGGATTTCAGGAATATGGGGGCCATTAACTGTATCATATTTAACATCATTAAAAATTGAAAAAAACGAACAAATTAAAGTTCAAGGTATAATGTATAGTTTTGGAAGCGTTTTATTACTTATTGGTCATTTATATTCAGGTATTTTGAACTTATATATAGTTTCTTTATCTTTGGCACTAGTTCCTTTATGTATCATTGGTTTATTCATTGGTTCAATAATTAGAAATAAAATCAACCATACTACTTTTAAAATTATTACTTTAATTATGATTTTAATTGCTTCAATTAATCTCATTAGAAAAGCGTTTATTTAATCTAAATCCTTTCTTTATCTTAATTTTTTCTTAACAATCTCTGATAGTAACAATAGTCATTAATTAAAAAATAACGTATTTAATCGGTTACAATAAATTGCATTTCTCTCAATTTTTTTAAGATTAGATTAAGTTTCTAGTAAACATAAAATGTGCCTATTTTAGAATTATTTCTGGCCCCATGATCATATTTGGGAGGAATGTCGAAATCCATGGCACATATGTCACTAGAATTAAAAAAATAAATAATACACATAGAAATGGTAGGGCCGCTCTCACCACTGACAATATAGGCATTCCAGCAACACCAGAGGTTACAAAAAGATTCAAACCAACAGGTGGAGTAATCATTCCAATTTCCATATTCACGACCATAATAATACCTAAATGAATTGGGTCGATTCCCAATTCTATAGCGATTGGAAAAACTAACGGTGCAACAATAACGAGTAAACCCGAAGGCTCCATAAACTGTCCACCAATAAGTAGGATGACGTTAACTATAACTAGAAACATGATTGGTCCAAAGCCTGCTGATAACATTGCGCTTGCAACTTGCTGTGGAACTTGTTCATTTGTCAGTACATGCTTAAGAATGAGAGCGTTTGCTATTATAAATAAAAGTGTTACCGTAAGCTTACCAGCATCCAATAATGTTTTTTTTGTATCTTGATGAAAGAATGCCGTCACCAGCGTCCAAGGTTTTAGAAAAAAAGATTTTTTACTTGGTTCCTCAACAAATGTATCTGAAAGTTGCAGGTTGTAGTTCTCAGATAGTGGTCCCATATCCTTATATATAAAATTAGCTATGAAGAAAGCATAGACTGCAGCAACTGCTGCTGCCTCTGTAGGCGTAAATATACCACCATAAATACCCCCAAGAATAATAACTATTAGAAAAAGACCCCAACCTGCTTCACGACCTGAAACTAAAATTTCTCTCCAACCTTTCCACTTTTCCTTGGGAAGGTTTTTGATCTTAGCTACTATATAAATGGTTGTCATTAGCATAAAACCAGCAAGAAGTCCCGGAATTACACCAGCAAGGAACATCCTTCCAACTGAAACTTCAACTGAAGCTGCATATACAACCATCACTATAGATGGAGGAATTAGGATCCCTAACGTACCTGCATTACATATAATGCCTGCAGCGAATTCTTTTGAATATCCAACCTGAACCATACCTCCAATGACTATTGTACCTATAGCAACCACTGTTGCTGGTGATGAACCTGAAAGTGCAGCAAATAACATACACGCAAAAACTCCAGCAATTGCCAAGCCTCCTGGCAAGTGACCTACGCATGCAATTGAAAATCTTATGATCCTTTTTGCAACCCCACCAGTAGTCATAAACGCTGATGCTAGAATAAAAAATGGAATAGCAAGTAAGGTATAATGTCCTTCAAAAGCACTGAAAAGTGTTTGGGCAATAGACGCCAATGAACTGTCGGAAAATACTAATAAAAAAAGAACTGAGGACATACCAAGAGATATTGCTATTGGCACTCCGATAATAAGCAAGCCAATCACCAGGAAAAAGAGTAGTGCTACCTCCATCTATTTTTCTCCAGCAATTCGTCACTTTTTTTTTGGACTTCATTTTCCACTTCGTGGTTAGCTATCAAACGATCTGTTTTACCTACCAAGAGAGCTAATGCTGCTTGAAAAAACCGAAAAAGCATCAATGCCATTGACAAAGGTAAAACAAAATAAGGAATTAACCGTGGGATTTTCTCATATTCTTCACCTTCATTAAATACACTTTCCATCCATCCCAATATAGCAGGATGTGGTATATCGTTTACCTCATACCAGCCTTTATGGCGATACTTTTCCTCAAAACCTAGGGGAAACCAACGTCCCTTAGTACCAGGAAGATTAGCAAAATTAGCCCAATAGTCCCATGCGCCTTTCAGCATTAATAAACTGAACGCGATGCATACAAATACAGAAATAAGCCCCAAAATACGGCGAGGTTTAGGAGTCAAAATGTTTATTATTATATCAACACCTAGGTGAGAACTTTTCTTTACTGCATAAGAAGCGCCAAGAAGTACGAGCCAACCAAAAAGAAATACAGTCAATTCTAATGCCCAAAGTACATTCTTATTGAAACCATAACGAGTTATGACATTTGCAAATGTGATCAATGTCATAAGACCGAGAATACCTGCAATAAGCATTTCTTCAATTCGGTCTATGAAGGATTTTGAGTGATCCATATCGGACCTTCTAAACTTTTCTGGAGGTAGCAAATCCACCTCCAGATAGGTTGAACTTTCCCTAATTTAGGGCTTGTGCAGCGTCAATCATATCCTGACCAACATCATCAGAAAATTGACTCCATACTGGTTTCATCACATCAACCCAAGCTTGACGCTCTGCTGGACTTAATGTTCTTATAGTACCACCTGCATCAATAATAGCCTGTCTATTCGCCTGATTGACAGCAAAGGACTCAGCATTTCGCAGTTCTGTGACTTCTTTCAAAATTGTTAAGAACTGATCACGAATATCTGTATCAAGACTTTCTAACCAATCAACACTTGTTACAACCAAATAATCAATTATCCCGTGGTTAGTTTCAGTAACACCATCCTGTACTTCAAAAAATTTCTTACCATAGATGTTAGACCATGTATTTTCTTGCCCATCTACAACACCTTGCTGAAGGCCACCATATACTTCAGAGAATGCCATTTTTTGTGGGGCCCCACCGATTGCTTTCATTTGAGCTACTAGAACATCTGATGACATAACTCTAAATTTTAAACCATTAGCATCTGATGGTGAAATCAATGGTACATTCGCAGACATTTGTTTCATTCCATTATGCCAAAACGTCAATCCTTGAAGGCCACGGCGCTGCATGCTGTCTAGCAAGTTCTGGCCTGATTCTGAAGATTGAAATGCATCTACTGCTTCAATATTTTCGAACATGAAAGGTAAGTCGAAAATACGAAACTGTTTAGTGAACTTCTCAAACTTAGAGAGTGACGGTGCTGCTAGCTGAACGTCACCTTGAAGGAGAGCTTCAAGAACCTTGTTGTCGTCATATAGGGTTGAATTTGGGAAGACCTCCATGCAAGCCTTGCCATTCATCTCTTTATTCACACGCTCACTTAAAAGTGTTGCAGCTATTCCCTTAGGATGTTTGTCAGTGTTAGTTACGTGGCTAAATTTGATATTTATTTCACCTGAGTCGCATGCTGCAAAGACAGTTGTTGCACTGACCGCCAATGTAAGGGAAAGTGCTGTTTTTAGAAGAAACTTCATTATGTACTCCTTTTTCTTTTTTTTTGTAACGTTTTTAAATTAATTAAAATTCAAATTATTAGTGATTATTATAAAATAGATTTCACAAATATAGGTATGAGTCTAGTGCCAACAAAAAAAACAGGGGGTTGATGAAACAATTAGTCGTAAAATTGTTTATTTTTTAAGGTTAAATATTTAATTTCAATCTGAAATATAAAATTAAACATAGTATCCTTAAGGAGAATAAAATGTTTGAGAACTTTATTAGTGAAAAAATCGAAGGTGACGGCGCAACTTTGTTTGTTCGACGTGCTGGTCCCAGAAATGCACCATCTATTGTACTCCTTCATGGTTATCCACAAACATCTGCTATGTGGCATGGTGTGGCACCAATATTGGCACAATCCTATCAAGTTATTTGTCCAGATTTACGAGGATATGGACAATCAGACAAACCAGCTTCGGATTCCTTACATAAGCCTTATTCAAAACGCGTTATGGCTAATGATATTGTAGCAATTATGCGGCGTTTAGGACATGAAAGATTTTTGGTTGGAGCTCATGATCGAGGAGCACGGGTTGCACATAGGATGGGCTTAGATCATCCTAATTGTGTTAAAGCTATGACCTTACTCGATATAGCACCTACACGTGAAATGTATGCTAACACCAACACAGAATTTGCAATTAGATATTGGCATTGGTTTTTTCTAACTTTACCAAGCCCATTTCCAGAAAAAATAATTGGAGCAGATCCTAAAATGTTTTGGATGCAGAAATGTATAAATCAATCAAAAGAAAAAATCCCATTTTCATCTAAAGCTCTTACTGAATATTTGAATGCCTTTGCAGATCCAGACATGATACACGCAAGCTGTGAAGACTATCGTGCTGCTGCTAGCATTGACATTGAACATGATAATGAAGATTTTGGTAAAAAACTTGAAATGCCTATACTTACGCTTTGGGCAAAAAAAGGAGTAATAGAAACGTGTTTTAATGGAATGAGCCTTTGGCGTAATCGAGCCAAAAAAGTTGAGGGTAAAGCTCTCAATACCTCACATTATATGGCAGAAGAAATTCCTGTGGAAATTGCTGAGCTTATGTCCAATTTTTTTTCTCGTAATTAAATAAATTAAAGTTAGATCAAATTTTAACTCTTTTTAGATCTGAGAGATTTTAAAGCGTCTTGTATTAAATTTATAGCAGTCTGGTTATCTTGAATTTCAGATTTATCTAATGATAAAGAAAGACCCGGAATACTTTTTTCAATAATAAGACTATTTTTAGAGATTTCATCTACATATCCTAACACCTCATAAGTTTGTACTGGATAAGATATACCTTTGACTGAAATTTTTTGTTTTTTTAAACAAACTACTTCTTCTTTAATCAAAAGATAAGTATCTTCTGATAATAAGATTTTATTAGGTTCTGCACTTGTCTCAATTCTTGAAGCAAGATTTACTCCATTTCCAATAATAGTATAATCTAATCTGTCTTCTGAACCAAAATTACCTACCGTACAAACTCCTGTATGAATACCAATTCTTGCATTCAAGGGTTTGGAAATTCCTTTATCCCTCCAAAATTTTCTCAATTTTTTTAGCTTTTTAAGCATTTCAATAGCCATAGAAACACATGCTACTGCATCTTTTTTGTTTCCATTAGAGTTAGGATCACCAAAGAAAACAAGTAATGCATCACCAATAAATTTATCAATTGTTCCACCCCATTTGATAGCTATCTTTGACATTTCTGTTAAATATTGGGTGAGAATTTCTGTTAAAACTTCAGGTTCAAGTCTCTCAGTTAATTCAGTAAATCCTTCAAGATCTGAAAAAAACACCGTTAATGGCTTTCTTTGTGTTTGAATTTTTACATCCAATTCACCAGAAAAAATTGATTGATAAACTTGTGGTGAAAAATATTTTGCTAATTTTTTTGAAAGTTCTACAAGTTCTTTTGTTCTTTCTTCAACTTTTTTTTCTAGAGTGGTATTAAGTATTGCTAGTTTTGAGAGTGCTTGATTGAGCTCTAATTTTCTCTTCTGTTCTAATTGATAAAGTTTTGCATTTTGAAGTGCGTTTGCAGTTTGATTGGCTAAAATTCCTATTAAAAGCTCATCAGAATTATCAAAAATATTTACCTTTTTACTTTCAACAGATAAAACACCTATTAGGTCATTATTAAAAAGCATTGGGATAGCAACCTGACTTTCAACGTTTTTTAAACCTGGTAATTCGACCTCATCACTCAAATTTTTTTTTTCATCAGAGCTTATCTGATTTTTTATGGCCTTCATATAACTTCGTTGCATTCCTAAGTTAGCCATTCTCATCATTTTTTTCTTTTTTGCTACTATTCCTATTACACCAACACCTAATTTCACACTAGCTCCAATACCTTCAATTTCGTAACCGTGTGTTGCTAATACATTTAATTTTTCCATTTTTTCATCGATTAGTAATATCATTGAGTGTTTAAATCCAAAAAACTCATCCATTGCGTTTAACATGGCTGAAGCAATTAGATTAACATCTAATGTTTTGTTGATTTGTGAAGAAATCTGCTTAATAATTTCAAAATCCTTGGTTTTTCTTTCCAAGATATTTTTTAAATTTTCGAAATCTTCTTTTTTAATAGGGGTATCCATAAAAACAATTCTTACCTTTTGACTAAACTTATTTAAATAAAAATTATTTTTTTAAATAGTTTAATTGCTAATCGATAGAACTTTATATACATCAGCAGCTTGCAATTCAAAAATGCCTTCCATTCCAGTCATAGAAGCAATTGCTTGTAACTTCATATCCATCTCATCAAATAAATCACCCTCTGTTTCTGAATGGTCAAATTGAAGCTCTAGGTTATATTGTTTCATGTTAGAAGGGTCAGTAATTGTGGCATAGGCAAATGGATTTTCTGATATATTTTTTTTAGTTTTATTAAAAAATTGGAAAGACAGAGCCACGTGATTTTCATCAACATACCATATCTGAGAAATAACTGTTGTGTTAGGTTCACCATCATTAGAACAGCTTGTGATCCAACTTGGAAACATTCCTTGCATTGCTGGTAAATGATTATCTTTTATCATTTTTTAAAATTCCTATTCTATAATGTTTCCAGCTTCAGGTCCTGGAGTTTGTATAAAAACTTTATTAACCATAAAATTAATACCTAAATCAGGAGGTTCCTTGAATTTATTTTCAACAGCTTCTCTATCTAACCCAACACTTGATAAAGCATCAATTAATTTATTTCTATAATTCTCTGATAAGCTTAAAGCATCAGTATCTAAATTAAATACTTCATTAAATACACCCTTAAAATTGTATGCTTCATGACTTATCATACCTACATAGTAACTTACTTTAGGAAATTTTTTTAGAATATTTAAAACATCTTTACTTTCTGAAGATCGAACAAAACACGTGATGTTTGTTTTACAATCATTAACTAAGGCTCCGTATGTATCAACATGTCGGATATGATTATTTTCAAAAGCGACACCTAGATGACCCAATCCAGAACTTAAAGCATTTAATGTAAGTAATGGTACCATATTAATTCACAAATATTATTAGAATTAAGATTACAAAAATATAGATTTATGTAAATAATTTTTTGTTATCAAAATAAGAACTAATGCAAATTAATTACTACACGCAATTTATAGGTCCTACAATTTATTAATTTAAATATCATACGATTTTCTGTATCTGTTTATAATTAACAATTGCTATAGCTTACGAAATCAAAAAGTATATATTTTTTTAATTTAAATATAGATTTATGATAGTTATAAATATTACTAATATTTGTTAAAAAACAGGTTGATTCAATGAAAAAAATTATACTTGCATTATTGTTTATATACCCACAAACGCCAGTTTATTCAGAAACTTATTCATCTAAATATTCTTCCGAGATAATGGGTAAAGGAAAATTATTACATGTGGATGACTCCGGAACTTTTTATATGCAATATAGGAAAGAAATTCACGCATGCTTTTTAATTCCTGCAGTAAAAAAAATAGAAAGTTATCCTCGTCCAGATTATTTAATAGTAAATTGTGCTGGTACTAAAGATGAAAAATGAGTTATAATTTAATTTCTCGAACATAAAATCTCAAGTTTATTAATACGGAGTATAGGATGAACTTCTTTAAAATCTTATTTTTAATACCAATTTTTTTTAATGCTAATAATTTTATTTTTGCATCAGAGATTTTTGATGAAAAGGTACTTTTTAAACAAAAAGATTGGGAAGTAGTTTTATTAAGATATGATAATAGGAGCACAGCTTGTGTGGCCCGAAACGGTAAAGGAAATAAAGAATTACAAATATATGTAAATTCTGAAGTTGACGAATTAGCAATTTATTATGACGACTCAGACGTAAATAGTACACTTAAAATTTTTGAATTTGCTGTTGATGACCTTTCTAGTTGGTATAGTGAAAGTCCTTATCTGGATTCTGGGTGGCTAATTATGGACCTTAATAGTGGATCAAAAAAAACTTTTAATTCGTTAATCCGCGAAATTCGTGAAGGACAAGAACTTTTTCATTTAAACGAAGATAGGAAAATTATAGATAGCTTTTCTCTTATGGGATCTGCAGCCTCTCTAAACAAATTAGAAGAATGCATAAAAGAACAAGGCTTCTAAATTACAATTGATCTTTAATATTGATTAAGTATTTTTGTGTTTTTTATATAGTTACTAATAACGTTTATTTGAGATAAAAATTAAACTACTCAGAATAATGCTTTAAATTTTGGTATTTATTTATGACATAATAGTTTAGGGGTATTTCATGTTATTTTTAAGTATTAAAATATTCTTGGAAAAAAATAGGGAGTGTTTTGTTTATACTTTAAAAACGAATTACCATAAATTTTTTTAAATCTTTTTTCTTTAAATCTTGGAGCAGTATAACAATAGATACTGTAAAAAATTGCAACTATAAATAAATCTAAAGTCATAAGTGGTGGTGTCCATAATATAAGACAAAATGAAAGGTATATTGGTTGCCTTGTTAATTTAAATAAACCTTTAACTGGTAAATTAGGAAATTCTGGTTTTTTTGACAGGTACATAGATGTCCATCCTAAAGAACCAGTTTGGACCTTATAACCAGCTTGAATGGATGAAATACTTAGTAGTATCCAACTAAAACAATACAAAATTGTATTAATCAAACTGTACGGATAATTTATGGAATAAATTGTTATTTCTGTTGGTGTCCAGAAAAGAAAAAGAATAATCAATTGAAAAGATGCTATTGAAGCATAAATAGTTGTTTCTAGGGTTTTTGAAAATTTATTTGGAGCAAATAACCTTAGTATTTTTCTACCAGGAGTTGATAGTAAAAAAGAATGCAATATAGGAAATTGAATTAATAAAATCAGGTTTGAGAGTATACTATACGGATATTTAAATGTTCCTAAGGATACTGAAAAACCATTATATAAAACTAAAAACATACATGACCCAGCTACCAAAAAGGTCATATGACAAATTAAACCATAAATAAGTGCAACTATTTTTTCTGATACAGAATTATTATAAGAAAAAAACCGAAAATACATTTTATTGTTGTAAAAAAAATTAAAAAAAAGGGCTACTATAGTGTAGCCCAGGTATAGGGAGGAAGTAATACACATGGTGTATACTAGATGAAATTTAACTATAATTTATTTCTTTTCATTTCAATGGAAAAAGTGGGGACTTTTTGGCGCACCTTCTAATCATTTTAATTTATTTTTTTTTTTGCACGCGTTTGAACAATATTTAACTTCTTGCCATACCTTAGACCATTTTTTTCTCCAATTAAAAGGGCGATCACAAACAACACATATTTTGGTTGGAAGTTGAGATTTCTTCATAGCACACCTGAATTTTAAATACTTTGTAGTCTCAATAATAATGTAAAAAATTTGGTAAGCCAGTGGTTTTATTCACTGGCTCGATCGATAGGAGATGTGAAGCAAGTAGTATTTTAATCTTCCAGCTCTTTATCAAATCTATAAATGCAAAAAATAGACCAAAAAAATTATAAAATAGTTTTAGAATTGAGTGAAAATTTAAAAGCATCTTAAAGTTGGCTCAATTTTTGCAAACATTTATCTAGGTTGGCTCCTTAATAAGCCCGTCCAGGTTATTGTAAATCTGGTTACGTAAACCCTCTTGAGCCAGTTAAACAAGTACCCCTGTTAAACTGGCTCCACTCATTAAATTCTATTTATTTACTGAACTTTCTTAATCTTAAAAAATTTGCCTAGTAATAATGAAATAACAGCTGCGAAAAAGCTTAGTAAAGCACCCATTTTAGCTGCATCTTGAACAGAGCCTGGTTCAAAAGCAACCGTTGCTACAAATAAAGATACAGTGAATCCAATAGCTGCAACCATACCTAAAACAAAAATATCAGCATATGTCATACCTTCTGGCATCCCAAATTTAAGTGGTTTAGCAGCTAACCATCCAAAAAAGAAAATTCCAAAAGGTTTTCCAATGAAGAGACCTGCCAAAACTAACCAGGTAGCATCCCCAATTGCAGAAAAAGCAACTCCTGCGTTCATTAAACCAAAGAAAAATAAAATAAACTCTACTGGTATTTTCAAACCATGTTCAATATCATTAAGTAAATCATGTTCATGTTCTTCCTCTTCTGCAAAAAAACCAAAATCAGACTCAGCATGTGGAATAGCTGGCACCATAAAAAGCAAACCTAGTGCAGGATGAATTCCGGATTCTTGGAAACACAACCAAGTTATAACTCCACCTAAAGCGTAGGGCCAAAATGAGAATTTTTTTCTGACCATGGAAGATACTGGATTTTTTGGATCATCTCCATCTAGCTTTCTAGGCAACCAATTTGCAATAATAAAAACCAAAAAAGCAGCTATTGCAGCGTATAATATAAAAATTGGTTGTAGTTCGCCTGATGGATAGAATATTGCTAAAATTATTAACCCTGCTGCATCATCTGCAATTGCTAATAACAAAAGAAAACGAACAGCTGGATGACCTGCCCCAAATATAATTCTACCTACTAAATATGAGAAAGCTATATCTGTTGCAGTTGGTATTGCCCAACCATTTGCAACTGCAGTATAGGTGTCAGAGCCCATGAAATATGCTAATCCTAAATAAACAGCAATTGGACCAAACATACCACCTGAAGTTGCTACAAGTGGTGTCAGTGCTTTTTTACCTCGTAAAGGACCAGACTTTAGTGCCACAGCTTCCCATACTTCTTTACCAGCAACAGCAAAGAAAAAAGCCATAAGTAAATCATTAACTAGATAATGTAGTGTAAGTGTACGATGATAATGCCCTTCGTCATCATAGTGACCGTGACCTATAAACCCACCGTCCCAAATTGGAAACTCTACAAAATGATGGTAACTTTCGTAATTTATATTTGCCCAAAATAGAGCAATTAATGCACCTATAATTAATAATAGTGAATATTCTGTTAAAAATGTTAAAGCTCTATTCATAATTTAAATCCTATAATTTTTTTTTTATTAAAACTTTATTTTAAAAAAGACAAGTTTTTAAATATTAAATAGTGCAATAACTTGATACATTGAATATTGATTTAATAACCTCTGTCTACGTCTACAACACCAGCAGGCAACCTATTTTCGGTTAAATCTTTAATGTTTTGTGCAAGAACTTTTGAGGAGCTTAAAATTGGTGTGTCTGCAGCTATATGAGGTGTAACAGTAACATTTGGTAAACTCCAATAGGGATGTTCTTTGGGTAGAGGCTCTTTTTGAAAAACATCCAAAGTTGCATTTTGTATATGTCCAGACCTTAATTTTCTGATTAAAGCCCTATCATCAATTAATTCACCCCTACCAGCATTAATCAGTTGAGATTTCTTTGGTAATAATGAAAGATTTTTTTCATTTAATATAAATTTAGTATTATCAGTTAAAGGTAATAACAAAATCAAAATTTCTGATTTTCTTAATGTCTGCCTAAGGCCAGCACAACCAACTAAACTATTAACACCTTTGATCTTTTTTTTTGTTCTACTCCAACCATATATATTAAAACCTAATTGACTAAGTAATAACGCTACAGACTTACCAAGCTCTCCTAATCCCAATATTCCAATGGTTCTATCTTTAGCAATAGGATGTTTAATCTTATGTCTCCAAATTCCATCTTGGCCATAAATATGTCTATCAATACCCAAATGTAATCTTAAGGTATGAGCTAAACACCATTCAACCATACTATTTGTTAAACCATCTTTATCAATCATTTTGATAAGTGGGCAATTTAGAGTTTTATTATGAATAACATCTTCAATACCTGCATAAAGACTCAAAACTGCTTTTAATTTTTTGAATTTTGAAAAATCTCTTTTTAATAGTTTTCCGCCTAACATAATTGGAGAATAAATGATGAATTCTACATCTGTATCAGTTTCAGAATAATTGTCGGAAAGTTCGAAATTTTTAATGCCAATTTTCTCAAGTTCTTCTGAAAAAATTTTTTTGTAATATGGTAATAAATCAGACATAAAAAGGATTTTCATTTTAGTCCCTTTTCAATAATCGGTGAACATGAGCACTTTGAATTAGGCCAAAAGTACCTAATACAACTAACATTGCTGAACCACCATAGGAAATCAATGGAAGTGGGACTCCAGTAACTGGGACCATACCTGTTACTGCTGCTATGTTAACAAAAAAATAAGAGAAAAATATTGTTGAAAGTCCAATAGTTAACAATCTCCCAAAACTATTTTTATTGTTATATGCAGAAAATAAACAAAAAATAATAATTGTTGAATAAATCAAAAGTAACCCAACCCCACCGAAAAAACCAAACTCTTCTGCTATTGTTGTGAATATAAAATCAGTGTGTTTATAAGGCAAAAAATCTAATTGACTTTGACTTCCCTGCATGAAACCTTTACCTTCTAGTCCACCAGAACCCAGTGCAATTTTTGACTGCGTGATTTGGTATGCGCCACCAAGCGGATCTTTGTCAGGATTGATATAAGTATCAATTCTATTAAATTGATAGTCCGTTACTAATTGCCACGAAGTACCCCGACTGTAAAAGATAAGTGCTAAAAAAGCGGGTATTAATAAGATAATTATAAAAAAATAAATAAAATGAACTCCTGCAGCGAACATCATAGTTATCCCAGTCATAGCTATTATTACACCCGTACCTAAATCAGGTTGAGGAATAACTAACGCAGTAGGGAGTGCAATAATCAAAACTGGTATAAATACCCAAAAAATTTTTGATATATTTTTTGGTTTTAGCCAATCATAATATATAGCAAGAAACATAACTAGACCAACTTTCATGATTTCAGAAGGTTGAAATCTAAATGATCTTAATTCTAACCATCTTTTAGCTCCTCCACCATAATCACCGAAAAAAAGCACTAAAGAAAGTAATATTATTCCAAAAACATACACAAAGGGTGAACATGTACGCCAAAAATCAATACTTATAAAACCCATTAATATCATTATGACAAAGCCTACCATAAATCTTTTAAATTGAGGTTTACTCCATTGATCATAATCACCATCAGAAACAGAATATAACATAAGGAAACCAAAAGAACCTACCACTAAGATAAGGAATATAACTGGCCAATGTAAATAAAATACTTTTCCCAAGCCCTTGGGAAGTTCCCTAAAATTTTGTGTATAATTAACTACTATAATTAAATTCCTTTATTTAGAAATCATTTCCCTTTTAATACTGTTTAAAATTTTGTCTACATTATTTCTCTCTTCAAAAGGATAAGCTTCCAAAGAAGGCATATTTCCATTCAAAGCATAAAGAAGTATATCTCTAGCAATAGGTGCCGCCACTTTTCCTCCACCTCCACCATGCTCTATCACTACACTTATTGAAAATTTAGGATTTATATTTGGAGCATAACCTGTAAACAATGCATGGTCTCTTTGATTCCTAGGTAAATCTTCATTTTTAATTATACCTTTTTTTCTTTCATCTTCTGTGATTTGTCTAACTTGAGATGTACCTGTTTTACCAGCTAGATTATTTTTCACTTCAACTACCCTGGAATTGAATGCTGTTCCTTTTTTATTATTTACAACACCAAACATCGCTTTACGAATAATATCTAATGTTCTTTTTTTTATCCCTAAAGATTTTTTTTGATCATATGTTACAGGTCTCCCATCAATAGCTTTTATTAAAGTTGGTTTAATTTCTAAACCTGTTGCAATTCTAGAAGTCATAATTGCAATTTGAATAGGCGAGGACAAGATAAATCCTTGTCCAATACCAGAATTTAGAGTGTCACCAGTAAACCACGATTGCTTTTTATTTATTTTTTTCCAATTTTTTGAAGGCATCAAACCTTTTGATATACCAGAAAGAGGTAAATCTGGTGAAATCCCAATACCAAATTTTTTTGCAATTTTCGCTATACTGTCAATACCTACTCTTTCTGCTAAATTATAAAAGTATACATCACACGATTCTTCTAATCCTTTTAATAAATTTGTATTTCCATGACCAGAATATTTCCAGCAGTGAAATTTTCTCCCCTCTAATTCATAAAAACCATTACATTCAAAAATGTCATCTGGACTAATTAAATTCTCTTCCAACGCAGCAATAGCAACTATCATTTTGAATGTTGACCCAGGAGGATAATTTCCTGAAATTGCCTTATTTGCTAAAGGTTGATTTTTGCTTTTACGTAAAACATCCCAATCTTCTTGAGACATACCTTCAACAAATTTATTAGGATTATAACTAGGATTTGAGACCATTGCACTTATACTACCATTCATTAAATTGATGACGACTACAGAAGCACTAAAATCTTTAATTCTTAACATTGAAAATTTTTGTAAGTTTGAATCTATTGTTAAGTGAATATCTTTTCCTGAGATGCTCTGCTTTTCGCTAAGCTTCCTAATCACTTTTCCAGACGCATTAACTTCATATTTACTTAAACCAACTTGACCTCTTAAAAATTTATCTAACCCCTTTTCAATACCCACTTTCCCAATTTTAAAATCTTCTATTTGTAAAATAGGATCATCATTTGAAATTCTTTTAATATCTTTTGAAGAAATAGAACCCACATAACCTAAAAGATGTGCTAAAATTTCACTTTGCGTATAATATCTTTGTAATTCAACTTCGGGAATAATCCCAGGCAACGAAGGAAGATTAGCTACTATTTTTTTAAATTCATACCAATTAACATTATCTGCAATTATGGTTGACGATTTTGATCTCTGTTCCTGAAGTTTTTTTAATATTTGAATTTTTCTCTCATCTCTGATATTTATTATTTTTGAAAAATCATCAATCACCTTTGATAAATTACTATCTTTATCTTTGACTATTCTAATCCGATAATTTTCCTTATTTTTTGCTAGTAATGTTCCGTCATTATCAAAAATAAGTCCTCTTAACGGAGGAATAATCTGAATATCGATTCTATTTTCTTCTGCCAGAAGTCTATACTTTTCAGTTTCATTTAACTGAATTTGACGCATTTGTTTAATAAGAAAACCTACTAGAATAAGTTGACTTGCACCAATGATAATTGATCGTCTACTATATTTCTTTTCTAAAATATTTTTTTTGAAAGAATTTATTTCCATATCACAATTTAGAATTTGAACTTTTTAAATTTTTTAAAAATAGTTTTTCTAATAAAAAAATAACTAATGGAAAAGCCAATGTAGAAAAAATAAAACGGTTAATCCATATCATAAAATCCAATTGTTCTGTCATTCCAATTAAGGACGTGATATAGATGCATGTATCGATACAAAATAGAAATAAAGTGAAATAGATATATTTCAAAAAAAATCTTTCAAGTGAAATTTTTGTCATCATAAATTTTATTAAAATTGCTCCTATTAGCACAAGAATTGGCCATAAACCTAAAGGTCTATGCCATAAAATATCTGCTAAAAAAGATAAGAATATTATAATAACCAAAGATGAATTTTTTGGATCAATTACTAACCAAGCAAAAATTAAACATGACAAAAAGTCTGGTTTTTCTATAATTGTTGGTTGATTAGCTATGGGCGAAATTGGTAAAATTATAAAAAATACACCAAGAAACGATATTATTGTTTTTTTAAATTTTATAATTTTCATAAAAAATTCTAATTTACAATTTAATTATATTAGTTTGATTAAAATATTTAAAATGAATTTAAAAATAAACAGTATATCTTATTAATTTATAACTATGTTCCCAACACCAGAAGGTATTTTTCTTTTTTTGTCTATTAATATTCTTAAATAATCAAGTTTATTAATATTTGCAGATAATCTCACTCTTATTTTTTTATCCGATGATAAAACTACTTTTCCAATCAAAATTCCTGGAGGATAAACTCCTCCTGTACCACTAGTGTAAATACGAAAGCCTGGCTGAATTTTATCTGAACCTCTTATAAAATCTACTAAAGGTGTAGAAGAGTTATCTCCCCTTATAATAGCTTCTTGATTATTAGGTTCAATAATAACAGGAACATAAGATTTAGTATCAGATAAGAGAATAATTCTAGATATTTGATCCTCAACACCTGAAATTCTACCTACTAATCCAAGTCCATCAACTACAGCAGATCCATCAATTATCCCGTCATCAATACCAACATTAATTAATACTGAAGAACTATAAGGACTACCACTATCAGCAATTACTTCCCCAGAAACCCAATTTAATTTTGAATTCACTTTTAGGTTATTTAGTGCACGTAGTTTAGCATTTTTTTGTTCAAGTTGTATCGCCGCCTCTCTCCATTTTCTCATATCCTGTAATTCATTTTTTAGTCTTTCGTTTTGTTCATAAACTTTTGTAAATGAAGAAATATCCAAAACAATCCTTCCAATTACCTTAACTGATGAAGTAAAAAAATCTACTTTTGGAACTATCTGATCCAATAATGCTAGGCGAAATCTCTCTACTCTAGGATTATCAATTCTCCACAAAAAAAATATGAAAATAAAAAATAAAAAGGCTGCTACTAAAACAATATATTTCAATATTATCCCATAGTCTGTTTGACTTTTTGAAGACATGATTATTTTTAATTCTTTTATTATTATTAAGAAATAAGATTTTTATGTACCATAGTCAATTACGTGAGCTAATTGTCTCTCGAATTCTAGAGATTTCCCAGTGCCTAATGCAACACAATTCATAGAATCGTCAGCAACTGAAATCGCCAGACCTGTTTGCTCTCTAAGTGCAAGATCCAAATCGCCCAGAAGAGCTCCTCCACCCGTCAGCATTACACCTCTATCGACTATGTCTGCTGCTAGGTCAGGTGGAGTACTTTCTAATGCTGTCATTACTGCTTCACAAATCTGTTGTACGGTTTCAGCTAGTGCCTCTGTAACTTGAGCTTGAGTAATTTGAGTTTCTTTTGGAACACCATTTAATAAATCACGTCCTCTTATTTCTGAATGAGCACCTCTTCCATCTTTTGGCATTAATGCAGTACCAATAGTTGTTTTAATCCGTTCTGCAGTTGCCTCACCAATTAATAAGTTTTGCTGACGTCTTAAGTAAGATATTATGGCTTCGTCCATTCTGTCTCCACCAACTCTCACTGACCTAGCATAAACAATATCTGCAAGTGACAAAACTGCTACTTCAGTAGTCCCTCCACCAATGTCAACAACCATAGAACCTGTTGGATCAGTAATTGGCATGCCAGCACCAATCGCTGCAGCAATTGGTTCAGCTATTAATCCAGCTTTTCTAGCTCCCGCGGATAAAACGGATTCCCTTATTGCTCTTTTTTCAACTGGTGTTGCGCCATGCGGGACACAAACAACAATTTTTGGTTTTGCAAAACTTCCTCTCCTGTGAACTTTTCTAATGAAATGCTTTATCATTTCTTCCGCTACATCAAAGTCGGCAATTACTCCATCTCGCATAGGTCTTATTGCCTCAATTGATCCTGGAGTTCTTCCAAGCATGAGTTTAGCATCTTCTCCTACTGCTAATACTTGTTTTTTCCCGTCTCTAATATGATAAGCAACAACTGAAGGTTCATTTAAGATTATACCCCTACCTTTAACATAAACGAGAGTATTAGCAGTTCCTAAATCAATTGCCATATCCGCAGAGAAAAAACTGCTTAGAAAATTAATCATAAATAAATACCCACTATCAAATTATTCTTATTACATTATTTGAAATATCAATATATTCCCTCAAACCATTTAGTTTAATTACTGTTTAATTAGCTAAGGCTTTAGGAGCCTTTTTTTGTCTTCTTATTACAAGTTTATTTAAAGAATTTATGTAAGCCTTAGCACTTGCAACTACTGTGTCAGTATCAGAAGACTGACCAGTTACAATCTTACCAGATTCCTCTAACCTAACTGAGACAGTTGCTTGAGCGTCTGTGCCTTCTGTCACAGCATGAATTTGAAAATGTTGTAGTTTTGCTGAATGAGAAAAAACTTTTTTAATTGAATTAAATACAGCATCTACAGGACCATCACCTATTGACTCAACTTTATACTCTTTATTATCCATAACTATTGTAGCTTTCGCAGTTTGTGGAGATGTTGTACCACATTTAACTTCTAAATCGATAAGCTTGAGAAAATCATTTTGTTCTCCCATGGAAGTATCCGAGAGTAAAGCTAATAGGTCATCATCATAAATTTCTTTTTTCTTATCAGCTAAAGATTTAAATCGATAAAATAAATCTTGTAATTGATTATCACCAAGATTATATCCAAGGTCATAAATTTTTTTTCTTAAGGCTGCTCTCCCAGAATGCTTTCCAAGAACTAAATTTGTCTCATTTAAACCTATATCTTCAGGTCTCATTATCTCAAATGTACCTGAATGTTTAAGCATACCATCCTGATGAATCCCAGATTCATGAGCAAAAGCATTTTTCCCTACAACAGCTTTGTTAAATTGAACGGGAAATCCTGAAACTTTTGAGACTAATCTACTCGCCTGAATTAATTTATTAGTTGTTGTATTAGTTTCATATGGTAAGATATCTTTTCTAACTTTTAATGCCATAACAATTTCTTCTAATGCTGTATTACCAGCTCTTTCACCTAGTCCATTAATTGTACACTCAACCTGCCGTGCACCAGCCTCAACAGCTGCTAGAGAATTAGCTGTGGCCATTCCTAAATCATTATGACAATGCGTGGAAACTACAATATTCTTTAACTCAGGTATTTTAATAAAAAGATTTTTTATTATTTGTGCACTTTCTTTTGGTGCTGTGTAACCAACAGTATCAGGAATATTTATAGTTGAAGCACCGGCTTCAATTGCAACTTTCACTACCTTTATTAAAAATTCCATTTCTGTTCTTGTTGCATCCATTGGAGACCATTGAACATCTTCACAAAAAGACTTAGCAAATTTTACAGTTTCAAAAACTCTATCAACTACTTCATCTTTAGATAATTTTACTTGAAACTCTCTATGTAAAGGAGAAGTACCAATAAAAGTATGTATCCTAGGATTTTTGGAATTTTCAACAGCTCTCCAACACCTTTCAATATCATTTTTGTTAGCCCGTGCCAAACCACAAACCTTAGCGGAATTAATGATTTTTGCTATTTCTGATACTGCTTCAAAATCACCTTCAGAAGCAATTGGAAATCCTGCTTCTATGATATCAACTCCCATTTGATCTAAAAGTGTTGCTATTTCAATTTTTTGAGTCAAAGACATTGTCGCTCCAGGACTTTGTTCACCATCCCTTAGAGTAGTATCAAAAATTAAAACCTTATTTTTTTTATCTATGGACATAATCCTCTCCAAACATAAAGATATTATCCTTACTAGTTTATATACTAGTTAAGCATATTATCAAAGATTTATTAAAAAAAATATAATTTACTAACTAATTAAAAAAAAATTAATCTGATATTCTTTTATTTTCTTTCCATTGACCTTCATAAATTATTCCACTTTTATAGGTGATTTTGCCTTTACCTTCTCTTTTTCCATCTTTAAATAATCCTTCATAGCGATCACCATTTGGATAAATAGCAACTCCAATACCATTAATTTGACCATTCAAAAAATTACCTTCAAAAATAGAGCCATCAGACATTTCTATTTTTCCAAAACCATGTCTTTTCCCCATTTTAAATGATCCATCGTAAATAGAACCATCAGAATATTGTGCCACACCTTTACCATCAAATAAACCGTCAGACCAAAGACCTTCATAGATATACCCATCTCCAAAGATCATTTTCCCTTTACCATGGTTTTTTCCATTTTTAAAATTCCCAATATATACTTGACCATTAGAATATTTTGCTGTTCCATAGCCATCAATTTTACCATTCAACCATTGCCCAGAATAATTGCTTCCATCTTTATAATTAATAGTTCCGGCACCATTAGGAATACCATCACTTAGTTGTCCACTGTAAACAGATAAATCTGGGTAAATTATTTTACCGTCCCCATTAATTTGCCCATCAATCCAATTACCTTCAGCAACATAGTTGTCATCAGATTTATATAAACCATAACCATTAAATAAATCATTTTTGAAATTACCCTCATATATTGCTCCGGAAGCATATTTTTTCACACCTTTACCTTCGATTTTGTTATTTAATAATTCTCCTTCATAACTATCACCATTATAATAAAATATTGAACCAACGCCTGAAATAGTACCATTATAGAAATTACCTTCTAATACTGTACCATCTAATAAAGTCAATTTTCCTTTACCATCTCTAATTCCATTCTTGACATTACCAATATATTTTCCTCCACCTTCATAATTAATCGTTGCAAATCCAGTTTTTTTACCAAATTTCCAATCTCCATCATACTGATACCCGTCATTATTTTTCTGGATTCCTTTACCATTAAGCATACCATTATCAAACACTCCTTCTAAAGTTACTCCATTAAAATATTTTAAAAGGCCGTTTCCATTAAAAGAACCCTCAAACCAATTACCTACATAAAAAGTTCCATCAGGAAAAATAAGTTTCCCATTACCTGAATGCTGCCCATCTACAAATGATCCTTCATATATAGATCCATCAGGATATTTTGCAGTACCAATTCCTTCTATTTTACCTTCTATCCAATCTCCATCATAGGTATACCCATTTGGCAAAGTATATTTACCTTTTCCATGTTGCAACCCATTCAAAAATTCTCCTTCATATATACCACCAGTCTCATATTGTTTAATTTGTAAATTTTCTTGCGAGAACGATGGATAACACAAACAAAATATGGAAATTAACAAATTTAATTTTAAAAAATGAAAAAATAGTTTCAATTATCTTACCTTAGCAATTAAAGTTATTTAATTATTGAAATTTAAATAAAAATGAAATTCATATCTTATTTCATATTAAATAGTAATTATTTATCATATGTAATTATTTCATAAGTCCTATAGAAATCAACCCGTAATTATTATATCAAAAGATTTGTTTTAATTTTTAACAAATTTAAATTCAATATTTTAGTTTAGAAAATTTACAAAATGTATAAAAAAATAAAAATCATGTTAGCACAATTAAATCCAACAGTAGGAGATCTTGAAAAAAATACTGAAGAAATCTTAAAACTATATAAAACAGCAGTTAAACAAAAAGTTGATATTTTAACTTTCCCAGAAATGTTTTTATCAGGATACCAAATACAGGATTTAGTTCTTAAACAAGCTTTTCAAAGAGATGTAGATTATTTTTTGAATTTTATTGTAAAAAATTGTGTTGATAGAACTTCATTAATGGTAGGAGCTCCCATTACAGAAGATAACAAATTATTTAATTCATATATTCTTATAAAAAACGGTGAAAGAAAAATTGTTTCAAAAAAGTTTCATTTACCAAATAATTCATTATTTGATGAACATAGATATTTTGAAAAATCAAATGATAAAAATTTAATTGAAATTAATGGCATTAAAATTGGTTTTCCTATCTGCGAAGACATTTGGTATAAAGATGTATCAAGTATCCTTAAAAGAAAAGGTGCAGATCTCTTGATATCACCAAATGGATCTCCTTATGAGCGGAATAAATTAATTAAAAGACATAACGAAGTTTACAAAAGGTGTAATGAAAATAACATTCCAATTATTTACTTGAATCTAATAGGAGGCCAAGACGATCAAGTTTTTGATGGAGGATCTTTTGTTATGGATAATAAGGGAAATAAAATGATTCAATTGCCTCAATTTGAAAGATCAAATCTCATTTTAGAATTTGAGAACAAAGAACCTTTTTTCAAAAAATCAGTGACATTTAATGAAGTAATAAAAAATAATTTATCTCAGGATTACAGAGCTATGTCTGAAGGTACAAAAGATTATATTTTGAAATCTGGTTTCAAAAATGTGCTAGTAGGATTATCTGGTGGAATAGATAGTGCTTTGGTAGCTACTATTGCGGTAGATATTTTAGGAAGTGAAAATGTATTCTGTATAAAATTGCCTTCTCAATACACAAGTAAATTATCATTAATTGATGCTGAAGAATTAACAAACAATTTAAAAATAAAAAGTAAAACTATCTCAATTACTGAAATATACAATTTAATAAAAGGAACTTTATTCCCTTCCGAATCTAACCAAAAAGAAAGTGAAACAGAGGAAAACATACAATCTAGGATACGTGGATTAATCTTAATGGCCTTTTCTAATAAAACTAATAGTTTATTACTTACAACTGGAAATAAATCAGAAATAGCCGTAGGGTATTCAACAATTTATGGTGATATGTGTGGTGGTTATAACCCAATTAAAGATCTTTATAAAACCAGATTATATAAAATTTGCCAATGGCGAAATTCTTACTATGAACCTTGGATGAAAGGTCCTAAGGGTTCTATAATACCAAAAAGTATATTAGAAAAACCACCAACGGCCGAACTTCGTCCTAATCAAACGGATCAAGACAGTTTACCACCTTATGAACAATTAGATTTTATACTTGAGTGCCTTATTGAAAAAGATCTATCCATATCTGAAATAGTAAATAAAGGTTACGATTATAATTTAGTTAAAAAAATTGAAAAATTAGTTTATCAATCAGAATATAAAAGATTTCAATCTGCACCAGGTGTTCATTTGTCTGAAAAATCTTTCCAATTAAGTCGTAGATATCCGATAATTCAAAATTGGAGAGATAGTTTATGACACTTTTAACTAGATTTGCTCCTTCACCTACTGGATATTTACATATTGGTAATATAAGAACTGCACTTTTTAATTTTTTAATTGCAAAAAAAAATGATGGTAAATTTTTATTAAGAATAGATGATACTGATTTAGAAAGATCAAAACAAATTTATGAAGATGAAATTAAAAGGGATTTAGAATGGCTTGGTATTGAGTGGGATTATTGTGAGAGACAATCTAATAGGTTCGATCGTTATTTTGAAATTTTTGACAATTTAAAATCTGAAACTAGCTTATATCCTTGCTATGAGACTAAAAGTGAACTTGATTTAAAAAGAAAAAAACAGCTCAATATAGGAAAACCTCCTATCTATGATAGATCTTCTTTAAAATTAACAAAACAGGATAAAAAAAAATTAGAGGAAAACGGCATCAAACCTCATTGGCGTTTTTTATTAGAGCAAAAAAAGATTAATTGGAAAGACTTAATCATAGGGTCTGTATCAATAGATCTAAAATCTCTTTCAGATCCGGTCTTTGTAAAGGAGGACGGCCAATTTCTATATACATTAGCTTCAGTATGTGATGATATTGACTACAATGTTACTCATGTAATTAGAGGAGTAGATCACCTTACAAATACAGCTACTCAGATACAACTCATAAATAATTTGGGTGGAAATATCCCATTTTATGGTCATCACTCTTTATTAATTGATTTATCAGGTGATAATTTATCAAAAAGGCTTGGGGCACTATCAATTAAAGATATAAGAAATGCTGGTATCGAACCAATGGCATTAAATAATATAATTTCAACCTTAGGCTCATCAAAATCACCTAAATTATTACATACTTTGGAAGAAATAAGTGAATTTTTTACAATTTCTTCGTTTGGATCTGCACCTATAAAATTTGACTTTAATCTTCTAAATAATATGTCATCAAAAATTTTGAGAGATACTCCTTTAAAAACTATAAAAAAAGAATTTGTTGAAATTGGCATACCGAATAAAGATCACAAAACTTTTTGGGAAGCAATAAGAGCAAACCTCAATACACGTGACGAAATTTCAAAATTATGGAATCTATGTATAAATGGAACTACACCTATCATCGATTATGAAGATTTAGAATATGTAAGAATGGCATTTAAAATATTACCTTCCCCACCTTACAATGAAGAAAGCTGGGGAATATGGACTAAAAAAGTTTCTGAAAAAACTGGTAGAAAAGGAAAACATTTGTTTCTTCCTCTTAGAAAAGCTTTAACCGGTAAAAGTTTTGGGCCTGATATGGGAAAATTATTGCCATTTTTAAGTAAAATTCCAACTATATAAAAATTCATCATTTTAAACTGAAAATTTCCTATATTTGGTTCTTTTCGGATTCACTATGGCTTCGCCCAATCTTCTCCTTTTATCCAAAATATAGTCATCATAATCACCTTCAAACCATTCAACGTGGCTATCACCCTCAAAAGCAAGAATATGTGTACAAATTCTGTTTAAAAAAAACCTATCATGGCTAATAACCATTGCACTTCCAGCGAATTCAGAAATAGCATATTCTAAAGCACTTAAAGTTTCTACGTCTAGATCATTAGTCGGTTCATCCAACATTAAAACATTTCCTCCAGATTTTAACATTTTTGCAATATGAACCCGATTTCTTTCTCCTCCAGATAATTTACACATTGGTTTTTGTTGATCAACTCCTTTAAAATTGAAGGAGCTACAATAAGCTCTGGAATTAAGTTCTAAATCACCAAGTTGCACAATTTCTTGACCACCTGAAATCTCTTCCCATACTGAATTTTCATTATTTAAATCTTCTCTACTTTGATCAACATATGACAATTTTACTGTATCACCTAAAATTATTTCTCCTTCTGATGGTTCATAATCTCCAGTAATTAATTTAAATAGCGTACTTTTACCAACTCCATTAGGTCCAATTATACCTAGAATTCCACCTGCTGGTAAAGTGAAAGATAATTTTTCAAATAAAATTTTATCATCAAAATACATCCCTAAGTTTTTAACTTCAATCACTTTAGATCCTAACCTATCACCATTTGGAATAATAATCTGAGCATTTAACTGTTTAATTTTTTCAGAGGAGTTAACAAGTTCTTCATAAGATTTAATTCTTGCTTTCTGTTTGGCGTGACGTGCCTTTACTCCCTGTCTGATCCATTCTAATTCTTTTTGAAGAACTTTCTGCTTCTTTCTATCTTCTTTTCCTTCAAGCTCTAATCTTTGTGCTTTTTGTTCTAACCATGATGAGTAATTTCCTTCATAAGGAAGTCCTTTGCCCCTATCTAATTCGAGAATCCATCCTGTAATTTTGTCAAGAAAATATCTGTCGTGTGTAACAATCAGACAAGTACCTTTGTAGTTTATTAAAAAACGTTGCAACCAATCAACTGTCTCTGCATCTAAATGATTCGTTGGTTCATCTAATAATAGTAATTCAGGAGATCTCAGTAAGAGTTGACATAAAGCAACTCTTCTTTTTTCACCACCTGAAAGTTGGTCAATTGATAAATCATCCTGAGGACACCTTAATGCCTCCATAGCAACCGTAATTTGATTATCTAATTCCCAAAGGTTTTGAGAATCAATTTTATCTTGAAGATCAGTCATTTCATCCATAATTTCTTGAGAATAATTATCTGCAAGTTTTTCTGCAATTTTGTTAAAATCGTCTAATAATCTTTTTTTATCTTTAACGGCATCCATTACATTTTCTCTTACAGTCAAATTAGGAGCTAAAATAGGTTCTTGAGGTAAATATCCTACATTTATATTTTCTGCAGCCCATGCCTCGCCAGTAAAATCTTTATCTAGTCCAGCCATAATTTTCATAAGGCTACTTTTCCCCGCTCCATTAACCCCTACTACCCCTATTTTGACACCTGGTAGAAAAGAAAGGTGAATATTTTCAAAACACTTTTTACCTCCAGGAAATGATTTTGAAAGTTCTTGAATATGATAAATATATTTAATTGATGACATAGTTATAACCTCAAAAAAAAGTCATAGAAGATTAAATTATTATTTTAAAAAAAAAGATATAACAATAAATAGTTTTTTAACTTTATTTAAATTCGAAGCCAATATATATATTCACCATCCATTATATCAGGAGTTGAAATGTTAGGACATCCATTTGCTATACCTGGAATTACTGTTGGTTTGTTAGGTGGATCTTTTGATCCTCCTCATGAGGGTCATGTACATGTGACAAAAGAAGCAATAAAAATTTTTAATTTATCAAAGTTATGGTGGCTAGTAAGTCCAAAAAACCCACTTAAGAAAATAATACCTTCTGAAATTGATAAGAGAAATTTAGCTGCAAAAAAAATTATTAATCATCCGTCAGTGATTATATCTGATTTAGAAAATAATCTTAAAACTAAATATACAGCAGAAACCCTTTTAAAACTAAAAAATTTATATCCTGGTGTGAAATTTGTATGGCTTATGGGTGCTGATAATTTTGTAAATTTTCATTATTGGTATAATTGGAACTGGATTATGAATAATATTCCAATTGGAATTTTTGCAAGATCTAATGAACAAGTTAAAGCAGGATTATCACTAGCTGCAAGTAAATATAAAAAACATAGAATTCCCATTGAAAAATCACTTCTTCTCCCTCATTTAAAACCACCTGTATGGACACTTATAATTGGCCCAATGAAAAAAGCCTCATCAACCTCTCTTAGACAAAAAGGAGTTTGGCCATAGAGTATTTAAGCAATTTATTCAAGCAAAAGATGTCTTGCTCTAGCACCTCTTTCAATAGCGGCGCCATGCAATCGATCAATATCAAGTTCATGTCTTATTTCTTCCAAGAAACGTAATTGTACTTCAGGAAGCTTACCATCAGCAGCAGCTACATCACAAGCTAATGCATAAGCTGTTTCATATAATTTTTCTGGTAAAGCTTCCTTAATTAAACCAAATAATGCATCTAAGCCATCCTCTTCTTCAAAGAGATCAAAAACTGTTTCTGCAATAACCTTAATTTTTGATGGATCGTAATTTTTAAATATTGGCAAATGATCCACTATTCTACTTATGGAAACAAGTTCTCTGTTAGATATATTTTCGTCAGATGCACCTCCAGCAACCATTATTGCGACTAGAGCATCTTGTGGGGTCATCAAAGTATTAATATTAAGATTTTTATTCATAATAAAACTTCTTAACATATTTTTTTTAATTTGACGATAATATAAATCCTATATAATAGAAGCATTTATGTAATTTTAAGTTTGATATGGTTCATATATGTATCCTCAAAATAAAATTTTTAATCAATCGAATGCCTGGCCTTTTTTGGAAGCAAAAAAAATTTTAAAACGATTGTCACAAAATCAAAAAGGTAAAAATATTGTGAATTTTCAAACTGGGTATGGCCCATCTGGCTTACCCCATATTGGTACTTTTGGTGAAGTAGTAAGAACTAATATGGTTAGAACAGCGTTCTCTTTTTTAAGTGATATGCCAACTAAGTTAATATGCTTTTCAGATGATCTAGACGGATTGAGAAAAGTACCGACAAATGTACCAAATACAGAAGACCTTCAAAAAGATTTAGATCTTCCTTTAACA
The DNA here is from genome assembly GCA_902541695.1 of uncultured Alphaproteobacteria bacterium. Taxonomy (GTDB): domain Bacteria; phylum Pseudomonadota; class Alphaproteobacteria; order Rhodobacterales; family Rhodobacteraceae; genus CACIIZ01. Next base: position 11,586 of record CACBRT010000008.1, on the reverse strand, counting down.
AAAGTCAGGGATCCATTTGGTACACACAATAGTTTTGGGGAACATAATAATGCTAAATTAATGGAATTTCTTGATAATTATAATTTAGATTACAGATTTGAATCAGCTACTAAAAATTATAAAAATGGAAAATTTGATGAAGCTTTGATTAAAATTTTAGAGAATTATGACGAAATTATGGAATTAATTTTACCATCATTAAGAGATGATAGAAAAAAAACTTATTCCCCTTTTCTTCCAATAAGTCCCTATAGTGGTAAAGTTTTGCAAGTATCTATTGAAGAGATTAATAAAAATAAAGGCTGTATTATATATAAAGAGCCAAAAGGAGAAAAAGTCGAGTTATCTGTTAAATCTGGTAACGTAAAATTACAATGGAAACCTGATTGGGCTATGAGATGGTATGCATTAGATATAGATTATGAAATGTTTGGAAAGGACCTAATACCTTCTGCAGAATTAGCTGCTAAAATCTGCAAAATTATTGGTGGTACACCACCAGAACTCCTCAATTATGAACTTTTTTTAGATGAAAATGGTCAAAAAATTTCAAAATCAAAAGGTAATGGTTTATCAATAGAAGAATGGTTAAGGTATGCAGACCAAAATTCTCTAAGTTATTTTATGTTTCAAAAACCAAAAACTGCAAAAAGATTATATTTTGATATTATACCAAAAATGGTTGATGAATATCACCAAAATTTAGGTAAATACTTAAATCAAGATGAAGTGGAAAAGCTTAATAACCCAGTATGGTATATTCACTCTGGAAAACCTCCATTATCCAATATGGTAATAAATTTCTCGATGCTATTAAATTTAGTATCGGCATCTGGTTCAGAGAATGAATCAACGTTATGGTCATTTATCAAACGTTATAAACCAAATCTTGAATCTAATGATCATCCTGATCTTAAAAAAGCAGTAAAATATGCAATAAATTATTATCAAGATTTTGTTAAACCTAATAAAAAATTTAGAAAAGCTTCAACAAAAGAAAAAAATGCATTAATTGATCTCTGTAATAATTTAAGAGGCCTTAACAAAAGTTGTGAAACTGAAGAAATTCAAAAACTTTTATTTTCGATTGGCAAAAAACATAACTTTGAAAATCTTAGAGATTGGTTTTCTGCATTTTATGAGATAATATTAGGAACAAAAACTGGACCAAGATTAGGGGGTTTTATTGCAATATATGGGATTGAAGAAACACAAAAACTTATCTCAAATAAATTAGATTTTTAAACTTAATAAACAAATCACTATAAATTTCATTTAATATTAAATTAAAATAATTATATAAATAAATTATCAATGCGGGATTAAATATGAAAGTAATTTTTAGAACATCTTTAACTTTACAGATTATGCTTTTATCAGCTTTTTTTGTATTATCGTCTGCTAATAACATCTTTTCTGAAACTACTGAAAATTTATTATTAGAAGATAAAGCTCAGTTTATTATATCTAATCAAATAAATGCATTTAAAAACTCAAATGTAAATAAAGCATATTCTTTTGCTTCACCATTTATTAAATCTAAGTTTGCAAATGCAGAAATATTTGCGACAATGGTTAAATCTTCATATCCAATGATTTGGGCACCAACAAATTACAGATTTTTGGAATTTACTTATTTTAACGCAAGTCTTATTCAAAGGGTACTTTTTATAGATGAAAACGAAAGTATGTTTATATTTGATTATGAATTAAAAAATTATGGTGACGATAATTGGTTAATCAATGGTGTGTATCAAGTAAAAAAATCTTCATCTGGGGCTTAAATACTTAGAAATCAATTATATTATCCTGGCTTTACTTCTAACTGTACGAGTTCCAGCGATTCCTCCTTTTGAACGACCTTTTACTTTAGAAGGATTGTTGTCAGACTTTAATTTTGATTGTCTTATAAATGGATTTTCCATTATAGATAGCTCTGCTTTTTCAAGTTCACTGATTTCATCACGTAATCTTGCAGCTTCTTCAAATTCCAAATTTTCTGCAGCAGCTAACATTTCTTTTCTTAAACCTTTAAGATGTGATTGTAGATTGTCACCAATTTTTCCAGTTGTTTCAATTTTGGCTGTTACTCTTTCTAAATCTGTCTTACCTTCAAAAACACCTTCAAGAACATCTTTTACGTTTTTTTGTATACTTTCTGGTGTGATTTTATTTTTTTTATTATAAGCAATTTGCTTATCTCTTCTTCTTTGAGTTTCCTCTATCGCTACTTTAATACTGTTAGTAATTTTGTCAGCATACATAATAACTTTTCCCTCTATATTTCTGGCAGCACGACCAATTGTTTGTATAAGAGATGTTTGAGATCTCAAAAACCCTTCTTTATCAGCATCTAATATTGCTACTAGGCCACACTCTGGAATATCAAGACCTTCTCTTAAGAGGTTAATTCCAACAAGAACATCAAAAGTCCCTAGCCTTAGGTCTCTTAATATCTCAATACGCTCTAAAGTATCTATATCTGAGTGAAGATAACGAACACGAACTCCTTTTTCGTTGAGAAATTCTGTGAGATCTTCTGCCATCCTCTTTGTTAAAACGGTACACAAGGTTCTTAGATTTTTTTTTGATGCAATATTAACTTCATGAAGGAGGTCATCGACTTGATTTTCAATAGGCCGTATTTCTACTAAAGGATCAATTAATCCAGTTGGTCTGATTATTTGTTCAACAAAAACACCATCAGTCTCAGTTAATTCCCAATTCCCTGGTGTAGCAGAGACGAAAATTGATTGAGGTCTCATTGCATTCCATTCTTCAAACTTTAAAGGCCGGTTGTCCATACATGAGGGTAGCCTAAACCCGTGCTCTGAAAGGGTAAGCTTTCTTCTATGATCTCCTTTAAACATGCCTCCTAATTGTGGTATAGCTACATGACTTTCATCGGCAAAAATAATAGCATTGTCAGGGATATATTCAAATAAAGTGGGTGGTGGCTCTCCAGGTTTTCTTCCTGTCAAATAACGAGAGTAATTTTCTATACCGTTACAAGAACCTGTAGCTTCTAACATTTCTAAATCAAAATTTGTTCTTTGTTCCAGTCTTTGAGCTTCTAATAATTGATTATTCTTATTTAATTCCGCGAGTCTCTTTATTAGATCATTTTTAATTTTTTTTATTGCTTGATTAAGTGTTGGCCTAGGTGTTACATAATGTGAGTTAGCATAAATTCTAATAGAATTCATCTTCTTAGTTTTTTCTCCTGTAAGAGGATCAAATTCATCTAACCTCTCTAACTCATCGCCAAAAAATGATAATCGCCATGCACGACTTTCTAAATGTGCTGGCCAAATTTCTAAAACGTCTCCTCGCAAACGAAAAGTCCCTCTGTGAAAAGATTGATCATTTCTTCTGTACTGTTGTGATACTAAACTTGATATAATTTCTCTCATTTCATATTTTGATTCAATTTTGAGATTCTGAACCATAGCACTATATGTTTCTACTGAACCGATACCGTATATACAAGACACTGATGCTACAATTATAACATCATCTCTCTCTAATAGAGCTTGAGTAGCTGCATGCCTCATTCTGTCGATTTGTTCATTAATTTGGGCATCTTTTTCTATATAAGTATCTGATCTGGGAACATATGCTTCTGGTTGATAGTAATCATAAAAAGAAACAAAATATTCTACTGCATTGTCTGGAAAAAAAGTTTTAAATTCTCCATATAATTGTGCAGCTAGTGTTTTATTAGGAGCTAATATAATTGCAGGCCTTTGAGTTTGCTCTATAACATGTGCAATAGTAAAAGTTTTTCCAGTACCAGTAGCACCTAGTAAAACTTGGTTTTTTTCAAAATTATTTATACCATTAACCAAATTTTTTATTGCACTAGGCTGATCACCAGAAGGTTTAAAATCAGAAGAAATTCTAAAAGAAGTGACAGGATTTAATTGTTCTTTAGCCATTTCGTTCCTTTTCCATTTAAAAAATAGAAATTTGAAAAATAATTAATATAAGCACAATGAAAATTCGGTTGACTATAAAGTAGTAATTTTTGATATTAAAGATTATTTAGTAATTATATAAACAACTTCAATGATCAGATTATTATAGAATGGTAGCTAGAATTTTCAAATCACAAAAATCTGCAATGCAGTCAGGTATGGGACAAGCAAAAGAATGGATTTTAGAATTAGAATATGACAAATCTAAATCTATTGATCCTTTGATGGGATGGACAGGATCAAGTGATACCTCAAGCCAAATACAGATAAAGTTTCCAACAAAAGATGCGGCTATATTATATGCAAAAAATAAAGGGTTAACTTTTACTGTTTTGAAAAGCAACTCAAGAAAACACATAATTAGAGAAAATGGATATGGCGAAAATTTTTCTTATAACAAAAAAATACCCTGGACACACTGATTAGATAGTCTGCAAAAGTTTATGGTGAGCACGGGAGGATTCGAACCCCCGACCTACGGATTAGAAGTCCGTCGCTCTATCCAACTGAGCTACGTGCCCACATTTATATTGAATTAATATATATTTAAAATTTAATTCAATTCCATAGATTTAATGGTTACTTCTTGCACAAATAATAACTTCTCTCAAGCAGTTTATATAACCAATTAAAAAAACTATTCTCTATTTTCATTTTTATCATCTTTTCTAAACAAAAAATGTTTAATGGTATTACTAGTATTTATATCATCTTTTAGTGTAAATGCGACCTTTACACATTCATCACATATATTTGCATTTTTCCCTGTAAAAAGTTTGCTAACTTCTTCTTTAGGCCTATTACAAAACATGCAAATTTTTTTTGTTTCAAGATTATTCATCAATATAAGTACATGCTTATTTAGTTTATGAAATATCAATTTTTATCAGTTTTGAGAAGTATATCTAATTGAGATTTTAGGTCATTTAATGAATTCTTTTTTACAAGTTTTTTATTAATGCTTATTTGAAAACCCTTGCCAGATAAAAAAAATATATCTTCCTTAGAAGTATCTTCTTCTTTTAATTCAAAACATTTGATACTCCTTAAAAAACCTTTTATTTTTATTTCTTTAGGATTTTTAAATGTAAAGAAATTATTTACTAATGCATATGTATCTTCAGATACTAAAATTGTGCCAGCCTCTGCCATGCTCTCTAACCTCGATGCTAAATTAACAGTGCTACCTATTGCTGTATAATCAATGCGATCTAAACTACCAAAGTTTCCAACAGTACAAAATCCTGTATTAATACCAATTCTAATTTTTAAATCTTTTTTCAAACTATAATTTTTAGCCCAATAACCACTCAATTCACTCATAAGTTCTTGCATTTCTACAGCCATTTTCACACATTGCTTCGCATCATTCTGATGTCCTTTTGATTCAGGATCACCAAAAAATATCATAAGTGCGTCACCAATAAATTTATCAATTGTACCACCATATTTTAGTGCTATTTGAGACATTTCATTTAAATAAAAATTTAACAAGTTAGTCATTTCTTCAGATTCTAATTCATCAGAAATATCAGTAAATCCAACAATATCAGAAAAGAAAACTGTTAATTTCTTTCTATTACTTTTAACTTCAGCACTTTGTTTTCCACTGAATATTTGCTCATGTATTTGAGGGGATAGATATTTTGCTAATTGTTTTGATATTTTTTCAACTTCTTCACTTTTGGCTAGTGCTTCAGCTTTAGCCTCATCGGCTATTTTTTTTTGAATTGTTAATTGATTAGATAAAGACTTTCTTAAATTTCCCTCTAAGCGAAGTTTTGCTACTTCCCTCTTAAGATTTTTTATTTCTTCATTTTCTATAGTTTCAGACATTTATAAATTTATTTTCTAAGCTAATTTAAAATTAAGAAAAATATATATAAAATAAGTTGTTATAAAGATGACTCCAATTTTTTTTTCTAATACAACATTAATATATATTAATAAGCAAAATAACAAAGTAGAAATTAACATAATTGGAATATCAAAAATTAAAAAAGTTTCAGGCACAAGAAATTCACTACTTCTGGAAAAAACTGCGCATGCACCAATAATTCCAAGAGTATTAAATATATTTGACCCAATAACATTTCCGACAGCAATCTCAGAGTAGCCTTTTTTAACTGCGACTATGGATGCTGATATTTCAGGTAAAGATGTTCCTATAGCAATAATTGTAAGACCTATGAATGTTTCAGGCACATTGAATAGTGAAGCTATTTTGACAGAAGAATTTACTACAGCCTCAGCTGATATTATTAATATTATGATACCAAAAAATATAAATAAAATAGTATTCCATAACGATAATTTTTCATCAATTTTATTTCTATCTGTCTTATTTCCATTATTTTTAGAGATATATACCATATATATCAAAAATATTATCAAAAGTAATATAAGAACTATACCATAGAAAAATGATATTGATTTTGTTCCAACACTGATTGTGAAAAATAAAACAGATGAGAAAAATAACCAAAAGATGTTAACATTTGATTTTCCCCCTTTTAAATACAAAGGATGCATTAACGAAGCTAAACCTAAAACGAGTAGAATATTTGAAATATTACTACCCAAAACATTTCCCCAAGCTATTCCTTGCGACTTATCAACCACAGCATTTACTGAAACAACCAATTCTGGAAATGATGTCCCTAATGCAATAATTGTGATTGCTATAAACTGAGGTTTGACTTTAAAAAATGAAGCTGTATTTACTGATCCTGTAACTAATTTCTCACCACCATAGAAAAGACCAAATAGACCAATTAAGCAAATAAGTATTTGTATTACAACATTTTCCATTTAATCTTGGGGTAATTTTTTCTTAAAATAGAATTGTGTATTCTAATAAATTATTTTTAATTAAACATATCCATCAGCAACTTTATCCATTTCCGGTAAAATAGTTTCAATCCTGTCAAACATTTGATCTATTTCATCTTTACTTATGATAAGTGGTGGGCAAAAAGCTATAGCGTCAATCGGTAAAGCTCTTAAAATTACACCTTTTTCATGAATTTTTTTTACAACTTTAGTAGCAAATTTGTGTTGTGGATCTATTTTTTCTCTTTTTGTTCCTGGTTTAATAAATTCTGCTGCACCTATTAAACCTATTGAACGAACATTGCCAATACATCGATATTTCTTTAACTCAGAAATTCTTTTCGAAAATACAGTAGTTATGTCTCTAACATGAGTTATAATATCTCTTTCTTCCATAATTTCTAACGTTCTTAAGGCAATTGCGGAAGAAACAGGGTGTCCAGAATAAGTATAGCCATGACCAAATTGACCTAATTTTATAGCTTGTTTTTCAACTTCTTTAGAAATGTTTTCAGACATTAATACTGCTGAAATAGGTGCATAAGCAGACGATAATCCTTTCGCACAAGTTACAATATCTGGTTGTATATTAAAAGTTTGGCTCCCCCACATATTGCCAGTCCTACCAAAACCAGATATGACTTCGTCTGCAATAAATAAAATTTCATTTCTTTTAAGTATAGGTTGTATCATCTCAAAGTATTTTTTTGGAGGGATAATAACACCACCTGCTCCCATCAAGGGTTCAGCAATAAAAGCACCTATATTTTCAGCACCCTCCATTTCTATAAGTTTCTCTAGATCTTTAATTAAACGGCTACAAAATTCTTTTTCACTCTCATTTTCATAAGAATTTTGAAAATAATGAGGCCATGTTGTGTGGAGGGCAAAATCAAGGGGTAAACCGAACCCCTTTTGAGCATAATCTAATGCAGTAAGACTAGCTGCAGCTAATGTGACACCATGGTAACTTCCTTTCCTGCTAACAATTTTTCTTTTCTTTGGATTTCCTAAAGATGAGTGATAGTACCAGACAATTTTTATTGCAGTATCATTTGCCTCTGAACCTGAATTGCAGAAAAATACTTTCTTCAAATTATTTGGTGCAATTTCAATAAGTTTTTCAGATAATTTTATTGTTGCTTCACAAGTTTTACCTGTAAATGAATGATAATATGGAAGTTTCCTCATTTGTTTGACTGCTGCTTCAATTAATTCATTTTCACCAAAACCTAACGAAGCACACCAGAGACCACTCATACCTTCTATGTAACTATTCCCATCAATATCCTCTACATTTACTCCACTACCTGAATTAAATACTTGAGGACCCTTTTCACTTATTAATTCTGGATTAGTGTAAGGTTGAAGTTGATAATCAATAGATTTAAATTCCAACGAGTTTTTCAGACTTTTGTTCTGTATATTCATATTATTACCTTATAAGTTACACAGTTTAAGGATAAACTTAATTTAATTGATATGACAACTAATTTATTATTGTTGATATAGTAATGAACTTTTGTATCATTCGATATTAGTTAGTAGTTTAAATTTGACATAACTGAATAAAGTTAAAATTAAGTGAATAAAATTATTTGATAAATTAATTTTTAATATGGATCATAAAACTTTAGAATTTTATAATAAAAATGCATATGAATATGCAAAATGGAGATCTACTGAAAAGATAGATTTAGCACAAAAAATATTTTGTAACGAACTTGCCCCAGGTGGACAAATTATAGATTTAGGTTGTGGAACTGGAGAAAAGTCTATTTGGTTTAGTCAGAAAGGTTTTAAAGTTGATGCAGTAGATGCTTCTCTTAAAGTGCTTGAAATATTTGAGAATCATAAAGCCATTAATATTCAGCAAATGGATTTGAATAAAATAGTTTTTTCAAAAAAATATGATGGAATTTGGGCTTCTTTTTCCATTCAGCATTTGGAAAAAAAAAATCAAGACCTATTATTTGGTAAAATTTCTAAAGCTTTAAGTAAAAAGGGAATTTTTTATATCGGAATTCATGAAGGCCACAAAGCTTATAGAGATAACTTAAACAGACTGTATGTCCCAAGAACCGAAGGTGAATTAAGAAACGTCTTAAAAAATTTTAACTTAAGAATTTTTAATTTATTTAGAGAAGAGAATTTTAGTTTTGATAACAAACCAATCATTATTATGCATGTATACGCTAAGTGTGGTGTATAATTTATTTCTTTTTATAAAAAAAAGGAAAAACATAAGAGAAATCTTTACCCTTACCACCCTCATTCAATAACTCTTCGTAGATTTTCATTGCGTGATTACCGAGTGGGGTATGCGAATTAGATTGAATTGCAGCATCCTGAGCTAGCATTAAATCTTTAAGCATTAACTCAGATGAAAAACCTGGTAAATAATTTTTATCAGCAGGTGTTTCTGGTCCAACTTTAGGGGCCGGACAGTAAGTGTTAAGAGCCCAACAACTACCAGATGAATTTGAAGAAACCTCATAAAGTTTTTTCAAATCCAATCCAATTTTTTTTGCTAAAGTAAAAGATTCACAAACGCCAATCATTGAAATCCCTAAAATCATGTTATTACACATTTTTGCTGTTTGTCCTGAGCCTGAAACTCCACAATAAACTGCTTTTTTGCCCATCACTTCAAACAAAGGCTTAATTTTATTGAAAGCTCTTTCATCACCTCCTACCATAAAAGTCAAAGTGCCATCTACTGCACCTACTACTCCACCTGAAACTGGTGCATCTAAGGTAAGTAGTCCATTTTTTTTTGAAATATTCGCTATTATATGAGTACTTTTTATATCTATTGTAGAACAATCTATCATTATAGTGGAATTTTCACATTTATCTATAATTTCATCATAAACTGCAATAACTTCTTTACCACTTGGAAGCATTGTAAATATAGCCTCATTACTTTTAACAATTTCTTGAATACTGTTTGAAATTCTAATCTTAGAATTAATATTTTTATTTATATCAAATCCTGTTACCTCATGACCCTCTTTTTGTAAATTTTCAGCCATTGGCAATCCCATTTTACCTAAGCCTATGAATCCAATTTTCACAATGTATCCTCCTATTTAAATTTTTAAATCATTTGAACGACTTAAAGGTTTAAGTAAATCAAATACTTTCTTGATAGGAACTTGATCAATTTTTGGATATTTCCAAATAGGTAACTTATCCTTATCAATAATCATAGCCCTAATTCCTTCTTGAAAATCAGCAAATTCTTGTGCCCTTGAAGTGACTCTATACTCAATTTTTAACGCATCTTTTACAGAACAAGAAATTTCTGGCATCTGAAGCATATGAAATGAAGTTAAAATAGATAATGGAGAGGATTTTTTTAATTTTTTTAAACTCTTAGAAAAAAAAGAATTCAATTCCATTTCTTTTATTATTAAATTTAATTCATTTTGTGAAAATACCTTCTCAATAATTTGTAAATTTTCCCTTAAGCATGATTTAAAACTGTTTCTTTTAAATTCATATAAAATAGAAGTATCGCCGTTTTTTATTAATTGTAACTTAATTTCATTCCAATATTTTTCAGGTATGTAAAAATCAGCAAAATCTGTAAAAATTGCATCATCTGCTTTCATCTGTTGACCAGAAATTCCAAGATAAATACCTAATTTTTTTGATTTTCTGGTAAGTAAGTAAGAACCACCTACATCTGGTACTAAACCAATACTGCATTCTGGCATAGCAATAATAGAACTATCCCCAACGATACGATGACTACCATGACAGGATATTCCGACACCTCCACCCATTGTGAAACCTTGCATAAAAACAACATATGGCTTTGGATAATTCGAAACTAAAAGATTTAGACGGTATTCATCAGACCAAAATAATTTACCAAATTCAAAATTTCCAGTAGTTCCATTTTTATATAAATCTGAAACATCTCCACCAGAGCAAAATGCTTTATCGCCATTTGCATCTACTAGTACAATTTTTACCTCTTCATTTTGTTTCCATGAAATTAATGCTTTCTCAATTTTTAAAATCATATCATATGTCAAAGCATTTAGGGCGTCAGGCCTATTTAAGGTAATATGACCTACATTACCATTTTGCCTAATAATTACATCTGTCATAAATACTTCACATTATTTAAGAGAATCTCTAGCAACTATTAATTGCATAATCTCATTTGTACCTTCCAAAATCTGATGAACTCGCAAATCACGAACAATTTTTTCAATACCATAATCAGCCAAATATCCATACCCTCCTAAGAGTTGTAATGAATTGTTCGCAATATTGAAGGAATTGTCTGTAACAAATTTTTTTGCCATAGCACAGTATACTCCAGCATCAGATTTTGCATTATCTAGTTTCCAAGCAGCTTCTCTTAAGAAAGTCCTTGATGAGTTAATAGCTATTTCCATATCGGCAACTTTAAACTGTAAACCTTGAAATTCAGATAAACTTTTCCCAAAAGCTTTTCTTTCTTTAATGTATTTTTTTGCAGTATTGAGAGCTGTTTGGGCCCCTCCTAATGCGGCTGCTGCAATGTTAAGACGACCTCCGTCTAAACCCTGCATGGCATAAATGAAACCCTTGTTTTCTTCACCAAGTAATTTTTTAGAAGATACCTTACAATCATCAAAAATTACTTGTGCTGTAGGTTGTGATTTCCACCCCATTTTTTCTTCATTATTTCCAAAACTTAATCCTGAAGTATTTTTCTCTACTAGTAATGCTGAAATACCATGTGGGCCATTTTCTCCTGTTCTAACCATTGTAAGAT
>CACBRT010000007.1 GCA_902541695.1 uncultured Alphaproteobacteria bacterium | reverse complement strand
AGCTGAAGAAGTTAGGGAATTAATGGCTAATCTTGGGTTTGCAAAATTTAATGATATGATTGGTAAGATTGAATTTTTAGATCAAAAAGAAGTTATAAACCATTGGAAAGCAAAAGGTTTAGATTTTAGTAAATTGTTTTTTGATCCAGACCCTTGCAATTCACATTCAAAATTTTGTTGTGAAGATCAAAACCACTATCTTGAAAAAGTTCTAGATAAAAAACTGATTAATTTGACTAAAGAATCAATTGATAAGCGTAGTATGGTAAGAATTAATCTCCCAATATCAAATTTTAACCGCTCAACTGGAGCAATGCTTTCTGGATATATTTCAAAAAAAATTTGGTTTTGATGGTTTAAAAGAAAATTCAATCCATATCAAATTTAAAGGTACTACTGGTCAAGCATTTGGTGCTTGGCTTTGTAACGGAGTTTTGTTTGAGGTAGAAGGTGAAGCTAATGATTATGTAGGTAAAGGTTTGTCAGGTGGTAACATCGTTGTTTATCCTTCGGAGAAAGCTACTTTGCTTGATAAAAATAATTCAATTATAGTTGGTAATACAGTTTTATATGGTGCTATTGCAGGGAAATGCTTTTTTAGAGGTTTCGCAGGTGAAAGATTTGCGGTAAGGAATTCTGGTGCAGTAGCTGTAGTTGAAGGTGTAGGAGATCATGGGTGTGAATACATGACTGGCGGAATAGTTGTAGTTTTAGGACCAACTGGTAGAAATTTTGCTGCAGGCATGTCAGGAGGGATTGCTTATGTATTAGACGAGGACGGTACTTTCTCAAGCAGGTGTAATTTATCGATGGTTGAATTAGAACCCATTCCTGAGGAAGATGACCTAATGGAATCTGAAGGACACCAGTCTGGTGACATTGAGCATCATGGAAGAGTGCATTTATCTAGTGATATGACCAAATATGATGATGAGAGGTTAAGATTTTTAGTAGATAAGCACTATGAATATACGAAATCTGAAAAGGCAAAGCTGATACTTGATGATTGGGAAAATTATCGTCCAAAATTTATAAAAGTTATGCCAACTGAGTATAGAAGGGCTCTTGAAGAAATAAAAGCTGAACAAAATGCAAATATTGTTGCTGCTGAGTAATTAATTTTTAAATTTTTAGGAAGAAGAATGGGAAAAGTAACAGGATTTTTAGAGTTAGATAGACAAGATAGGAAATACAGACCAGCTGCTGATCGGGTAAGAAATTTCAAAGAGTTTTTTATCGAATTACCGGAACAAACACTACAGGCGCAAGCCAGTAGGTGTATGGATTGTGGTATTCCATTCTGTCATGATGTAAAGGGTTTAAAAGGCTGTCCAGTTAATAATCAAATTCCAGACTGGAATGATTTAGTTTATAAAGGTGAATGGGAAAACGCAATCGCTGATTTACATTCAACCAATAATTTCCCAGAATTTACTGGCAGAATCTGCCCAGCACCTTGCGAAGCATCATGCACTCTTAACATAATTGATAATCCAGTAACGATCAAATCAATAGAATGTGCAATTGTTGATAAAGCGTGGAAAAATGGTTGGATTAAACCCCAAATCGCTGAACAAAAAACTGGAAAAAAGGTTGCAGTAATTGGTTCTGGTCCTGCTGGGTTGGCTGCATCTCAGCAATTAGCAAGAGCTGGTCATGAGGTTCACTTATACGAAAAAAATAGTAAATTGGGAGGGTTGCTTCGATATGGAATACCTGATTTTAAACTTGATAAATCGCATATTGATAGAAGGATTAATCAATTATCAGAGGAAGGTATTATTTTCCATACTAACGTAAATGTTGGAATTGATATTTCGTCTAATGAAATAATTAGTTCACATGATGCAATCATATTGGCTGGAGGAGCTGAAATGCCTAGAGACCTTCCCATTCAAGGAAGAAATTTTAAAGGTATTCATTACGCCATGGATTTTCTTCCTCAGCAAAACAGAAGAGTAAGTAATGAAAGCTATGTAAATCCTGAAGAAATATTAGCAACTTCAAAAAATGTTGTAGTAATAGGTGGCGGTGATACCGGATCTGATTGTATAGGAACCTCAATTAGACAAGGTGCAATATCAGTGACTCAATTAGAGATAATGCCAGAACCTCCTGAAAAAGAAGATAAATTATCAACATGGCCAAATTGGCCTCTAAAACTGAGAACATCTTCTAGTCAAGAAGAGGGAGCTAATAGAGAATTTTCCGTTATGACACAAAGCTTTGAAGGGGATGCTAATGGGAATGTAAAAAAACTTCATTGCATAAAAGTTGATAAAGATTTTAAACCTGTTGAAGGTTCCGAATTTCATATTAAAGCTGATTTAGTTCTTCTAGCTATGGGATTTGTTTCTCCAAAATTCGATGGCTTATTGAAGGATTCCCAGGTAAATCTTGATACTAGAAAAAATGTATTAGCAAATACAACTGACTTTAAGACAAATCTTGATAAAGTTTGGACTGCTGGAGATATGCGTAGAGGACAATCATTAGTTGTTTGGGCTATTCGAGAAGGTAGACAATGTGCTAGAGCTGTCGATGAATTTTTAATGGGAAATAGTCTATTACCAAGATAAATTAATGCATCGTTTTCGGTTGTTCCTGTATAAACCTGTTCTACTAACGGAATAATTTTTCTTTGGCCATAAAATTTCATTTTAAAGTGTTAGTCTTTATATCTCTTTTTATCCAAATCTAAATTATTTAACGTTTTACCTTAGTTAATAATAAAATATTGATTAATGAAATAGCAATTATGAGTTGGACAAAATTATCTAGTGGTCCTTCATAGTAATATGCTATAATTGATCCTATTGGTATAGCAATTATAATACTAGTTGTTCCAATTACTGCAGATGCTGTACCTGCAATGTGTCCCATTGGAGTTAATGCAAGAGCATTCATATTTCCAAATGAAAATCCAAAAAGAAAAAAAGTAGGAATTAAAAAAGCCATTACTGTAAATGAAGTTATTTTCAAATAAAATAGAATTAAAAAGTAGAAAAATATGGCATACAGTGCAGTTAAATAAAGCGAAACCAGTACTATTTTTTGAGGATCTATAATTAGAACAAGTTTTGAATTTATTATAGCGCCAATGCCAACTGATAAAGCTCCTAAGCTAAAATATAGAGCGAAACTGTTACCTACCATTAGGTGATCTTGAAAAAGTGGTTGAGCAATATTTAAAAAGCTTACTAAAATTCCAAAAACTAAACCTGCAGTAATAGTATAAGTTCTGCTTATTCTAGACTTATATACCTCTTTAAAGCCTTCAAAAGTGGCTTTGAAATTAAGTTTCATCTCTAACTTCATTTGTTCTAAGTATTTATATAATATGAAAAATTTTAATGTAATAGATAATAGAAACATAAAGATAAATATCATCTTCCAATGAGAAAATGAAATTATAATTTGTCCAATACTTGGAGCAAATACAGGTACCAGTATAAATATGGTAGTAACTATAGACATAATTTGAGCTAGTTTTCTTCCTTCAAAAAAATCTCTTGCAATCGCTCTTGATATCACTACAGCAGCACCTGAGCCTAATCCCTGTAAAAATCTGGTTAATAAAAACATTACATAATTTATTGATATAATTGATAATATACAGCTAAAGCTAAAAATAATTAGACCTAAAATTGCAGTTTTTTTTCTTCCTATACTATCTGATATTGGTCCAAATATTAATTGTCCCATCGCAATTCCAATAAAAACTGAAGTAATTATCCAATGAGAGTTTTTTGGTAATACATCGAATTCATTTTTTAAATAAGTTATACTTGGTAATATTGTATCAATACTAAAAGCACCTAATGCCATAAGACTAGCAGATAAAAGAATAATATTTAATTTACTCATTTTAAGAAGGAGGATATTATAAGGCTTTGATTAAAAAAAATTAAATTTATTTGAATAGTTTTTTGATTTACTATTATAGTCTCAACAAAATTTTATCAACTGAAAAAAATTGAGTTTAATATGACTAAAAATGACATATTAAAAATTGAAATAGTATTAAAAGAATTTGGTTTAACTAATCTTGGAATTGTTGTTTTTAACAATAAATTTCTTGAAAAATATGAATTTGCTATGCTTATTGGACCGGATGAACCTTTTTTTTGGGATATATTTATAAAGTCAAAAGAATTCACCTCTGGAGTAAAAAATCCTTTAAATAAATGGTCAAAAAGAATAATTAATAGGATAGCAAAAAAATTTTCTGGTACTGCATTTTATCCTTTTCAAAATAATCCAATTATACCCTTTTATGAGTGGGCATTGAATACTGGTAAATTTTGGGAAAGCCCTGTTAAATTATTAGTTCATGAGCGTCGAGGATTGATGGTTTCTTTTAGAGGTGCAATTGCATTTGAAAATAGAAATAATTTTAATTTACAAAAGAAAAACAATAAACCTTGTTTGACTTGTAGTGCTCCTTGTGTGAGAGCTTGCCCTGTTAATGCTTTAAATAATCATAAATATGATGTTAAGTCTTGTATTCAATTTATAAGAAGTTCTAAAAACAGTATATGTATTGATGGATGTTTAGTTAGAAGAGGATGCCCTATAGGTCAATCATATAGAAAAATTGAGCAATCTAGATTTCATATGAAACACTTTATAAATGAGGTTTATTAATGAAAAATTCAGTATTAATAGTTGGTGCAGGAAAAGGTTTAAGCTCTTCACTTGCAAAAATTTTTTATTCAAATGGATATAAAATAGGTCTGGTTGCAAGAAATATTAATAAAATTAAACATTTATCAAGTGAAATTAATGCTGTTTTATTTCAGTATGATGTATCCAAATCAGAGAATGTTATTAGATTATTTAAAGACGTTGATAAAAGTTTAGGAAATTTGGACCTAGTTATTTTTAATCCATCAAGTCGTTTTCCTGGTAAGATTGAAGATTTAAATGTTATTAATGTTAAAGAAGCCATAGAAATAACTTGTTATGCTGGTTTTTTAGTTGCACAAGAAGCAACAAGAAGAATGCTAAAACTTGGAAAAGGAAGTATTTTTTTTACTGGTGCTTCAGCATCTAAAAAAGGTTTTGCTAACTCTTCAGCATTTGCAATGGGAAAATTTGGATTACGAGGATTATCACAATCATTAGCAAGAGAATTACATCCCAGGAATATTCATGTTAGTCATTTTATTATTGATGGAATTATACAGAAAAAATCATTGTCACAAAATACTAATGATATTCAATTAGATCCCGATGAAATTGCCAAAAATTATTTTAATGTTTTTTTACAAAAAAAAAATTGTTGGTCTTCGGAAATTGAATTAAGACCTTGGCAAGAAAATTTTTAATATTTTTAATAAAATTGTTTAAATTTTAAAATTTTTTGTTATGATTATTATTGATTTTAACAATGAAAGGAGGTGGTCCAATGTCTAACGTTAATTATGCGATCTGTAAGGTATTGGTTCGTCCCTTATTACAGGGTGTTCAAATTTAATTATAATTCAGCCCTTACAAAGAGCTTAATTATCTCAAAAATAGCTTCAAAAGAATTAAATTTCTTTTGGAGCTATTTAATATAAGATATCCAAAGAGCACTAGAAATTATTGACAAAATAGTACATAAAATTACAGAACTTGCAGCTATTTCAGTAGATTTTTTATACATATTTGAAAATATAAATGCATTAACCCCTGGTGCCATTGCTGCTGTAATTACTGCACTTTTAAGTTCTTCTTCAGAAATAATAAAAATATTACTTCCAAAATAGATTGTTATTAATGGTTGAAAAATTAACGAGATTAAAGCAATCATTAGTGAGTGTGGAATACATTTTATAACTTTCTCTTTGTATTGTGTTAAAATCCCACCTAACGAAAAAAGAGCTATAGGAATACCTGCCTTTGAAAGAAGGGCTAAAGCGTCAATCAAATATTCAGGAATATTTATTTTTAAGATATTAAAAGAAAAGCCTAAAATAATACCTAATGTTAAGGCATTAGAAATTATAGATTTAATAATTTTTATAATAGCTAGGATTAATTTTGTATTATTATTAATTGATATTTCCATAACAGAAATTCCAAGCAAATAACAAAAAGGTGCATGAAAAGCGACAATGATATAGTTGGATTTTAATGATTCACTGCCTAATGCTAACTCAGTAATAGGTAATCCCAGTAAAAGGGAATTAGAAAATAAACAACAAAATCCAATTGGTATGGAGCTTGTTAAATTTTTTAAAAAAAAATAGTATCCTCCTAACACCCCCAAACAAAAACAAATACTTGCTGAAATATAAAAGGTTAGAAGGAGATTAATATTAAATACCGTATATAAATCTAAATCGTAAATATTTATAAATAATAAGCATGGTAAAGCTATATTTTGTGCAAATCTTGTTAAAAATTGAATTTCATTAATTTTTGTAAAATGTAGTGCAGTAGAAAAATATCCAAAGGTAATTATTATGAATACTGGAATAATTACAGTTGAAATTGCTTGTATCATCTATCAATTTTGAAAATTGATAACCATTCCGTCATATGCAGGACTAACATTAGAAGGAGTTTCATTTTTAACGGTTTCATAATCTAGATCGTTATGCATGTTTGTAAGAATTGCTTTTTTGGGCTTTAATTCTGCTATCCAATTTAACGTATTTTCTAAGTGAGAATGAGCAGGATGAGGATTCCTTCTTAATGCATCAATTATTAATATATCCAAATTATATAATTTTGATAATGAACCCTGATAAAAATCTGAGATATCTGGGATGTAAGCCATTTTGTCTATTTTAAATCCTAAAGCATCAATATCTCCATGCTTCACTTTGATAGGTTCTACTAAAATTTCACCACTGTTTCCAATCAATTTAAAGCTATCAGTTATTGTTTCTGAAGTAAGTATAGGTGGGTATTTAGTACCTGGCTCTTGTTCTACGAGATATTGAAAAGATTGATTAATTCTTTGTAATGTCGTTTTATCAGCCCATATAGGTATTCGACTTCTTCTTTTGAAAAATATCATTCTCAAATCATCTATGCCGTGCATATGGTCAGCATGGGAATGAGTAAATATTACTCCATCTAAATAGTTAATTTTTGAATTTAAAAGTTGTTGTCTAAGGTCAGGGCTCGTATCAATTAAATACCATGACTTACCAGAATTTGTTTCATGAGTTATCAATAGTGAACATCTTAATCTAAAGTTTTTTATATTATTTGGATCACATAAACCCCAGCCATCACTTAATCGAGGGACACCTCCAGAAGATCCACACCCTAAAATAGTAAATGATAAATTTTTGACTTTATTTTTATTATTCAATTATTTGCCTTCTTAAATAAACGATCAAAGTTTTTTGATGTCATTTCACTAAATCTGTTTATACTCATTGAGAAAATACTGGCGCCTACTTTTGCTGTATTTAAAATGAATGAAGGTTCATTTCTTTTTCCTCTAAATGGTACTGGAGAGAGATAAGGAGAATCTGTTTCTACTAAGATTTTATCTATAGGAACCTTAGAAAAAATATTACGCAACTCATTATTTTTTGGAAAAGTGATAACTCCTGACATTGATAAATAAAAACCTAATTCAACTGCTGTTTGAGCTAAAGTTTGTCCAGATGAAAAACAATGCATTACAGCAAAAAATGGTGTATTGGTATATTCCTCAATTAGTATTCTTTGCATATCTTCATCAGCATCTCTTGAATGTATTATTAAAGGTAAACCAGTTAACTGAGATAGTTTAATATGTTCAATGAACGATATTTTTTGAACTTTGGCTGTATTTTTTTGATAATGGTAGTCAAGTCCAGTTTCACCTATTGCAATCATTTTATTATGTTTAGATGCATTTAATATTTCTAATGAACTAATTGTTTCTCTTTTAACATTTAATGGGTGTAATCCATATGCAAAAAAAATAAAATTATTTTTTTCACATAAAAGTATATTTTTATTTAAATTTTCTTTTTTACTACAAATTGTTAAAATCTTAGAAATTCCAATTTCTTTTGCTCTTCTGATTATAATTTCAAAATCATCATTAAAATTTTCATAATCTAAATGGCAATGACTATCAATAATTTTCAATTAAAACCTAATACTGTTATAAAATTAATCTGATTTAAATATATTATTTATCTTATTTATTTTTATTATGATACTGATTAATGTATTCTCTAAATTTAAGTTCAATCTTAATGCATTATTAAAATCCTTTTGTACGATTGAATATATGAATGCATATTTGAAGTAAGTATCATCTGTTTTTTGGTATAGAAAATTATTTAATTTTTCATTATTTTCAATCAATGTATTAAATTTTTCAGACGCCAAACAAACACTTACAGTTGATATAGTTTTTAAAAATAAATTAATAAAAAATTTGTGAAAATCATTTATTGTTTCAAATTTATGTTTCATAGTTAATAATTGAAAGATTTTTTGTATGTTTATTTCATTATTTTCAAGCAAAATTTTTAATAATTTATTAAAAATATCCAATCCATTTAGATTATAATATTCCATAGCTTGACCTATTGAACCTCTAGAAATTAAATATAATAAATTTAATTTTTCATCTGAAAATTTATCTTTACTGATTGATAGCATTGCTTGTTCAAATTCATTAAGTTTAAGATAATTTAATTCTAAAATTCTGCATCTCGAAATTATAGTAGGTATAACTGATCTTTTATTTTCACATATTATTAAAAACAAACTATTTTTGGGAGGTTCTTCTAAAATTTTTAACAAAGCGTTTGAGCCAGAAATGCTTAATTCATTTATGTTATCAAGAATAACTATTCTATATTTAGACTCAGTATTTGATAAAGAAAAAAAATGATTAATTCTTCTTATATCTTCAATTGAAATTTCTTTATTTAACTTATTTTTAGAATAATCAAATTTTCTTCTACATAATAAGATACTTTGTTCCGACAAAGCTTCTATCCTTCGCGATGTTAATGTTAAAACTTTTTGATTTTCAAGTTCATCAAAATTTTTATAATTATTTTGTAATAGTTTTACAATTTTCCAAGCAAAAGTAGCTTTTCCCACTCCTTTAGGACCATGAATTAGCCATGCATGATGTAATTTTTCTTTATTATAACACTCTAAAAATACACTTTTTGCTGTTTTATGCCCATATAGTTTTTTGTTATTACGTGGGTGTTGTACATTAGGAATTTTATCAGCTTCAATTTCTTTCATTATTCTAAAATATTTAAAAATTTACAAACTTTTTCCCATATTAAATTATGGACAATTTCTTCTTTATTATTTCCATCTATTAATTGATATCGTTTTTCTTTCTGAGATAATGAGATATAACCTTTTTGTGCTTTTTTTTGAAAATTTAAACCTAATTTTTCAAAACGAATTTCATTAGAATTTCTTTTCATACATCTTTTTAAAGATATTTCAGGATTTATATCAATAATGAATGTTAGATCAGGTATAATACCAATTACAGTGTCATTTAACTGATTAATTAATTCCACTAATTCTTTGTCTTCTCTTCCCTGATAAATAATTGTACTATCTGTAAATCTATCACATATAACAATTTTTCCTGAATTTATAGCTGGTAATAACACTTTTTCTAAATGATGCCGTCTTGAGGCGAAAAAAAGTAAAACCTCTGTAATATTAGACCAACGATCCTTTTTTCCCTTTACTAACAGCTCTCTTATTTCTTCAGCTCCACTTACGCCTCCAGGTTCCCTTGTCAAAAAAACCTTTCTTCCAACACTTAAAAGTTTTTTTTCTAATAATAATCCCTGTGTCGTTTTACCAGACCCATCAATACCTTCTAATGTTATAAATTTTCCTATCAAAAAAATTCCTAAATTTTAATTGTTTAATTTATCCAAGTTGAAGGATTCTAGTACCTTAAAAATACTAAATTTTGTGGTTGCTGAAAACTTTTTAAAAAAACCACCTTTTTCAATATCAAATTTACTTAAAACTGGATGTTCTTCAACTCTATCTTCCATACCTTCTATAAAACTAGGTATTATAATTCTTAAAGTACCTAACTCTTGGTTTGTATATATTGGTGCTGAAATAGGACTTTTTATATGAATTTCTGCTCGTATTTTCTGCAATTTTCCATAAGGCAAAAGTTCCTTAATTTTATCCTTAGTTTTTATTACTGCGAAATCTTTTGTTCCAATCCATACTGGAACTTCAGCTAAATCATAATTTTCAGGAAAAATTTCTACTACTTTAAAATCTCTATAAGACCACTGAAGTAACTTTTCACCTTCTAATTTTCTTTCTTGTTTTGTTTCAGTACCAGCTATTACAATTGTAATTCTTCTGTTTCCTAACTGACTTGATGCGACAAGGCCGTATCCAGATTCTGTTGTGTGACCAGTTTTTAGTCCATCCACACCAAGATTTAAATTAAGTAAAGGGTTTCTGTTAGGTTGAGTGATTCCATTCCAAGTAAATTCAGTTTCTAAAAAGTATTTATAAAATTTAGGATAATTTTTTTTTAGTATCAGTGCAACTTTTAGTAAATCTCTAACACTCATAACATGACCAGGTGAGGGCCATCCAGTTGAATTATTAAAATTAGAAGCTGTTAAACCAATATCTTTAGCTTTAAGATTCATTCTACGAACAAAACTTTCTTCAGTTCCATTAAGTCCTTCTGCTAAAACAATACAGGCATCATTACCTGAAACTATACTTATTCCTCGAATTAGATCTTCTACAGATACTAATTGATTTTTTTCTAAAAACATAGTTGATCCACCCTTTTTAGCAGCTTTTTCAGAAACTCTAAATTTAGTTGAAAGAGAAACTCTTTCTTCAGTTAAAGCTTCAAAGGTTAGTAGCAATGTCATCAATTTTGACATAGAAGCAGGAGGTAATGGTTTGTCAGGAAATTTTTCAAAAATTACTGAATCAGTTGTTTCATCATAAACTATTGCAGATTTAGCTGTAGTATCAAAACTTAAAGCGAAATTTGTAGAAAAAGAAAGTGATAACAAACTCAATATAAAATATGTAAAGATAAAGTATAAAAGGATATTAACTTTAAAAAAATTATTAATAACGTATTTTTTTAAATTAAATGAATTTACCATAATCTTTAACTGATAATAGGAATAATCAACTTATAAGAATACAATAACTGTTGTATTTAGTCACTAATTGATTTTGGGGTAATAAACTTTTTTAAAATAAAACCTGTTTTAGGACTACTATTCCATTCTGTTTCATTAGATAATAATACTGCAACAGCACAAGTTGGAAACTTCGACTTTAAATGAATGAAATTTTTATTATTAAATTTGTTATTAGTGTATTTCAAACAAAAATCTTGTATACCAGGATTATGACTAATTATAATTACATTCTTATATTTATTATCAATGTTTTTTATGAATTCAGCCAACTCATTATAATTAAAAGTATATAAATCTTTACAAATTTTATAACCAGATTTTGTTATGTTTTTATTCTTTAAATAAAACAAGGTTTCTATTGCTCTTCTTGCACTAGATGAAAAAATAAAGTCAGCATTAATTTTATTTTTAATAAAGTAATTGTACATTGATTTAGCATTTTTATATCCTCGATCATTTAAAGGTCTTTCGTGATCGTCTCCCGTATAAAAAGATCTTCCGTTTTTGCCCCAGTATGATTTAGCGTGTCTAATAAGAATAAGTTTTTTTGACATAAAAGTATTATAGTTTAAATTTTAAGAATAATCATCTTTTATAAATAACTTTATTTGAAGGTTTAATTTAAATAATGAAATTTTTTAATAACGGAAAAACAATAATACATTATGAAGATTATAGTTCTCATAATAATGATGTGATTTGTTTTTCAAATTCTTTAGGAACAGATAACAGAATTTGGCATAAAATTTTAGATTATTTTATAGAAAACTTTAGAGTAATTACCTATGATAAAAGAGGACATGGATTATCAAATAAACCAGATAAAAAAATTAAAATAGAAGATTTAGCCCTCGATATTTCTGATCTTTTAGATCATCTTGGAATATCTAAAGTTAATTTTGTTGGAATATCAATTGGTGGTATGGTTGCTCAAAAACTTGCTGTTATTAAACCAAACTTAATTAATAAGCTTATCTTATGTGATACAGCTGTTAAAATTGGTAATTTGTCTATTTGGAATGAAAGAATTGAGTTACTGGAAAAAAAAGGTTTAATTGGAATTGCAGATTCTATTATAGAAAGGTGGTTTTCAGAAAAATTTATTTTGTCTAATTATGAGGAAATTCAAATTTATAAA
Organism: uncultured Alphaproteobacteria bacterium; assembly: GCA_902541695.1. Classification (GTDB taxonomy): domain Bacteria; phylum Pseudomonadota; class Alphaproteobacteria; order Rhodobacterales; family Rhodobacteraceae; genus CACIIZ01. The sequence goes on along the minus strand of CACBRT010000007.1, from coordinate 28,640 downwards.
AACATGTTAACCAATACTAGCATTGAAGGCTATATTAAATGTTGTGAGGCAATTAAAAATGAAGATCTTTCCAGCACAACTGAATTGATAAAAAAACCTACATTAGTACTTGTTGGTTCTGATGATAAGTCAACTCCTCCAGCTATTGTTAAATCAACTGCTGATCTAATAAAAAATAGTAAATTTAATATAATCAAAGATTCTGGACATTTACCCTGTGTTGATAGTCCGGATAAATTTGCTAAACTTATTAAAAATTTCATTTTATAAAATTATGGAGAATTTATGAATACGAAATTTAAAAAGGGAATGAATACAAGAAAAGCAGTTTTAGGTACCAATTATCTAAATGGTGTTAAAAAAAACATAACAAAATATGATAAAAAATTTCAACAATTTTTAACAGAATATGTATGGGAAAATGTTTGGTCTAATGACAATCTTACAAAAAGAGAGAGGTCGATCATTACATTGTCTATACTGGCATCTCAAGGAAATCTAGATGAGTTCAAATTACATTTAAAAGCTTGCAAAAATACAAAAACATCACCTTCAGATATAATGGAGGTCATGATGCATGTTGCTGTATATGCAGGAATACCAAGGGCAAATTCGGCAATTAAGTTAATTAAAGAAGAATTTAAAGAATGGAAATAAGTAATGGATTTCTTTGATAAGAATTTTCATAATTCTTTTTATCCTATTGATAAAAATATTCATCCAAAATCTTTTTTTCCTGACTATAAGTCTTCAATTTTGAGATCCCCCAAAAAAAAATTTGTATCAATAGACACGATAATAAGTGATCTTTATGGTAATGTGTTGGATAAAAAAGACTTAGGTTTTTTGGATAATGACTTAACAAGAAATTTTAATAAGCATAATGAACCAATTGGAGAAAGAATTGTTGTTTACGGTAAGCTACTTGATGAAAATTCAAAGCCTATCCCTAATTCCCTTATTGAAATATGGCAAGCTAATTCAAGTGGTAAATATCGACATAGTGGAGATACATATAAAGCCCCATTGGATCCAAATTTTGGAGGTTGGGGCCGTTGTTTAACAGATGAGAATGGTAATTATTATTTTAAAACTATAAAACCTGGAGCTTATCCGTGGCCGAATGGTGGAAATAATTGGAGACCAGCTCATATACATTTTTCAATTTTTGGACTAAGTTTTTTACAAAGGCTCGTTACTCAGATGTATTTTGAGGGGGATCCTCTTATTGCAAAATGTCCAATTGCACAATCTATCAATGATAAAAAGGCTCTTGAATCATTAATTTCAAAACTTGATTTAAATAAATCTATTCATATGGATTATATAGCCTATCAATTTAATATCATTTTAAGGGGAGACAAATCTATTCCATTAGAGAAAAGTGAATAATTTATAATGAGTACAGAAAAAAAATTAAAACAAACCCCAAGTCAAACTGCGGGACCATATTTGCACATTGGTTTTCTACCTAAAAAAGTTGGAATAAATTCTTCTTTCTCGAGGGAATTAAATAATCTTATTTTATCAGAAAAAACTGATGGTACACGTATAGAAATATCTGGTAAAATATATGATGGTAATAATGAAGTACTAAAAGATGCAATTGTTGAAATATGGCAGGTGGATTCAAATGGAAATTATCAATCAAGATTAACAAAAAAAAATCAATATAATAAAAATTTTAGTAATTGGGGTAGAACAAGTTGTGATTTTAATACTGGGCTTTGGAAATTTAATACGATTAAACCAGGAATAGTCCAATTAAATAAAAGTGAAATTTTAGCCCCACACATTTGGTTATGGATAGTAGCAAGGGGAATAAATCTTGGTCTTTATACATGTATGTATTTTAGTGACGAAAATACTCACAATAGGTTAGATAGAAATTTAAAAAAATTATTCAATAATAGTAACTTACAATCTTTATTTGCAGTTAATGTTGAAAAGTATAAGTATGAATTTAATATTCATCTTCAGGGAAATAAAGAAACTATTTTTTTTGATGTTTAAAAAATGAGTAAAACGATAAATAAAAATCCTTGCATAATTTGTGTTGCCATTACTGGTTCTGTGCCTACTAAGGAAAACAATCCAAATATTCCTATTTCTGTAAATGAGCAAATAGAAAGTACCCAAGAGGCTTTTGAAGCTGGTGCAAGTATTGTGCATTGTCATGTTAGGAATGATGATGGTAGTGTATCTTCAGATCCAATAAAGTTTAAAAAGCTGAAAGATGGAATTACTAAATTTTGCCCAGGAATGATAATTCAGTTTTCTACTGGGGGAAGGTCTGGTTCTGGCAGAGAAAGAGGCTATATGCTTCCTCATTGTCCAGACATGGCATCATTAACAGTAGGTTCAAATAATTTTCCGAATAGAGTATACGAAAATTCTCCTGAATTAATTGATTGGTTATCATCAGAGATGATAAGATATAAAATAGTTCCTGAAATTGAAGCTTTTGATTTATCTCATATTTTTCAAGCTTCTCAATTATTTAAATATAATAAATTAAAAGGTAAACCCTACATACAGTTTGTAATGGGGGTTAAAAATGCTATGCCTGTTGACCGTCAAGTTTTTGAGTTTTATATAGAAACTGTAAAAAGATTGATGCCATCAGCTAATTGGTGTGCTGCAGGGACAGGAAAATATCAAAAAATAATTAATGAATGGTCGATTGAGCTTGGAGGCCACACTAGAACTGGAATGGAAGACAATATTAGGATAAGTAAACATCAGTTAGCTTCTTCAAATGCTGAACTTGTATTTTTAACAAAAGAAATTTGTTCGAAATATGAAAGACCAGTTGCTAATTGGAAAGAGGCTAGACAAATATTAGATATACCTCTGAGAACTTAAATTTTCTATATAATCTTTTAAAGATATCTAGTTTATGGAACTAAAAACGATTTATTTTGAAAGAAATAATTAATACAAATAAAGAAAACGTGGGTTGATAATTATTGGAACCAAAATTATAAAATGTTAAAAAAATTTATGATGAAAAAATTATTTTAAATATATTTTTTTAACATTATAATTGTTAGTAAGGTAATCCTACATATTGGTTCGCAATCATTTTTTGAGCATTTTCTGACTTTTTTATTTTTAGTAATTCTTTTTTATTAAGTTTATTTATCAATTTATTTTCATCATCCAAGTTATGTAATATGCTTGTCATCCATTTGCTAAATTCTACAGTTTTCCAAACTCTTTTTAAAGCTCTATGACTATAATTATTCAGCTTATTTAATGAACCTTTACAATAATAGTTTATAAGTCCATCCGACAGATAAAAAATATCTGAAAATGCTAAATTCAGACCCTTTGCACCCGTCGGAGGCATAATATGAGCTGCGTCACCAGCTAGAAATAAGTTATGCCATTGCATTGGCTCTAGGATTAGACTTCTAAGTTTAGTTACTGATTTTTCGATGGATTTTCCTATTTCAATATTTGTAGTGTACTGTTTGGGTAATCTTTTAATTAGTTCTTTCCAAAATAACTCGTCTGGCCAATCTTCAATTTTATCTGTATTAGGAGTTTGTATATAATAGCGAGATAAATTTGCATTTCTCATTGAAGCCAATGCAAATCCTCTTTTGTGACTAGCATAAATAAGTTCATGATTAACAGGTTTTGTATTTGATAATATGCCGAGCCATGAAAATGGATAATTAACAATATGACTTTTTTTTATTTTATCTGGAATATAATTTTTGCTTACTCCCATAGAACCATCACAGCCTGCAACAAAATCACATTTAATTTCGTAAGTTTGATCTAAGTAATAAAAGCCAACTTTTGATACATTTGAGTCTAGTTGAGAAATTTTCACTTGTTCTACATTATGAAATATTTGAGCATTTAGTTTATCCTGTGCTTTATAAAGATCTATGGTTACTTCTGTTTGTCCATAAACATATACTGACTTTCCAGTTGTTGTAGATAAGTCAATTCTAAAACTATCTTCCCCAGATGATATTATAAATCCATCATGTTTTTTTCCATCACAAAATATTCTTTCTCCAACCCCTGCATTTTTAAGGAGCTCCACTGAACCATGCTCAAGCACTCCTGCTCTAATTCTTTTTAAGACATATTCCCGTGATTGTGCTTCAAGAATTATGGTATCAATATTTTGTTTCATTAGAATTTGAGATAATAGTAGACCTGATGGTCCACCTCCAATTATTACAACTTGTGTTTTAAGATTTTTTGTTTTCATTTTTTTTTTTTAATTATAGTCTTAGTATTTATATAATATTTATCTATTTAAAAATTACAATTAATGCACAACACAATTTTAAATTCTGAAGTATTTCTTGATCATATAGCTATAGAAAGTGCAAATCCAAAAAAAATAGCCGAATTCTATTCAAAAAATTTAATGATGAAAAAGAATTGTGTTTCAAATAGTGAATGGCATTGTTTTGGCCCAAATCGACTATTAATTTTTAAAAAAGGGATAAATAATAAACTATCTTGTGCTGCATTTGGTTGTAAGTCGGAAAGAAAATTAAATAAAATAAGAAAAAGGGTTTTATCTGAAAGAATCAAAATTACTGAGTATAGTTCAATATATTTAAAAAAAAGTTCCTTTTCTATTTGTGACCCTGACAATAATAAGATTGTTTTTGGAGTACCTTTAACACGATGGTCAAAAAAAAATAAATATCATGCACCACTCCAACATCTTACTTTACAATCTATAGATGTAAAAAAAATTATTGATTTTTATCATAAAAAATTGGGGTTTGCTATTTCAGATCGAGTAATTAATAAAAATGGTGTTATTACAACATGTTTTTTTAGATCAAATAAAGAACATCATAGCCTAGCCTGTTTTAAGTCAAAAAATGTTGGGATTGATCATCATAGTTATGAAGTAGGAAAGTGGAAATTAATTAGAGATTGGTGTGATTATATCTCAAAAAGGGGATTAACACTATTCTGGGGTCCAGGTCGACATGGTCCAGGTAATAATCTTTTTGTGTTTTTTGAAGACTGTGATGGAAATAAAATTGAATTATCAGCTGAGTTAGAATTAATTAAAAATAGAAAATTTTTAGATTGGCCACATGATGCAAGAACGCTCAATTTATGGGGAAAAAGTTATTTAAGGGTATAGTTCAAAATTTGATGAGGATAAAATGAAACTTTTAAGTTACTATAGAAAGGGTGAAGTAAGCTTTGGAATAGGTAAATCAAATGGCTTAATTGATCTGGGGGAAAGATTAAAAAATAAACTGCCAGCTAAAACAATAATTAACTTTTTAACATTTTTTGACCATGAATTTTTAGAACAATTCGTTAATCATCCTATTGATTTCTCTTATTCTGATATTACTTTTCTGCCTGTAATTCCCAGCCCTAATAAAATACTTTGTGTTGGTTTGAATTATGAAAAACATAGAATTGAAACAAAAAGAGAAGTTTCAGGTTATCCAACTATTTTTACAAGATTTCCAGATACGCAAGTTGCACATAATCAATTTTTAGTAAAACCTAATACTTCAAGTAGATTTGATTTTGAAGGTGAATTAGCAGTAATTATAGGAAAAGGTGGAAGACATATATCGGAAGATTCTGCAATGGAACATATAGCAGGGTATTCTTGCTATAATGATGGAAGTATTAGAGATTGGCAGAGACACACAAGTCAATTTACACCTGGAAAAAATTTTCCATATACAGGAGCATTCGGACCATTTTTGGTTATTAGAGAAACAATTGAAAATTATAAGAATTTTAAAATTCAAACTAAATTAAATAATACTGTGGTACAAAATGCAGTTTTAGATCAACTGATTTTTGATATTCCAAGAATTATTTCTTATTGTTCTTCCTTTAATTGTTTATCTACCGGTGATGTTATTGTTACTGGAACCCCAGGAGGAGTAGGTGACAGAAGAGATCCACCTCTGTATTTAAAGAGTGGTGATAAAGTTGAAGTTGAAATTTCAGAAGTTGGAACCCTAAAGAATTTTGTTATGAATGAAAGTGATATTTTAAATTAGTCCATAATGAAAAACTGTTCTACTGACGTATTAATTGTGGGAGCGGGGCCCACAGGTTTATTTTTATCAAATTTATTAGCATCTCACCATATAAAAAACATATTAATTGAAAAAAATTCATCTACAGTCAAAGAACCTCGAGCAGTTTCTATAGATGATGAGTCATTAAGGGTAATTCAATCTTTAGGATTAATAAATGAATTTATAAATAAAATTTCACTTAATTGTGGTTCATATTATTTTTCTCCAAATGGTAGAATTTTTGCAACAATTAATCCATCTTCAAAACTATACGGTTTTCCTAAAAGGAATAGTTTTGATCAGCCAGATTTAGAAGATATCCTATTAAGGAATTTACAAGTTAAATATAAGTTAAATGTTTTTTTTGATACTAAATTTTTAAATTTTTATCAGAAAAAAGATATTATTTGTTCAAGGGTAATAAGTAAAAAAATTAAATTTCAAATAAACTCAAAATTTATTGTTGGTTGTGATGGTGCTTATTCTATCCTCAGAAAGCTTTTAGATATAAAATTATTAGGTTCAATTTACAAAGAGAAGTGGTTAATCTTAGATTTGTTCAATTCTTCAAACAAATTTAGACACACTCAAGTATTTTGTGATGTTCGAAGGCCGTGCATTACTTTGCCGGGGCCTCGTGGAATAAGACGTTATGAATTTAAGTTACATAAGTCAGAGAATGAAAAAGAATGTTTGAATTTAATTTTTATTAAGAAATTGTTAACTCAAAAAGGTGAAAATGATAATTTCTCAATAAGAAGAAAATGTGTTTATACATTTAATGCTTTAATAGCCAATTGCTGGTTTAAAAATAAGATTTTGTTAGCTGGAGATGCTGCTCACCAAACACCGCCTTTTGCAGGACAAGGTATGAATAGTGGAGTACGGGATGCACTAAATTTGTCATGGAAATTGGCTTTTGCAATTAATAGTAATAACCCCACAATTTTAAATTCTTATGAGAAAGAAAGAAAATATCATATTGCACAGATGATAAAAATCTCTCTATTAATGGGAAGAGTTTTAAATCCTAAAAATAAGTTTTTGGGTACTTTAACAAGATTATTTTTTTATCTTATTTCCTACTATAAACCAGCTAAGGATTATATTTTTCAAATGAGATTCAAGCCTAAACCGTCTTTTAATGAGGGTTTTTTATGGAAAACAAATAATAAGTATGAAAATGAATTGATAGGACAATTATTTCCACAACCTACTGTCGACGATTTTAAAGGAAACCAATTTTTGTTAGATGAAATTTTGGGTAATAATTTTTTTATTATTATTTATTCTGATTATCCAGAAAAATTTATTTCAAATAATTTAATAAAAAAATTTAAAACCAAAAATATTAATATTCTTGGTATCACACCAGAATATATCAATCCAGTACAAACCAATTTTAATATTGTAAGAGATGCATCAAAAACCTTATGTAATTATCAATACAATCGACAGTTAAATAAGGCTTTTTTTATTCGACCAGATAAATATATAGCCTCTATTACTAGGGCTGATGATTATAATAGCATTTATGATTTAATGGATGAATTAAAATAAAGCTTGATTAATGTATCCTGAAAAAGTTTAAATATTAATATTTTAAATTTTGGGAGGTAAAATTGTTAAAAAATATAAAAACTTATTTTCTTATTAGTTTTTTTTCTATTATTTTGTCAAATTCATTATTTGCCGAAACAGTAGTCTTAAAATTTCATTCATTTCCACCAATGCCAGCAAATTCAAATGCTAAATTTGTAAAGCCTTGGGGAGATAAAATAGAAAAAGATTCTGGAGGAAAAATTAAAGTAGAAATTTATCCAGCAATGCAATTAGGAGGTGCTCCTCCTCAGCTTGTAGATCAAGTTAGAGATGGCGTTGTAGATTTGATTTGGACTGTTGCTGGCTATACACCAGGAAGATTTCCAAGATTGGAAGTTTTTGATTTACCATTTATGGCAGCATCCTCTTTAGCTACATCACAAGCTGCACAAGAATTTGTAGAAACTGTGGGTGCTGAAGATCTTAAAGATTATAAAATTTTAGCTGTACATGTACACGCACCTGGAAAAATTCACACTAAGGACAAATTGATCAAATCTGTTGATGATTTAAATGGACTTAAGATGCGTGGTCCTACCCGTGTTATTAGCAAAATGTTAGAGGGTTTAGGTGCTACACCTGTAGGAATGCCCGTACCAAAAGTTGCGCCTTCTTTGTCAAAAGGGGTTATTGATGGAATGGTTGTTCCCTGGGAAATTATGCCCTCCTTTAAACTTCACGAACTAACCAAGTCTCATACAGAGGTTAGTGGTGATAGGGGGTTATATACAACTCCATTTTTATTCCTAATGAATAAAGCAAAATACGAGTCGTTAAGTGATGATTTAAAGAAAGTAATTGATGAAAATTCAGGTATGGCTCTAGCGAAATTAGCTGGAGAGCTATGGGATGGCTTTGAAGGTCCTGCTAGAAAATTGGCAGTTGATGCAGGAGGTGAATTTCATGAATTATCTGGAGATGCATTAAAAGAAATGAAAGATGCAGGAGATAAATTGATTTCACAGTGGATTAAAGATGCCAATAGCAATGGATTAGATGGTGATATTTTAGTAAATACTGCCCGCAAATTAATTTCAAAGTATGAAAACTAATCCCTTTATTGAAAATCAAATACGCCCAAATGATAAGTTTGGGCGTATTTTATTATATTTATCAACATTTCTTTCAATTCTAGGTGGCTGTGTTTTAATTTTAATTGTAATAATAAACGTATTTTCAATTATAGGAAGAGTTCTATTTTCTTCTCCTTTGCTTGGTGACTTTGAACTAGTTGAAATGGGTTGTGCAATCGCAATTTTTTCTTTTTTACCTATTTGTCATTTTAAAAATGGAAATGTGATCGTTGATTTTTTTAGTTCTAGGTTCCCTACATATATCAAACAAATTTTAGACATATTTAGTAATTTAATTTTTTTAATGGTTTCTGGTTTTTTTACATTCAGAATGATTTACGGTGTATTTGATATGATAAAATATAACGAACAAACCATGCTTCTTAAACTTCCTGTTTGGATTGCGTTTATTCCAGGTATTTTTTCTTTTTTTTTACTAACAATAGTTTGTTTTTATATTCTACTGAAAACTATCACACAGTTTCAATATAAGAAAATATAATGCAGTCTTTTTTTATAGAAAGTTATGACATAGAAAGAATAAGTCTTGGTATTTATTTTTTTCCAATATTATTTCTTTTACTCATATTCAGAATTCCAATTGGATTATGTATGTTCATTGTGGGTGCATTTGGTACCTCTTTAATTGCCGGTTGGGTTCCAATAATATCACAGCTTAAAACAAGTGCCTGGCATTTATTTTCAAATTATTCATTAAGTGTGATACCATTATTTTTACTTATGGGAAATTTTGCAGCAAAAGCTGGGATGAGTTCTGCTTTATTCAACTTTGCAGGGGCATGTTTGGGCCATAGAAAAGGTGGAGTAGCTATGGCTGCAGTAGGTGCTTGTGCTGGGTTTGGTGCTATATGTGGTTCCTCTTTAGCTACTGCAGCTACTATGGGTAAAGTTGCTTTGCCTGAATTAAGAAAAATGGGATATTCTAATGCTCTTAGTACTGGAGCTTTAGCTGCAGGAGGAACATTAGGTATTTTAATACCTCCTTCAGTAATTTTAATTATTTATTCAATACTTACAGAGCAAAATATTGCCAAAATGTTTCTTGCTGCATTTATCCCAGGAGTTTTAGCTGCATTGGGTTATATAACTGCAATTGCAATTTATGTTAGGTTTTTTCCAACTAGTGGTCCTAATAAAAAGAAAGTAGATTTTTCGACTAGATTATCTTTATTTAGAGATATTTGGCATGTGTTAGTTATTTTTTTTATTGTTATAGGAGGTATTTATTTAGGTTGGTTTACTCCTACTGAAGGGGCCGCAGTGGGTGCCGCTGGGACTGGTTTAATAGCAGTTTTCAATAAAAATTTTTCCTTAGATAATTTTTTTGAAGTTATTAATGACACAGCAGTAACGACGGCTATGATTTTTTTAGTTTTATTAGGTGCGGAGTTTTTTAACTCTTTTATTGCCCTTAGCAGGATTACTAACATATTATCTGAAACTATTTTAAGTTATAACTACTCTCCATTTACAATTGTTGCTATAATCTTATTAATTTATATTCTTCTTGGCTGTTTGATGGACAGCTTAGCAATGATTTTACTTACTATACCAGTTTTTTTTCCGGTAATTGTCCAACTTGATTTTGGAATGACCTATGAAGAAACTGCAATTTGGTTTGGAATTTTGACATTAATTGTTGTAGAAGTTGGTTTAATTACCCCTCCCGTTGGATTAAATGCATTCATTATTAATAAGATTGCAGGTGATATTCCTATAAAAGAAACCTTTAAAGGAGTTTTGCCCTTTTTAATAAGTGATTTTTTAAGAGTCATCTTACTTTTTACTTTTCCAGGTGTTACTTTATTTTTAGTGAGAATGCTTTATTAATACTTTAAATAGAAAAGGTTTTTTATAGTGAAAAATAATATTGAAAAGTCAAATTTTTTGAAATGTCAGCATGTTTCTTTAGAGGTAAGCGATGTTGATAAATCACTAGAATTTTATAGAAATTTTTTAAATATGAAACTTACTGAAAGGCATAAAGCTGGAGAGCATAAAGCTATTCCTTTTGAAATGGCATTTTTAAGGCTTAATGAACATCACCATGATCTTGTGCTTACGCATAATCCAAATAGAAATTATACAAAAAAAAATGATCAAAATTCTCCAGCTGGAATTCATCATTTTGCATTTGAATGTTCAACTCGTGATAGTTTTTTATTCTATTTATCAAGAGCTAGAGAATTAAACTTAACAATTGTCAGAGGACCAGTAATACATAGTTCATTTAATAAAAATGGTGATGGGACGTGGGGAGAAAATGAAAGTTTTTATGTAATAGATCCCGATAATCATAGAATTGAGATATTTTGTGACATGGCGGTTATTAATAAAAAGGGTGAATATATTAATGCAGATAATAAGGTTGTTCCAAATACGATTGCAGAAGAGATTTAAAAAAATAACTTTTTTTATGAATTTTTATGAATGAAAATCGATCATTTGATGTAATAATTATTGGGTTAGGTCCTGTTGGTGCAGTAGTCGCTAATCTCCTAGCTCCATTAAATATATCAATTTTAATAATTGAAAAAAATAAAATGATACATCCGACACCTCGAGCAATTCATTTTGATGGTGAGGTAATGCGTATTTTCCAAAATATTGGACTTTCAAGTTATATAGAAAAAATTGCTAGACCTTCATTTCAGGGAATGCATTTTGTCGATAAAAACAATAAAACATTGCTTGTTAGAAAAGCTAATAAAGAAATTGGTGATCAAGGATGGTATAATAATTGGTATTTTTTTCAACCCGAATTAGAAAAAATTTTAAGAAATGGATTAAATCGTTTTAAAAATGTTTCTTTTAGATTAGGTGAAAATTTAATCAAAATTAGAGACTTTAAAAATAATTGCATCCTTACAACTAATTCTTCTGTTTCAAATGAAAAAAATTCCTATTTAGGAAAATGGATAATAGGGTGTGATGGTGCAAATTCATTGGTTAGTAAAAAAATTTCTAAAAAAGTGACAGACTTTGGATTTGATGAAAAGTGGCTTGTTATAGATTTAATTATTAAAAAAAACTCAGTTCGAGCAAAAAAACTTCCAAACTATACAGTACAACATTGTAACGCAATTAGACCAATGACAAGGTGTTGTATTAATTCATCAAAAAGAAGATGGGAAATGAAGATTCTTCCTGGTGATGATTTAAAAAAGATTCTTCAAAAAAAATTTTTATGGTCAATTTTATCACCATGGTTAACTCCTGATGATGCTAAAATAGAAAGAGCCCAAATTTATACCTTTCATTCTATAATAAAAAATAAATGGAGAAAAAATAATATAGTCTTAGCTGGTGATAGTGCTCATCAGTCCCCTCCTTTTTTAGGTCAGGGTCTTTGTGCAGGTATTAGAGATGCTAGTTCATTAGCTTGGCGTTTGGCTAGAATAATGAAAGGTAGAGCTGACAATTCTTTACTTGATTCATATACAATTGAAAGAAGAAAGCATGTTACAGAATTTATTAAATTAGCTACAAGATGTGGTGAATTAATCAACACTGGTAAAAAAAGTCTTATTAATAAATATTTCAATAGTAGCCTTAAAGATAATAAAGCAAGCTTTAATTACCCAAAGCCACAACTAGGTAAAGGTATATGGGAATATGGTCAAACGCCGTTAGGTCAGATAACTCCTCAATTTTTTTTTAAAAAGAAGTTATTAGATGAGGAAGCAATTTATAAGTTTATTTTATTAGAGAATTGTAGTCTTAAAAAAAAATTACAATATCAGGATAAAAAATTGCTTAAAGAATTCGAAATTAAAATAATTTCTGCAAATAAAGCTATAAAAATTTGGTTGAAAACTATTAATGCTAATGTGGCATTAATTAGACCAGATAGATACTTATATGGCGTTGCTAATGATTATTCTGAGACAAATAAACTGTTAAATAGCTTAAGAGATAAATTAGAAACCAAATAATTTTTACTAAAAAAGATATTTAAATTAAATGACTTAATTTAACTTAAAGAGTGTAATAAAAATATTTCTGATTAGTCCTTTCTTTTATATTTCTTTTTTTCATAACATTTGAATATTATTGTAATAAAATACTAAATTCTATAGTTGGTTAGAATTTTTTTTTTAATACAAATAATATTACTTTATTAGCAGTTGAGATCTTATCTGAATTTGTAATTTTATGATACGCAAAAAAATAAGTGTTTCATTTTTATTCATTATAGAGGATATTCTATCTATAATTAGGTCTGAAGACTCAACAAATTTTATACTAGAATTTGTATCAATGGTTATAGTGAAAATACCATTTAACATTTAAACGAGTTTACCATTATCTTCTGCTAATGCACAATCAGATGATCCTGAATTTTCTGCTATGTCAGTTTAAAAAATGTTTTCGATTTGATTGAAACAAGTATTTTTTCTACATATCGTAGAAATGAAACTACAGGTTATACCTAAATCTTATCCAAAAGAATTACTATTTGTATTTTTGTTGATTTTTTTAGGTACAATATTTATTAAAGCTATTATTATTACTATATCTGTATTTTTATAATTAAAATTTAATCTACATCAAATTTAATACCATTAATATCTCAAATTAATTTTTTCGCTCTATTAATAAATTATTATTCAGTTAAAATATAGCCATAATCCGTTATCAAAATACCTTTTCCTTCGAGAGCTGTTTTTTAATGTGCACCGAAGCCTAGTTTTTTAAAATCGGCCATGTTGGTAACAATAACATAAAAAACGTAGAAGCTTTATTCTAAAAATTTTCAAAGTTGATGTATGATATATTCAGAAAATAACTAGAGTAAATAAAACTACTAAATTTTTTAATAAATAAACTTTAACATTATCTTTATTTTTATGGTATATAATTTGCCTTGTTCAAATCAAAATCATTATTAATTAAATTATGTTTTGAATTTGACTACTTTGGCAGTTTTAATTTGAGTTAATAAAAATTATAAATTTAAAAAAATATTAAAAGGAAGGTTCATATATTCAATAATTTGTATTTTAATATTAATATAAAAAAAGTGAGTAGAAAATGAATAAAGATATAATACTCTTAGATGGATCCATTGGACAAGAAATTTTAAAAAGATCTGGAGATAAAGCTACTCCACTTTGGTCAACAAAAGTAATGATGGACAAACCAACTATAGTTGATGATGTTCATAGGAGTTATTTCAAATCTGGGGCAACTGTGGCTACAACGAACACTTATCCAGTACTATATGATAGATTAAAAAGGGTGGGCTTAGAAGATTATAGATTTAAACTTTGGGATATCGCAGTAAATTCAGCATTAAGTGCTAGAGATAAGCATGGTTATGGTAAAGTTGCGGCTTCAATAGGTCCTCTTATTGCTTCATATCGACCAGATATTTGTCCACCACCAGCTGAAGCTGAAAAAATTTATGATGAAATGATTAGTCATTTGTCTTTAAAAACTGACATAATTTTGATTGAAACAATGTGTTCTGTAGATCAGGCTGAAGGTGCTTTGAGAGCTTCAGAAAAAATTTCAAAACCTGTATGGATTGGTTTTTCTGTTGATGATTTTGATGGTTCTAAATTAAGATCTGGAGAAAATTTAAAAGAAATAGGTTCCATATTAGAAAAGTTTACTATTGAGGCAGTACTTATTAATTGTTCAAGACCTGAAGTAGTAACTAATGCTATAGAAATTGTTTCTTCATTTAATAAAAAATTTGGAGCTTATGCTAACGCTTTTACCAAAATATCAGCTGGTTTTTTAAAGGATGCACCAACAGTTGATGTTTTGGAAGAAAGAAAGGACTTAAATCCTGAAAATTATTTGGAATTTGTAATGGAATGGGTCAAGTTAGGCGCTTCAATAGTTGGAGGCTGTTGTGAAGTTGGTCCAGAACACATAAAATTAATTGCAAATAAATTAAAAAATTCTGGTTATCAAATAGTATGATGTTGAACTCAAAATTTAAAAATTTTTTTACAGTTAATTAATGTATGAAAGTTGGGTTTTTTGGATTATTGCTGTTTTTGCGGCCGTAACCGTTGGATTAGGTAAAGGAGGACTACCTGTAATTGCTTCCCTTGCAGTACCTAGTCTCTCTTTATTTATGTCACCAATTACTGCTGCAGGACTGTTACTGCCTGTTTATATTGTATCAGATATATTTGCATTATTTTTTTACAGGAAAGATTTTGACATTAGAGTTTTAAAAATAAGTATTATTGGTATGACAATTGGCGTATTAATAGGTTGGTTTACTGCCAATATCGTTATTGAATGGGTAGTAACCTTTATTATTGGGCTTATGGGTGTAATTTTTGCTATAAATGAGTTATTTAAAAATAGCATAAAAAAAACAAAGTTAAAAAAATTTAATCAAAATAAAGGTATATTTTTGTGCTCAATTTCTGGATTTACTAGTTTTATAAGTCATAACGGTGGACCGCCATGGCAAATATTTGTTATTCCTCTTGGTTTAAGTAAAGTTGTCTATGTTGGAAGTTCTGTAATAGCTTTTAGTTATGTTAATGCTATCAAAGTAATTCCATACTTTTTTTTAGGTCAACTCAATTTTGAAAGTATTAAAATTGCATCATTTTTATTAATACCAGCGTCATTTGCTGTCTATTTTGGCTATTTAGTTGTAAAGCTCATCCCTGAGAAATTATTTTATTTATTAGTATCTTGGGCATTATTAATAATATCGTTCAAGTTAATATATGATGGTTTAATTTTATCAAATTGGGCTTAATTTTACAGAATAATTTTATTTTTTTATGAGCAGTTATTTTGTAAAATCTTTTTTAGATTATAAAATCTAATTTTTCTTTATTTTATAATAATAATGTTATTTTATCGCATTATTTATTTTGATTTTTAACTATTTTATAAATATAATATTAAAATGATTTTTGCCAAACCAAATTCAGAACAGGAAGTAGTTTCTTTATTAAAAGAAACTCAAGGCATTACAAGAATTCTTGGAGGTGGAACTGATGTTCTTGTTCAAATGAAATCAGGAGTAACCGATCCTGATCTAATTGTAGATATAAAAAATATTCCTGGGATTAGAGAAATAAAAAAAGTAAATGGTGGTTATGAGATAGGAGCAGCTGTTTCTGGTTCAGAATTTAATAATTATCCTGGATTGAAAGAATTTACACCTGGTATTGCAGAAGCTTTTGATCTTATTGGTTCCTCCCAAATACAAGGTAGATGTACTTTAGCAGGCAATATATGTAATGCTTCTCCCGCAGCTGATACTACCCCGGCATTAAGTGTATCTAAATGTAGAGTAAAAATAGTAGGGCCAAATGGATTAAGAGAAGATTTAGTCAGTAATATACCAATTGGTCCAGGAAAAAACTCACTAAAAAAAGGTGAGTTTATTAAATCAATAATTATTCCTAAAAGACCTCTTTATTCATCTGATTCTTATATACGTTTTACTCCAAGAAGTGAGATGGATATAGCAGTAGTTTCTGCTGCATGCTTCATAACTTTAAATCAAGAAAAACTTATAAAAGAATTAAATATTTCTTTAGGTGCAGTAGCACCTTTAGTTGTAAATATTAAAGGAATAAATGAATTAGTTATGAATAAAAATTTAAATGATAATTTAATATCACAAATTTCATTAATTTGCTCAAGTTCATGTGATCCAATAGATGACAAAAGAGGAACTATCGAATTTAGATCTCATGTAGCTGGAGTTTTAGCGAAAAGATCAATTATACTAGCTCACAGTAGAGCAGGAGAAAAAATTGAAAAAATTGCACGTTAATGTTTCTGTTAATAACAATGATTTAGAATTTTTATGTAACCCAGAAGATACTCTCTTGGATGTTCTAAGAAATGATTTAAATCTAACTGGCACTAAAGAAGGCTGCAGTACTGGTGATTGTGGGGCATGTAGTGTTATTTTAGATAAAAAATTAGTTTGTTCTTGTTTAGTATTAGCAGCAGAAGTTGATGGTTCTGATATTGATACCATTGAAGGTATGGCAGAAGAAAATAAATTACATGTTTTACAAGAAAAATTTTTAGAACATGCTGCTTTACAATGTGGGATTTGTACTCCTGGAATTTTAATAGCTGCAAAGTCTCTTTTAGAAAAAAATCAAAACCCTACAGAGAAAGAAGTTAGATATTGGTTAGCTGGTAATCTTTGCAGATGTACAGGATATGATAAAATTATAAGAGCTGTGCTAGATGCAGCTCGTGAGATGAGGAAAGATTATGGACCAAATTACTCCTAAAACCACCAAAGAATTTAAGATTGTTGGTACAAGACCATTACGGCCTGATGGCATTGATAAAGTAACTGGTAAAGCCATGTATGGAGCTGATTTATATGCTCCGAACATGTTATATGGATGTTTACTAAGAATAAATGAACCACATGCTTTTATTGAATCAATTGATACTTCTAATGCAGAGCAATTAAGTGGAGTTAAATCGATAGTTACCTTTAAGGATTTTATAAAAATCAATCCTGATAATAAAAATAATCAAATTTTGGAAAATTGTATTGCTAATGAAAAGGTCTTATATGATGGTCATGCAGTTGCTGCTGTTGCTGCAGTTGATTTAAGTACAGCGAAAAAGGCATTAAAACTTGTCAAAATAAAATATAAAAAGCTACCATTTGTTATAACTATAGAAGATGCAATGAAAATTGGAGCTCCAGTTGTTGCTATTGGAAAGAAAAATGAAAATATACCAGACGGTTATTCTGATAACGTAATACAATATTGTTCATTTGGACATGGAAACCTTGAAGAAGGTTTCAAAGCAGCACATAAAGTAATCAAAAGAACTTTTAAAACACCTTCTGTTCATCAAGGTTATATAGAACCTCACGCTTGTTTAGCTTCAATGAGTAATGATGGAAAAGCAGATTTATGGTGTTGTACGCAAGGACATTTTAACGTTAGGTCTATTTGTTCAAGTATATTTAAAATGGATAATAGTCAGTTAAAAGTGACTGCCTCAGAAATTGGGGGTGGTTTTGGAGGAAAAACTACTGTTTTTATTGAGCCAATTGCATTAGCTTTATCTCAGAAATCTGGTCATCCTGTAAAAATGGTTATGTCTAGAGAAGATGTTTTTAAAGCAACTGGTCCAACAGTTTCATCATTAGTTGATGTTGAAGTTGGAATGAAGAAAACTGGTAAGATTACAGCAGCTAGAGCTATTATAAGATATGAAGGTGGTGCTTTTCCTAACGAAACATATGAATTAGGTGCGCAAAGCGCCTTTGCTGCTTATGATTTAGATGCAGTTAAAACAGAAGCATTTAATGTACTTACAAATAGGCCTACTCAAGCAGCCTATAGAGCTCCTGGTGCACCACAGTCCATATATGCAGTGGAAAGTGTTATTGATGAATTATGTCAATTTTTTAACCAGGATCCTTTGTATGTACGTATTTTAAATGCTGCTAAAAAAGGAACAAAATCTTCTTATGGTCCTACATTTGATGATATTGGCTTGAAAGCTACTTTAGAAGCTGCAAAAAACCATCCTCACTATACTTCACCCCTTAAAGAAAATCAGGGTAGAGGAATTTCATGTGGTTTTTGGTTTAATTTTGGTGGAAATACTTGTGTAAGCTTAAACATAAATTTTGATGGTACAGTTGGGGTTGTAGAAGGAAACCCGGATATTGGAGGATCTAGATCTTCAATAAGCCAAATGGCAGCAGAAGAATTAGGAATTAGCCTTGATAAAGTCAAAACAGTAATTGCGGATACTAATTCTTTGGGTCATAACGATGTTACTGACGGAAGTAGAGTTACTTTTTCAGTTGGTTTAGCAACAATTAAAGCTGCTAAAGCTGCGAAAAAAGAATTATGTAAAAGGGCTTCAAAATTATGGGGAATTGATGAAGATGCAGTTATTTGGAAAGATGGATATGCTCACCCAGCAGGTGCAAATGCTGGAAATCAAGAACCCTTATCATTAGAAGATATTGCAAAAGTTTCTTCTCAAACTGGTGGTCCAATTGCAGGTCATTATGAAGTAAATGCAGATGGCGCCGGTGTAAGTTTTGGTGTGCATCTTGTAGACATTGAAACAGACATGGAAACAGGACACTCTAAGATTATTCGCTACACTGTTTTTCAAGATGCTGGAAAAGCTATTCATCCAAGTTATGTTGAAGGTCAAATGCAGGGAGGTTCTGTTCAAGGTATTGGTTGGGCACTAAACGAAGAATACATTTATAGTAGTGATGGTAAATTACAAAACCCTGGTTTTTTAGACTATAGAATACCTGTTGCTTCAGACTTACCAATGATTGATCCTGTAATTTTAGAAATCCCAAATCCAGGTCATCCATATGGCGTAAGAGGAGTGGGAGAAACCTCCATTGTTCCTCCATTAGCAGCTATCAATAATGCGGTTTCAAGAGCTACTGGAATTAGATTTACGGAGCTTCCTTTATCACCGCCAAGAGTATTAAAAGCAATTTTAAATAAACAATAATTTCATGGTTAAAGTAAAAATCTGGGGATCATTAAAAAATTTAGCTGATGGTAGTGACTACGTATCAGTTACCGGCTCAAACTTTAAAGAAGTTATTGATAATATTTCTTTGAAATATCCAGGTCTTAAACCTCAAATTACAAGAGGTGTTTCTCTTGCTGTCGATGGAAAAATTTATAAGGAATCTTGGTTTACTCCGATTAATGAAGATAGTGAAGTTGTGTTAATGCCTTATATGCAGGGTGGATAATTATTCAAATTTTATTGTAGAATTACAAATTTTTAAATACTGTTACTATATTTTAATTTAATGTGAAAAAATTGTTTGAACTTTCCAAAAGAAGTATTGGCAAAACAAAAGTAGAAATTGATGTCTTAGGACTAGGCTGTGCACCTCTTGGAGGAAATTTTGTTGATTTAAGTTATAATCAAGCTGCTAAGATAATAAAGTTTGCTTTTGATTCAGGTATAAAGTATTTTGATACAGCCCCTTGGTATGGCTTTGGCAGATCTGAACGTGTAGTTGGCGACCAACTTAGAAATAGTCAATTTGTTATATCAAGTAAAGTTGGACGTATTTTAAAACCTGGTGCTGTAGATAATCCATCAAATTATGGAATGGTAGATCCATTACCATTTCATCCAATTTATGATTATTCATATGATGGTATTATGAGATCTTTTGAGGATGGTTTACAAAGACTTGGGTTAGAGCATATTGATATTCTTCTAGTGCATGATATTGGAGAATTTCAACATGGTGAAGAAAACCATAGACATTTCAAAGATTTATCTGAGACTGGTTACAAAGCTATGGATGAACTTAGGAATAATGAAGTAGTTAAAGCTATAGGATTGGGTGTTAATGAAAACCAAGTTTGCTTAGATGCTTTAGAAATAGGTAATTGGGATGTTTTTTTATTAGCCGGTCGTTATACTTTATTAGAACAAACGCCTCTAGATACATTATTTCCAAAGTGTAAAATTGCTGGTACTTCCATAATTTGTGGGGGGCCTTTTAATTCCGGTGTATTGGTTGGTAGAGAAATGTGGAATTATGCCAATGCACCAAAAGATGTAGTTGATAAGGTAAAGTTCTTAAAACAGATTGCAGATAAATATAATGTTCCTTTACCGGCAGCAGCACTGCAATTCCCTTTATTTAATGAAATCATTACATCTGTAATTCCTGGAGCAAGATCTAAAAATGAATTTGAACAGATTTTAAAATGGTTTAAACTTAAAATTCCAGTTGATTTTTGGAAAGAACTTAAAGCTAAAGACCTTATTCATTATGAAGCTCCCGTTAGCAAGACTAAAAATTTATTTTCATTATTTTAAAATTATTTAATAAATAACTTAAATTAAATATATTTTTTTAATTGAATGTTTATGTTTTAAAATTTAGAATTGTTTTCTTAAAAAATAATGTTATAAATTTTAAAAAATTACTAAAATAAGTTATTTTTTTCAAGCCTTCTCAAACTAAACAATGGCTTGTATTAAACTTGGAGGAGTGACAGAGCGGTTGAATGTACCGGTCTTGAAAACCGGCGAAGGGGCAACTCTTCCGTGGGTTCGAATCCCACCTCCTCCGCCAGCACTTGAATTCATAAGATGTCATAAGACATCATAAGAACCCAGTTTTTCACGTTAAATCAATTAGATAGCATGATATTATGATGTAATTGTAATCATAAGCCTTCATGTCATATCAGGCAAAGGGGTGGAAAAAGTGTGGGAAAAAATATGCAACTAACAACTTTAAAAATTAATACAATCTATCATCGTGGAAGATACGCCGATGGTCATGGTTTATATCTTATCGTCAATCACAAGGGATCGAAGAGTTGGGTCTTTCGCTACCAATTCAAGGGCAAACGCAGAGACATGGGTTTGGGGGGATATCCCTTTATTTCGTTAAAAAAAGCCCGACAACTCCGCGATCTTCAGAAAGTAAGGGTGAATGAGGGTATTGATCCTTTAAAGGAGAGGGATGAAAACCGTCTTCAGAAACTTAAATTAGATGATATGACCTTTGAAAGGGTAACTTATCTTTGTTTTGAAGCCACAAAAGATACCTGGAAAAATCCAAAACATCATCAACAATGGATCAATACTCTTCGTACTTATGCCTTTCCCTTCATAAAAGATATACCTATACAAGATATTCAATCTAACAATTTAGCAAAGCTTTTAAAGCCAATTTGGATGAATAAGGCAGAAACAGCCCGTCGTGTACGCCAGAGAATTGAAAGGGTATGGAATTGGTCAAAAACCATGAAGTATTGCTCTGGAGACAATCCTGCTATTCTCAAGGGGAATTTAGAGTTTCTTTTACCGAAACAGCCTACTATGCATCAAAATCACCATAAAGCCTTGGCAGTACGTGATCTTCCTCATTTTTGGCAATCTTTGATTCAATTGGAAGGAATGTCTAGTCTTGCATTACAATTTTTAATCTTAACAGCCGCTAGAACCATTGAAGTTATAAAGGCGCAATGGAATGAATTTGACTTCGATCAGGCTTTATGGATGATCCCTAAAGAGCGAATGAAAACAGGTAGATTGCATCGAGTTCCTTTGAGCAACCTCGCACTTGAAATATTAAAGAAAATTAAGGCAAGATCAATTTCTGATAGATATGTTTTTTCCTTTAATGGGAAAAAACCTATTTCAAATATGTCCATGCTATCGCTTGTATATAGAAAATTTTCTCATTTTGATATTACTGTTCATGGTTTTCGTTCGACCTTTAGAGACTGGGGAGAAACCTCAGGATCTTATACGGTAAGATCTCTTGAATATTGTTTGAGCCATAATTTTGGTAATAAAGTAGAAAAAGCTTATCAAAGGGACGATTTATTAGTCTTTAGAAGCAAAATAATGACTGATTGGAGTGCTTTCATAGTCAATGAAGATAAAACTCATCCCAATTTATATGTCAGTGAAAAAAAGATTAAAAAAAGTAAAAAAAATAAAGATCTAAGTATATCCAGTATGGTATATTATAAATAGAAATAAAGGTTCTTAAAATAATAAGAATGATTGTTTCTTTGTAATAATAACTGAAGGCAACAAGTTTATGTTTAATACTTCCAATAAAATTCTTTGTTTATCTGCAACGGCTGAATATTGTGGATTTTCTGTATCTACCTTAAATAGGCTTCGAATTATTCAAGACTTTCCCAAGGCTATTCAGATTAGTGAAAGAAGAATTGGTTTTCTTAAAGACGAAGTCGATGAATGGCTGTTGAATAGAAAACGATCTCAAGTAGGAGATTTATCTGAACATCGCGTTAAAGTACGATGTCCCCAGACTTCCAGGGATTTAGATCAAATCTATCAGAGACGTGTTAAGGCAAAAATAGCTTCGTAAAACGATTAATTTTATAAATAAATGACTGTAAAGGGTAGCTAAAATAGGGCTCTTAAACTAGCGCTTGGTGTAGCGGTGACCTCAGTTGAGTTAAATGATCAGCTCTGAAATTTATCATTTCAAAAGGTCTTACGAGCAGGCTCTACCTAGCGGTAACCTGCGGATAACAATGGCGGTTGTCGATATAGCCGCCTTGTAGTTCTGCGTTATAAAATAGGCAGCGAATAAAGAGGAGACCGCGTAACCGCCCTCGACCAAAAAATGGTGTCGCTATATCGAATGGATTGACCGAAGAGACGACTCTGAAGGTCAAGCGCCTTAGCCTGCGGAAGGCTAAGTGTGTCAATTTAATAAAAGTAACTGATGGATGGATTTCCCTTCAGGACTCACTAAAGGTCAATTTAGTGTTGACGGGCAAGAAATAACCCACCCATCATAATACCATTATTTAAATTTAACTTTCTGGAATTAACTCTACGTATGTTTTCTCACCTAATTCCAGTAACCTCGCTTGAAGAAGACTAGCTGATAAAGCATCATTAGAAACAACTGCCAAATAATCACTACCAGGAAATGCTCCGTCTACAAACTGTAAATCACCGCGTCTTAATCCACCAATCCCATTAGATCCAAACAAGTCTAAAGTTTCTAAATAATGATAAGCTTTGGCTTTCGGGCTATCAATTCTCCCCCAGTCATCGACATATTCCATGGGATCAGCAAATTGATCGAGCATCTTCGGAGTAATACCCCATTCGTGATAAATATCTCTAAAATCACTCAATGTTTTCGGTTCAGATACGCCTCTATAATGATCGAGCATTTCACGATATGTCAATCGACGAAAGCTTTCATAAGAAAGGTCAGGCGTTCCCAATCTAACTTCGTATTCACTAATGGATATTTTAACAAAATAAAGCTTTTCCAGTGACTTATTTTGATTAATTAATGGAACAACGGTTTGTTTATTGTCTAAATACCAGTTCGCTTTATCTACAAAACAAGTAGTAAGCAATGTGCCAGAACCAATAAGAAAAGAACGTCTATCAATCATAGTTCTTCTCCTTTATCTTTGAATTTATTAATCTCTGATTATTTTTAGTCCCTGTAATCTTAGATTTTTTATTAGATTTACATAAATCTCTTCCTTTGTCATTTTGGATTTTATAACTGTCAGGATTATTTTTTTGGAAATTGGATAATTTTGACTTTGAGATTTTTTCATTTTGGTTTCTTTCATTAAAAATGGGAATATTTCTATGAGAAGAAAATGTAAATCTTCCTGTAAAAATTGGATCATCTTTTTCTGCCCAAGTTCTTGATTTAATTTTAACCATTCTTTTTCTCCTTTTCTAAAGATAAATATTCTTCAGCATCACTTTTCAAAAGGATTTCCTGACCCAGCAATTGTGCATATTTCTGCTGCAGCCATGATTTGTATTTGGATTTGTTATAATCCATTAAGTTAATAGATTTGGATTTATTTTTAATGGTGTTATTTTTCATCGATTTTCTCCGCTTTAGTGCTTTTGGCAGGATGCCAGGGCGCACAAGTTGAAATTAAAGAGCCCTTACAGGCGGTTAGAAATGATTTAACCGCCTGAAATCTTTTGTTTAGTGAATAATTTCACTCATTGTAATATTATCTTCATGGTTGATATTAAAAAACTTAAAGTTATCTCCTTTGTTTGACTTATCTAAAATCAGGTGAAGATAATTTTTTTCTTTATTTAAATAAATATGAAAGTTAAATCTTTCACCATTTAATTCTGCTTCATCTGAATAAAATGGAATAATACCTTCGATTAATAATAAATAACCTTCATCTATGGCAGCCATGTGATCATTCAGTAAACAATCTAGAATTTCATCGATTGCAAACTTTCTTTCTTCCGGATTTGGAAAGAATTCAAGAAAATTATTAGTGAGAATAACTTCATATCTGGATGTATTTTCATAATCATTTATTAAATCTTCTGTGGTTAAATTATTCTGAATATTCATAGAATCTCCTTATCAAGATGGATGACATCATTATTCAAGGTGATGCCAAAATTTCAAAGAACATGGAGGTCCATATTTTGGACACACCAAACCTGTAAAGTTGTTACAAGTCAAAGTTTTTGAATTTTTATAAGTTAAGTTTCATCTTGATATATTCTCCATTTATTACCTCTTGGTCGCATTTTAAAACCACCTTGCTTGGAATGCAGGTTGGTAAGATTGTTTTTCTTTCTATATGCACAAAACTTGGATAACTTAAAAAAATATATAAAGCAAGCTTATTTTAATATTCATAACATTTTATTTAAGACATAACTTATATTTGAGATGCAGGTGACCTTAAGACTTGTTCTCAAATATTTAATCTATATAATTTTTTATTTTTTAAAAAATAGGTTTTTTGAGTGACACATGATTAGCTTAACAGATGAACAACTATTATTTATAACCGAACATAAAATACCAGTTGAAAAGGTTTTTGATGCAACAGGTCTTAAAAAATCTGATTACTCTGAGATAATGAAGTCCTCAGATAAATGGCTTGCAATCGGTACTATTCCATGTGCTAAATTTAATCATACCATGAGAACTAGATCTGGTCATTGCGTGCAATGTAATCCAGCAGCGATAAATTTTTTTTTACGTCATTTGGAAGGAAATAGATCCAAAAACACTCAGGCTAATTTAAAACAAAAGAAAGTATCCTTTGAGTTGGGAGAAATGGATAGGATTACTAGAAATAATTTAAATAACTTTGTTTATCTAGATACTGAAACAACTGGGCTTAGTGCCAAAAAGGGTGATAAAATAGTAGAAATTGCCATCATTGATGATACGGGAAAAATTCTAATTAATGAATTAATCAATCCAGAAGTGAAAATTCCAACAGGGGCAAGACGTGTTCATGGTATTTCAGATAGTATGGTGTCATCTGCCCCGACATTAGAAAAAATCTTACCGAAAATTGAAGTAGCTACAACAAACAAGAATGTGGTAATTTATAACTCAAGTTTTGACCTCCAGTTTTTTCCTGAAGGCTTTTTTGAACCATCTCAGGTAATATGTGCGATGAGAGCTTATAAGCGTTGCTTGAAAATTAATAATAGATACAAATTAACTGAAGCCGCAAAATATGTTGGACATAACTGGGTGGGAAATGCTCACAGAGCCCTTGCAGATACACAGGCATGTAGAAGTGTTTGGATTTGGTTGTTAAAGGAATTTCCAGAGGAATTTCCAGAGGAATTTTCCAATATATTTAATGAGAGTTCAAGAGAAATAAAAAATTATCATAGTTCAGTAGATAGTGTAACTATTTTAAAATCTAATAAAAAGGAAACAAGAAAAGCTTTTGTTAAACCATTAGAAGAAAATTATGAATTACAAAAACAAAATGAAGCAAAGCTTCAGTCTAAAAAAGAAAATCAAAAAATCAGGAAAGAGAGGGTAAATATTCAGGAAAAAAATATAGAAAGTCAAAAAACACAAGAACCTAAGCAAAGTTCTGGCCCTGAACATTATATATTTGGTTTGGGTATGACCAAAAATCAAATAGGTATAATAGCTCTCTTACTTCTGGCTCTTATTTTTTTTACAAAATAATTTACTTAACTAAATCTATTTTAACCTTAATAATTTGACAGGAAATAAACTTAATTCCATTATTTAAATCTTAAATAAAAAATCTTAAATCTAAATATGGCTTATATAAGAAATTGTGAAACTTGTGGAAAACGAATTAGCCTAAGGGAAATGCCTGGTGGGCAGTGGGTGGCTTTTGATATTAATACTCAAAAACCCCATAAACATAGGAAGAAACCAAAAAATAGTGGGGGAAAACCCATCATGCCACCGCAAAATAGTGGGGGAAAAACAATTATGCCACCGAATACTCCAGCAGAGCCAAAGCAAAACGCCGGTTGGGGAGGTTGGATTTTTGGTGCAATAGTCGTTGGAATACTGGTTTTAATTTTTAGTGAATGACTTCTAAACTTCTTATTTATCACTGGAATAAAGCAATAAATATTAAATAGTCTTTTAAGAACATTGACTTTTCTCATTATATTGGCTCTTCTTTTTAATAATTGGGTTAATTCATAAAAAGCGTTTTTTTTAAAATGAAGGTTATTCCAAAAGAAATTTTTCAAAATACAAGCTCTGCAGAAAATAAAATACTAACTTTACTTAAGCAAATAAAAACTAAGAGTAATGATTTAGCCCTTCATTCACTAAATCTGGCTCAGCATGTATACAAAAGATGGTCAGAGGCAGATTTTATATTAATCGGGGAAAGGGGTATTTTTCTACTTGAAGTAAAAGGTGGAAGAATAAAATCTGAAAATGGAATTTGGACTTTTACCGATCGATTTGGAAGAAAAAATAGAAAACGGGAAAGTCCCTGGGAACAGGCTAAGACTGCATTTTTTTCACTTGAAAGAAATTATCTTAACGAAAACTTTAAAAGCGATCTCAAAGATATTCCAATGGGCTTTGGAGTTGTTTTTACAGATATTCCAAATTTCCTAGAAAGGAGCTCACCTGAATGTCCTCTAGAAATTACAGCATTTTTGGAGGATTGTAAGAACCCAGGTTCTTTTAGCCTCTATCTTGATAGACTTTTTGAGTATTGGTCCAAAAACTTAGGGGTTAACAACCAACTAACTCCAGATGTTGTAGGTGAAATACTACAATTCTTACGGCCAAATTTTGATATTGTTCCTCCTCTTGGACATCAAATTAAAGATGTTGAGGAAAAATTCTTCTCACTCACTGAAGAACAGTACTCCACTTTTGATTCAATACAGGAGAATGATAGGATTATTATTACTGGAGGGGCTGGCACAGGCAAAACATTTATTGCGATGTATGCAGCTAGGACTGATGCTCTAGCGAATCAATCCGTCTTATTTGTTACTAGAAGCCAATTTTTAGCCTCTTTCTTAAGATCTAGCATCAGAATTCCAGAGAAATTGTCAATTTTACCATTTTCATCATTAGATGAAATGAGGATAAAGGATAAATTTGACGTACTAGTAATTGATGAAGGACAAGACCTTACTCAAATAGAAAGTATTGATAAATTGGATGGTATATTAAAGGGAGGAGTAGAAAAAGGAAGATGGAGGTGGTTTGGAGATCCAAACTATCAAGTGTCACCAAGCTTTCCTTTTGAAGAAGATGCCTTTAATTATCTCTTATCATTTTCTCCTACCAGCTGGAAATTAAAGAAAAATATTAGAAATACGCCACAAATTGTAAATTCAATTAGATATCATACTAAAATCAATTTGGAAGACCCTGACCCAATAGGATTAGGGGGGACTGTAAAAGTTTTAACTGTCAATACAGATCTTGAAGAAGAAATCCTAATTGGTGAGTTAAGAGAATTATTGCAGGCTTCATCTTTAGTGTCCCGAGATGAGATATGTATTCTGACCTATGATGAGGGAAAGGCTTCAAGTCTGACCAATTTTTTGAATAGCAAAAATTTAACTGCTGAAAAAATTTCTGATAGATCTGTCTCATCTACGCGTGATTCAATAACTATTTCTACCGTTGAGGATTTTAAAGGTCTTGAAAAATCGATCGTTTTCATTTTGGGTTTTGGAGACAAGAACGATCTTCATAAAATCCGTAAATACATTTATCAAGGCTTTTCAAGAGCAAAGCATTCAATTTTTTTACTTTGCACAAAGGAAGAGCGTGAGTTATTAATTGAATTTATTGATAAAGAATGGGAGAGATAGGTGTTGGGAAGAGAACATATTCTTGAAACACTTAGAACAAAACTATTCGGCCCAGGTCTAGGCATACCCGATGAAAACGGAGATTTTCAGCATGAGACTATAGAAGGGCGTATGCAACTTAGTTATTTGACCGGCATATTATTTCCAAAAAATCAAGAACTTGAAGCCGAGGACATTGACAATGCCAGTGGACCGGAAATAAATGAGGGTTCAATGCAAACCGATCCAGATGATCCTCTTATAATGGCAAGTACTATTTTACCTTCTTCCTTTGGAATCTCATTTTGCTGTGAAA
>CACBRT010000006.1 GCA_902541695.1 uncultured Alphaproteobacteria bacterium | reverse complement strand
CTAGATTATGGAAAAGATATCAGATGTGCTCTGACTATTAATCATAATCATAGTTTTGGCAGAAAATTTCAAGCTTGTGAATTTAGAATTTGTGGGACTAAGGGTGCGGCTTATGTTCATCTTGGAGTAAATTTAAATTATCCAGAAGGTGAACCTGATAAATTAGAAATAAATTTAGGAGAAAAATGGATAAATATACCTTTAAAAGGATCTTGGTTTATTGAGAGCTTTGGGAATAGAATGGCACAACTACAACGATTTGTGAGTGGTGAAGAGAGTGAACTTATTGCTGGGGTTAAAGACTCTTGGGACACAATGGCACTTATAGAGGCAGCATATAAAAATAACGAAAGTCCAGGAACTTTAGTCCCAAAATATATTAATAAATAATTATTTAAGTAATATAAATTATTCTATTGTACAAACAACTTCACCTACTTGTACTAAATCACCTTCATTTGAATTTATTTGAGAAATTTTACCACTAGTAGGAGCCTCAATTTCTAAAGATGTTTTTGTAGTAGATATTAAAAGCACAACATCACCTTGTTCTACATCATCACCCGTTTCAACTAACCATTCTGTTATTTCTGCCTCTGATATTTCATTACCCAGATTTGGTATTATTATGTCTGTCATTTAAAATTTCCTTTTTAATTATAAACCTTTTTTCGCTAAATCTAAAAAATCCCAATCTTTTCGAAGTCCTCTCTTGTTTATTTTCTTTTCTGGGAAAAAATCTCTAAAAACAAGATCTAAGATATCTTCTGATTGTGGAGAATATGTTTTTTCCATATCAGCTCCTGGCGCAATCCAATTAGGCGAACCGATTATCATAGGCGATGCTATAAGATTTTTGAAGGCAAATTTTGAGACGTTTGTAGCAATTGTATTTGCAAAACTCCCTCTTTCTACAGCTTCAGAAACAATCAGTAATCGACCGGTCAACTTTACTGAATTTAACAGCATTTCATAATCAAATGGGACTAAGGATCTTGCATCAATAATTTCTGCATCAATATTGTGGTTTATTAATTCCATACTTGCATCTAATGCCGCATATAGAGAGGCTCCTATTGTTAGGATAGTTATGTCCTTTCCACTCCTTCTTTTTACAGCTTTTCCAAAAGGTACTTTATAATAGTTTTTTGGTACTCCATTTTCAGTAAATATCTCAACTTTATCATATAACCGCTGGCTTTCAAAAAATACCGTTGGATCATTTGAACATAGAGAACTGGCCATTAATCCTTTTGCATCATAGGGTGTTGCTGGGTACACAATTGACAATCCTGGAATATGTGTAAGTAAGGAAGTCCAATCTTGAGAGTGTTGTGCTCCATATTTAGAACCAATTGAAGCTCTTAATACAATAGGTAAATTTAATTCACCAGCAGACATAGCTTGCCATTTAGCTAACTGGTTAAAAATTTCATCTCCTGCCCTTCCAATAAAATCTGAATACATAAGTTCAATTATTGCTCGACCACCTGATATAGCATACCCAATTGCGGTTGAAACTATAGCTGCTTCAGATATTGGGGAATTAAATAATCTATTAATTGGAATAATATCAGAAAATCCTCTGTAGACACCAAATGCACCTCCCCAATCACGACATTCTTCTCCATATGCAATTAATGATTTATCCCTAGATAAATGATAAATAATTGCTTCAGCTAGACTATCTCTAAGAGTTATTGCCCTCATTCCAGATAATAAAGAGCCCTCTTCAGACTTTCCAAATCTTGACTTTTTTTGTAAGCTTTTTATTTGATTTACTTCACCCTCATTCTTCAGTAAGTCACTCGTAATCTTTGAAACATTGATTACTTTTTTATTAAATGTAAAATCTCCAATAATTGTAGGGTTTTTTGCAATATCAATACTTGGAGTTAACTCTCTATCTACGACTTTACTAGTCAGATACTCTATTTGATTTTGAACTTTTTCACTCATATTATTTAAATCATTTTTATTTATGATACCTGCTTCTATCATTTTTTCTGAATATTGTTGAATAGGATCAAAAAATTTCCAATGCTTGATTTCATCTCTTGACCTATATGCATTAGTATCAGTTGTAGAATGACCAGAGTATCTGTAGCATTCAATATCCAGCAATATTGGGCCATTGCCCTCAATTAATAGTTTTCTTTTTCGAATAATTGCATCAGCAACAGATAGTGGGTCAGATCCATTTATTGTTTCAGCATGCATTTGTTCAGAATTTACCCCAGTAGCAATCCTTGATAGACGATCCCAAGACATTGTTTCACCCAAGGTTTGACCACCCATAGCATAAAAATTATTCATAAAACAAAATAACATTGGTGGATTTTTATTATATGGTTCAGGCCATAAATTTTTATATTGTCCCATAGACGAAAAATTCATTGATTCCCAAACTAAACCACAACCAGTACTTCCATCTCCTAAATTTGCTACACAAATACTTTCTTCTTGGTTTAAATGAGCATGTAAAGCAGCGCCCACAGCAATACCCGAAGAACCTCCAACAATTGCATTATTTGGAAATGTACCAAAAGGTGTGAAGAAAGCATGCATTGACCCACCCATACCTTTATTAAAGCCAAGTTCACGCATAAAAATTTCAGCTAACACTCCACTTAGTAAAAACATTTCTGCATCATTAAATTCTTTATCATTTAAATTTTTATGAACGTATGAAATTAATTTCCCGCCATTATAATCATGCATTATTGATTTTATTTTGTCTCTACTCAGATTCTTAATAGCTGAAAGACCCTTGGCTATCATTTCACCATGACTTCTATGAGATCCAAAAATTTTATCCTCTGGTTTTAGAGCAAATGCAGCTCCAACAGCTGCAGCCTCTTGACCTATAGAAAGATGTGCAGGCCCATTATAAGTATAATTTATATTTTTATATGAACCTATTGTTTTGAATGAATTAAGCATATTTTCAAATTCACGAACAATATACATATGCCTTAATACTTCTTTCAAATTTTCCTTACCGTGTATCTTTAATTCATCATCAATTGATTTCTGATATTGATGAATAGGAAGTTCTGTACTTTTTAAAAAGTCTTTAGCAAAAATTTTATTAGGGTCTATATCGATATTTTTAGGCATTGTTTTCAAAATTTTCCTTGTTTATAAAAATCTCAATATCTTCTCTTAAGGGCGGATTACAGCCTATTTTCTTACAATTTAAAGCTGCTGCTATAGAAGCTTTATCCATCATTGAAGACAAATCTGGTTTTTTTAAATTTTTGACTAAATTTATATTGTATATTTTATGATCTACAAACCAGTTCAAGATACTAGCCATATAGGTATCACCTGCACCAACTGTATCCCTTAAGTCAGAAATTTTTTTACTAGAAATTTTAACTTCAAAATTCGACGTTTTTCCAATAGATCCTTCTTCTCCAAGTGTAAGAATAAGTAATTGAGCCTTAGTTTTGGATTGAAGGATTTCAAAAGATTGATCTAATGATTTACTTGGATAAATCCATTGTAAATCTTCATTGCTTAGTTTTAGAATATCCACATAAAAAAACATTCTTTCTAATCTTTTGATATAATTTTTACGATCTTGTATGAGGATTGGACGTACATTTGGATCCAAACTAGTAATTAATCCTTTTTGTTTGCATATCTTAAAAAATTTTTCCCAAACTTCAGCATCTTGGCCTTCTATCAGTCCTAAAGAACCAACATGAAAAATTTTTGCATTAATGGGTAATATATCTAATAAATTTTCTAAATTTACTTTTCTTTCTGCTGTGTCATTTCTATGAAAGCTATAAGAAGGAAAACCATTTTTTATTGATACCACAGCTAAAGAAGTAGGATTTGAAATACTCTTTGATAAAATTTTTACCCCACTTTCTTTCAACTTAGAAGAAAGTAACTTTCCGAGTGTATCTTTTGATAATGGTGTAAGATATGATACTTTTGCTCCTAACTTACTTGTAGCTATCGCAACATTATATGGAGAACCTCCAGGATTCGCTAAATAGATTGGTAGGCCTTCACAATTAGAACTTGAAGAAACTAAATCAATAAGATTTTCTCCACCAATCACAATCACATAATAACTCCATAAATATAAGTTATCTTAATGTTAAGAAATAAAACTATCAAGCTTACGAGCTCTTTCAAAAATTAAATCAACAAATAAACTCATAATGAGTACAATAACTCCAAAAATTAAAAAAGGTATCGTCACAGCATAACCAATATTAACAATTGGAATAATTAATAAAATAAAACATATTGATGTAAAAATTGCCAAAAGTTTATTAAGAGAAAATATAGGCAATAAAGATAGGATAAAGAGTATTAAACATAAAAATGAAATTGAAGTATTTGAAAGAATGATTTGTTGAAGATCATCTATTTCTTTTGGTCCTAATAACCTCGCCGTTTGACCATTAGCTAATTTTTCCCCAGCAATCTGAAGATTTTTAGATGCATTATGCTCTAAAAGTGAGATTTTTGCTTTTAAATAGAGACTTGCAGGTGTCATCATGGTTAAAAATGCCATAAATGAACTTACTGCTACCAATAACTTTCGAACATTTTTTGAATTTTTTGACTGGCGGACTAAATCGATACCAACTGCTAAAAGGATTATTAAACCTGTAACAACCATTTGCCAAAAAGTATCTAATTGAGCAAGTGTCAATCCGTTATTTATTAACTTTAATAAAATGACCCCCATAAAAGTGCCCCATAATGAACCTCTGCCTCCAAATAATGAGGTACCACCAATAACAACTGCCGCAATTGCGTCCAACTCCCACATTTGTCCATAGTCAGATTTTGCATAGGGAGCTCTTCCAAGAAATAGCAATGCTCCAAATGCAGCTGAAAGTGAACAAAGCATATAAGTCATCATTGTATATAAAGAAGTATTAATACCCGATTGTCTTGCTCCTAAAGCATTCGATCCAATAGCGTAAATATATCTTCCATATCTTGTATTAGCTATGATTATACTCAATATCAGAAAAAAAAGGATAAAAATAAGCATAGACATTTGAAAAGTTCGAAAAAAATTCAACCAATTGCTGTCTACAAAATTTCCAAATGTTGCCCAAAACCCTTCCAAATTACCTGCTTTGAATTCATTTCTGATATTTAAAAAAGGGTTAAATCGTCCAAATGTATCAAAATCAATCGGAAGTTTAGGAGTTGCTTGTGCGCCTGTACTTAGATGACCTGTACCTCTCCATATTGACAATCCTGCAAGAGTTGCAATGAATGCAGGCATACCAAAATAAGCTACTAATACTCCTTGAAATGCGCCAACTAATAATCCTATGGAAAGACCTGTAAGAATTGCCATCCATGGTGGGAAACCCCAAAAACTACAAACATAACCTGTGAGAGCAGCAGTCATACCCATTACTGAACCAACGGATAAATCAATTCCTGATGTTATAATTACAAGCGTCATGCCACCAGCTACTATGCCAATAGCTGCAGAATTATTTAATATTGTCATTAGGTTCGTAGGATGAAAAAAAGGACGTCCCGAAGTCGAAAATTCTATAGCTATAGCAAGAATAAAAATAGCAATGAAAGCTCCAGACCACTCTGCTCTAAAGAATCTAACTAAAGCTTTAATAATTGAATCTGTTAATTTTTCTGACATTATTTTTAAAAAAATTATAAATAATTTTAAAAATTATTTCGCTTAATAAAAAACAACATGGCACAAAGTTTATAAATTTTGTGCCATGTTGTTTTGGGATAAATTAGTTAATACCCACCATTTTTTTATAAACACCAGAAGTAGAAGGTGTTACAAGAAAAAAACCTGTATCTATTCTTGATGAAACGGTTTCACCTCTTGCTGCAGCTGCAGCTGCTTTAATTCCCTGATAACCCATTTGATATAACATCTGAGCAGTATCTGCGTGAACCCAACCTTCATCCATTGCAGCGATCGCGTCACTTGCTCCATCAAATCCAACTAACTTAACGTCACCTGCACTATATCCAAGATTTTCTAAAGCAGCTTTTGCACCCATAGTGCCGCCATCCCAGGCATTAACTACCATTTTTACATCACTATTTGAATTTAGTACAGCTTCAACACCTTCTTGAGCCTGCTGGCTATTCCATTCTGTTGGAACTTCTAAAATTTTAGAACCAGGTCTAGCTGCAGAAAAAGCCTCCATGAAACCATTACGACGCTCCTGTCCTGTTGATTGTGCTTGATTACCAGTAACATATATTACAGTATCACCATCATTTACTAATGTTGCAGAAATTGCTCCCTGAACTTTTGCAACAGCATAATTATCAGTGGCAACAAAAGATGTAACATCAGCACCTGAAACGCCTGTATCAATAGCGATAATTGGAATACCAGATGACATTGCATCTGTTACTGCAGGTGCTACACCAGCACTATCTACTGGAGCAATTCCAATGGCTTTTGCTCCTTGGGCTACTAGGTTTTCGAAAACCTCTAATTGACTAGATAAATCACCTTGGAAAGCTGGACCTACAGAAACGAGTTTTACTCCTTCTTCTGCCGCAGCATCTTCTGCTCCCTGATTGATCATCATCCAACCTGCGTTTGTAGCTGATTTTGTGATGTAACCTATAACATCTTGAGCTTGAATAGCAGCATTAGATGTAATTGCAAAAAATGTAAGTACTACAAATTTTGATAATAAATTTCTCATTATTTCATTCTCCCTTTATTAATCTTACAAATATTCAACGGAATAGTTGTAATTTGAAATTACAATTAAGGTACAAAAAATACTCAAGTGTCAATAAGGATTTTAATTTTAAATTCTTGTATCACAAACTTAAGATATAATTTATAATCAAATAATACTTTGTAGCAAAAAAAGATAATAAATGAATTACGATAAAAATAATATAATTCTTAAGACAGTTGGATTAACTAAGCATTATGGAGGTGTAAAAGCTCTAGAAGATGCAAATTTTTCTATGTTTAAAAATGAACATATTGCAATAGTTGGCGATAATGGTGCTGGAAAATCTACTTTTGTTAGAAGTATAACCGGGGTTGAAAAACCAACCTCTGGTAAAATTTTTTTTAACGGTAAAAAAGTAAATTTTAAATCGCCCACTGATGCCAGGGTAAGTGGAATAGAAACAGTATATCAGAATCTTGCATTAGCTGATGATCTGGATGTTACTGCTAATATTTTTCTTGGTAGAGAAATTGAATTTTTTAGATTAGGACCATTATCATGGTTAAATAAAAGAGCCATGAAAAAAAAGTCCATAGATCTTTTGGCTCAGACTGGTATCAAAATAGGTAATTTAAATCAAACTGTAGCCAGTATGTCAGGTGGACAACGACAATGTGTTGCTATTAGTAGAGCTGCAGGTTGGGGTTCAAAATTAATTGTAATGGATGAACCAACAGCCGCACTTGGTATACAGGAAACAAAAAAAGTGGAGCAAATAATAAAAAATCTCAAAGAGCGCAACATCCCTGTTTTAATAATTTCTCATAATCTTCGTCAAGTTTTTAATCTAGTAGATAAAATAGCTGTATTTAGACAAGGAAGAATCATTGATATTGTAAAAACTAATGAAGTTTCTGGAAATGATATTGTAGCTTTAATTACGGGATTGGATAAAAAAAATAAAGAAATAAAAGAATATATTTAAATTTAGGGAAACATTAAATTATGTTAAAAAAAATAAATCCAATTTTGGGACCGGATGTTTTATTTATACTAAGAGAAATGGGGCATGGTGATCAAATAGCCCTAGTAGATGGAAACTATCCTGCATCAGCACATGCCACTAAGCTAATAAGAGCAGACGGTATAGAACTTATACCTCTTTTAGATGCTATTCTAGATATACTTCCTATAGATGAAGGGACAGATGCAATCGTAAGAGCTATAAACGTTACAAAAAAAAGTGGAACTGATCCAATACATAATGCAATTGAAAAAACCTGTAAAAATTATAAATTAACTGCGATACCACTTGATGCAGATAGTTTTTATAAAAGAGTTAAAAATGCATTTGCAGTGATTGCTACTACTGAACGGTCTTTATACGCAAATGTAATCCTTACAAAAGGTGTTATATTTCCAACCTAAGTTTATTAAATAATTGAATTTATTGAAAATTACAAATTTGGATTTATAATAAAAAATCTAGTTTATCATCCATATGGAGAATAATTTGTCATTTGTAGCGTCACCTATCCCTGACAATGAAGAAAGTAGACTACTTGCAGTTGAAAAAACTGGAGTCTTGGACATTGTTAATGAAGAGATTTATAACGTTTATTGCCACCTTTCTAGACAAATAACTAATTGCCCAGATAGTTGGGCAAATGTTATTGATAAAAATCGTCAATATAATTTTGTGCTAGATGGAGAAGATATTAATGATCAAATCAAAGAACAACTAAGAACTTCCCCAAGACCCTTAACATTTTGCCAATATGCTTTAAATAGCACTAGTCCTCTTATCGCAAACGATTTAACAAAGCATAAGATATTTAAAAATCATCCTTCTGTCTTAAAGAGTGATGGACCAAGGTTCTATGCAGCATTTCCATTAATAAATTCAGAAGGCTACATTCTTGGATCATTATGTGTTCGAGATTTCAGAGTTAGGAGACTTTCAAAAAATATTATAAGCTTAATGATAGGTTTATCTAAAAAGCTGTCTCACCAATTAGATATACAAGCTGAACAAAGGAAACTATCCATTGAAAGAATTACTAGAGTTATAGAAACACTTGATGAAGAAATAACAAATCTTTCCTTAAATGAAACCATATCTGTTTTGAAATGTTTTTCTAATGGTTTATTAAGTACCAAGGATCAACAAAAACTTTTAGATTTAGATCTTATAGATAAAGATTTAAATTTAACTAAAAAATCAAAAGAATTGAAAAACCTTCTAAAATTAGATGCTGCCGTTTTGAAAAGAATAAAAATGCCAACATTAAAAACAAATGAAATTGACGAATTATTCGAGGGTTTAGATAAATAATGTATGGGAAGGTTGTTAATTTAAAATTTGCAAATATGGAAGAAGCTAAATTAGCTGCTTCATTTTTTACTGAAAATATAGCATCAAAAATATCGGTTCTAAAAATAATAGGATTTAATGTTTTTATTGGGAAACAAGGTGATCTTAATTTATTAGTAAAATTTGAAGACGTCTCTTCAATTAAATTGTTTGAACAAAAATATCCTCAAATAATTGAGTCGCTAAGAAAAAGCTTAGTATTTAAGGAATCTGTATTTGTTGGTGTTTGTGCATATACTTTTGAACAAGAAGCAGCACTCACTGAGAAATAATTTTAATACTATATATTTTCAGATTTTGAAGGATATAAAATTGGGAACCAGTCTGTTCTTAGTTTTTCTCCATTTTTCATACCATGGTTAGGAAAAGGTGGAGAAGTTTTTCCAGATCTTTCTATATAAGTTGCATCATCTCCAATTAATCTTAAAGAAAATGCTCTTCTTCTTTTATTAGAATTATTACCCCTAGCCCCATGTAAAATTTCAAAGTGGAATGCGACTGCATCTCCTGGTTTCATTTTATATTCTAACACATCCATTTCTTCTAAATCAGGATCAGGTATGGCCATATACTGACCTGATTCCTGATAAAAATTTTCTTGTGATAACCATTTAGTGGGTAATACTTGTTTTGCCCATTTATGTGATCTAGCTACCATCCTCAATGAAGCTTCTTTAACAGGATCTAAAGGTACCCAGAAACTAAGAGTTTTTTTTCCATTAATAAAATAATAGGGACCATCAGAGTGCCATGGTGTATCTTTAGTAGTACCAGCCTCTTTCACCAATACATGATCATGAAATAGTTGTACTTTCCTAGATTGCATCAATTTAGCTGCTGCATTTATAATTTCATTATCAAATATGGCTTTTTTAAACTCCGGAATTCTTTTCCAATTACAATAATCATCAAAAAAGCGTCCTTGTTCGTGTTTATGCAAATTTTCAGCTGCGTAAGGACCAGGATTTTGCATATTAAATTCAATACCTTTTCTTAAGTTATCAACATGATTTTTAAATAAATTGGGTATGAATGTGATCCCTAATTCCTTAAAATTATCAATCATTTTTTTTGTTATTAACAAACTCATATCAAAAATTTTTTATTTTTAACCAAATATAAATAGGTAAGTAAAAACTGTAGGTAATCAGATATTCAAAATAACATTTTTTTTCAATTAAATAACTATTTATTTATTAAACTACAAAATTACTCTATATTAGAATATCCTTTAAGTTAAAATAAAATAGTTTCTATCATATTAATGAAAATTAAAGCTGAATTTTTGTTGCCAACTAAAGAATTAAGAAAAGATATACCTTTTTTTACAAATACTTTAAAAATGCAAATGGATACAATTTATCCTGCAGACGATCCTACTGTTGCGGTTTTTTCAGGGCATGGAATTCGTATAAGAATAGATAAATACGCAAATATTTCTCCAGGAAAAATAAGAATACTTTGTGAAAATCCAAATTCTTTTGCAGATGGTAAAAAGACTCTTTATGCGCCTAATGGTACCATAATTGAAATTGATGAAATAAATCCACCGATAGTCCTACCAACTACAAAACATAGTTTTGTAGTTAGAAAATTAGCTGACCAAGCTCCCTGGATCATTGGAAGAGCCGGTATGCACTACAGAGATCTCATTCCTAATAGATTGGGCGGTTCTATAATTGCTAGCCACATCAGAATACCCGACGGAGGCCCCGTACCAGATATGGTTCATTTCCATTCTGTAGGGTTCCAACTTATTTTTTGCTTCAAAGGTTGGGTAGATCTGGTATACGAAGACCAAGGAGAGCCATTACGGCTTGATGCCGGAAACTGCGTAATTCAACCACCTGAAATAAGACATCAGGTATTATATGCTAGCGACAATATTGAGGTGATAGAAATTGGAGTACCTGCAGAACATATTACTACTATTGATCATAAAATGAGTTTACCAAATGAAACAATAAATAGGGACAGAGTATTTAATGGCCAAAAGTTTGTGCATCATAAAGCTAAAGAAGCAACATGGAAAAAATTTCGAATACCTGGGTTTATTTCAAGAGATACAGGTATTTCAAAAAATACTAAGGATGTTGCGAGTGTTCATATTATTCGTCCTGAGACAACTGAAAGTCCTGAAACTTACCATGATTGTGACATTCTATTCAATTTTGTACTTTCAGGTAACATGATGCTTTATGGAGAGGGCAAAGAACCTTTTAAATTATCTTCAGGAGATGCATTTGTGATCCCTCCTACAATGAAAACACAGTATAAAGAGTTAACAAATGACTTAGAATTGTTAGAAGTTTCATTACCAGGTAAGTTTAAAACCTACTATTAAGTTTAGAAATTTTACTTTATAAAAGTCCCATTTTGTAATTCTGAAAAAGCTTGCATTAATTCTTCTCTTGTATTCATCACAATAGGTCCATGCCAAGCTACTGGCTCCCTTATAGGTTTTCCAGAGACTAAAAGAAATCTTACACCATGTTCCCCACTAAGTATAGATATTGAATCTCCTGTATCGAATCTTATTAAAGTTCTATTACCTGACATATCTCTTATATTAAATTCACGACCATTTATTTCTTTTTCAACAAGAACTCCGATTGGATCAGAAGCATATTCAAAATTTGCAGATCCTTCAAAAACGTATGCGAAAGTATTTTTATAAGTATCTACTTGAATTAACTTATTAGTTTGAGGCGGAATGTAGATATCCAGATATTGAGGTTCACATGCTATTCCATCTACTGGACCCTCAACTCCCATATAATCCCCAACAATTATTTTTATTTTTGATCCATCATCATCCTCTAAAATAGTTAAGTCCTTTGATGAAATATCCTGATATCTTGGAGCTACCAATTTTTGGTCTGATGGAAGATTGGCCCAAAGTTGAAAACCGTGCATTAGACCTTTTGAATTACCTGATGGCATTTCTTGATGCATAATACCTGAACCAGCTGTCATCCACTGAACATCACCACTTAAAAGATCGCCCTGATTACCAATACTATCTTTATGCTCAACTTTTCCTTCTAAGACATAAGTAATAGTTTCTATTCCTCTATGTGGATGCCATGGGAATCCTGCCATGTAATCTTTTGGATTATCATTTCTAAAGTCGTCTAGCATAAGAAAAGGGTCACTATCCTTTGGGTCACCGAAACCGAAAGCTCTATGTAAATTAACTCCAGCACCCTCCTGGGCAGGTTTGGCAATAGATTCTGATCTAACTGGTCTGAACGTCATAAAAAACCTCTTCATATAAATACATGGAGTTTATACTCAAATATTTGTTTTACATTAATACCCATACATATATATCTG
The DNA here is from genome assembly GCA_902541695.1 of uncultured Alphaproteobacteria bacterium. Lineage (GTDB taxonomy): Bacteria > Pseudomonadota > Alphaproteobacteria > Rhodobacterales > Rhodobacteraceae > CACIIZ01. Next base: position 29,587 of record CACBRT010000006.1, on the reverse strand, counting down.
AAAATTTGATTTTCAAATATGAATTAATCTCCCATAGTTTCGTGAAGAACCACTATTCCTCTATCAGCATTTACAATTGAAGGATTGTCTTCATCTTCTGGTATCCCATTAAGTAATTTTTGACATGCAATAAAAGCTTTTTCATCTCTATAAGAATAATATATCCCAAGTTTGTTATTCCCTTGTTTATTCCATATCTGAGTAACAGTAAAAGAAAGTAATCCAGCTTTTTGAAATTTATCTTTCATTTTAGCTACATTATTTTCAATTCTTTTTATCTCCGCCTCAAGGTGAAATTTTGACTGTAAATCTATCTGATTATAACTCATTAACTTTGGTATCATTCTTTCCTCATTTCTTTTTTTACAATTGTATAAATCTAGGATTGTAATATCCAAAAATTCAATTGTTTATATTAAGTTCATAAATTTAATTAATCTATTTGCTAAAAAAACACCTTCATCCTCTTGAAGAAAATGTCCAGCATTTTTAGTAATAAAATGATCCTGACCTAAAGCACCTGGAATTTTATTGATAAAAACTTTTTCTAGCCCGTTCATAATAGGGTCATTATCAGAAAAACATGTTAACAAAGGTTTTTTTAATTTTATCAATTTTTTCCATGCATTTTTTTGGTCTTCATGTGCAGGGTCATTTTCCGAGTCTGGAACCAATAACGGAAATTCCCTTGCACCAGATTTATAGTCTTCACTAGGAAAAGGAGCATCATAAGCTTTGATTTCTTCATCAGAAAGACCTCTAAATGTTCCCTTATGGACTACATTACCAATTCTAAAAGTTTCTGATTTTTGACTGTAATCTCTCCACTTATAAAATTCAGCCCCTAAATTCCCAATTCCTGTGGGAAAAAACGTATTACCAATCATTACTTTACTAAATATGTTTGGTGTTTCTACAAGTATTCTTAAGCCAAGCAAACCTCCCCAATCCTGACCAAATAATACAGAATTATTTATTTTCAATTGATTTAAAAATGAAGTCAGCCAACCTACATGAGATTTATAAGTATAACTCTTTCTTTGTTTTGGTTTGTCACTTTTACCAAAGCCTATAAGATCAGGAGCTATAACTCTAAATCCATTGTTTTTAAGAATCGGTATCATATGCCTATAAATATAAGACCATGAAGGTTCGCCATGGATAAGAACAATTATAGGATCACCTTTTTTTCCTTCATCGATATAATGCAACCGAAGAGAACCAATTTTTTTGTCGTTAATTATATAATAATTGGGCTTAAAGTTATAATCTTTTAAGAATTTGAACCTAGAAACATGAGTTCTTAAGAATAATCTCATAATTTATAATAATTTAATTTGACTTAGTTCAGCATTTTTTGAATTAAACCTTAGGCGGTTGAAAATTAACATCTTTGGCAATTTTCCTAACTGTATTTATATCTATTGATTCTAAAACATCCAATTTACTAACTGTTCCAGCAGCTTTGGCTTTTAAATTCATCGCAGCAATTTGCTCAAAACTCTCAGCCTCAGTTTGCATCGTAAAATCATAAATACCTCTTGTTATATGATAATTAATTAATTTTGCGCCTACACTTAAAGTTAGCGTTTCCATTGCTTTTTTCCTATCAGAATTTCCCTCTACTAAACCTTCAGAACCTTTATTTGAATATGTTCCCAATATAATAAATAATGACATTATTTCTCCTTTAAAAATGTACAATTTTTTTTAATTAAATATATAAATTATTTCATCGAATTAAAAATATTAGCTTTTTAATTATAATTTTTCAATTAAAGTAATGTTATATAATGTGTGAAAGATTTATAAAAATGACCATTGAAAAAGGATTTATTGTTATCGTAGACATAAGTGGTTACACTAATTATTTGAAAGCGCATAACTCTTCCCAAAATTCTAACTTGTTTAAAAAGTTTATAAATAAAATAAATGATGGCCATGGTGAACACATTATAAGCGATCTTTTAGAAACTGTAATAAATGAATTAGATGGAACACTTACTATTAATAAACTTGAAGGTGATGCCGCTTTATTTTATGCAATACCTACCAATTCTAATGAATTTTCAGAAAAACTTATAAATAAATTATTAACAAGTATTAAAGCCTTTAATAATAGGATAAATGAACTTTTATTTGTCCAGTCTTGTCCTTGTACACCCTGTAATGAAATAATTAATCTAAGACTCAAGTGTTTTGTTCATTACGGAGAATTTTTAATAAAAAAGATTAGAAATTTTGAAGAGATAGCAGGACAAGATGTAATTATTATTCATAGACTAATGAAAAATTCAATTAACGCTGATGAATATATTTTGTTTACTAAAGAAGCTTCAAAAGTAAGTAGGTTAGAAAATTTAGAAAAGCTAGAAAAAAGGAAAGAACTAGTAGCAGATTTTGGAAAAATGAATATTCAAATTTTTTATCCATCTTGTAACAATACTAAGTTCAATAAACCTAATTTTAAATATAAATTTTTGAATTTTTTTAAAATGCAAAAGTATTTTTGGAATAGAAAAAAAGAAAACGACTTAAAGAAAAAGTTTCTTAACAGTACTTAGTATTTAGTGATTTAATTATATATAGAGAACATATCTAATAGTCATAATATATTAATTTAACCATCTGGATCGTTCATTTCCTGATTTGTTATGTTATATATACTCACAAATCTTGGCATTTCATTTGGCAATGTCATCATTAAAGAGTTAAACCCTGCTTTTTCTAGGTTTTCAAAAATTGCTTCCTCACTTTCTGCATACCAATGACAGAAAAAAAAATCATCTTTACCCATCCAATGTTGAAGTGTTTCTGCTTTTTCACTTTTTAATACTTCAAAAAACATCTTATCAGTCATTCCCTTTGTTCTTTCTATTACTTCTTTTCTAGATTCAGCATTATTCCAAGTATGAGTACAAATATAATGTTTTTTTGACATTTTATATTCCTTATAAAAAATAATAAAAATATACCTTAATTTGATTCATCAAAATTATAAATGGTTAAAATTTTTTAGGTTGAAGATATTTCACTTTAAAATTACTTGGAACTTTAGTGATAAAATCATTTTTATTTTTAGATATAATTTTATTTCGTTAAAAGAAATGTTCTACTACCTTATTCATAAATATGATTAAAATTTACAAATAAACTATTGTTTACAAAGTGCGACAGTTTATCAAAGATCATAAAATTAGAAAATATTATATATTAGTATCAATTGAAATTAAATTGAGAGATTTTAAAATGGATCAGAATTTAAGACAATCTATTCAAACAAATACTTTTTATTCTTTTCTAATAGTTATGGTACTTACTACAATAAGTCAGCTGTCAACGATGATGGTAATCGTGTTTGCAGACATTTCTGGCAAAGAATTGTTAGTAGCAGCGTCAGTTGTTGCACCCACTATTATCGGAGCTTTTGGTATTATTCGTATTTTAACAAATTTCATGTTTATCATTAAAGAAATGGATAATAAAATGGCATCAACAAATTATGGTAAAGAAGTTCAAACTATTCCTGTACATATTCTAAGATATGTTTTTTCTGGAATTTTTATAATAGTAGCTATAATTCAACTAGTTGCAATTTATAATTGACCATTACAACAATTTTCAATTTCAAAAATATTAACTATTTAGTTTGTTATTTTTATCGGTATTTTAATATTTTTTTTTACAAAATTTATTTTTTATGTAATGTACAAAAGATGAAAAACTATTCAAAATCAGATGATCAAAATAGTGATCATTTAGAGGAATATTTAGAGAACCTAAACTCAAAGGAATATTTTGAGTTTTTAACAAATTATTATTACTCATGGAAAAAATCTTGCCCTTCAGAATTTAATCATTTATTTGGTAAAAATAGAGATCCCGAAGAATTGGCATATTTACAATTAAATAATGACGACAGATTGCAAATTTGTCAGTAAGATATCGCATTACTTTTTTTGAAGAAAATATGAATAAATTTATAAACAGAAGGCAAATTATTTTAGGTACGATTTTTAGTTATTATTTGTACTCTTCTGTTGTTCACTCTTCTCAGAAAATACCAATACACGTATATAAAGATTCTAATTGCGGATGTTGTAAAAAATGGATTGAAATTTTGGAAAATAATGATTTTTCTGTTACCTCAGAAGATATGTTTCCCTCAGATTTAGTTAAATTAAAAGTCAAAAATAATATACCTATGAATATGATTTCTTGCCATACTGCAAAAGTATTTAATTATTTTATTGAGGGACATGTCCCTCCATCTGACATAAAATCATTAATCAATAAAAAAGTTGATGTAATTGGCTTGGCCGTTCCTGGAATGCCTTATGGCTCCCCAGGTATGGGACCAGAGGATAAAAGAGAAGCGTTTGATGTTTTTTTAATAAGTAAAGATGGTAGTAAAGTTTATAATCATTATGATTCAAAAAACTGAGCTGATAATTTATAAATTATTAATAATACATATTCCTTTAAGGAGAAAAATTTTTAAAAATACCAGAATAATTTTTAGACCTTGGATAAGCGTATCCTCCAAATTTACTAGTCTTAACACCTAACTTAATCATTGCTTCAGCTAGAACAACACTAGATGAAATTCCTTCGATAATAGGTATACCGCACTTCTTTTCAATTTTACTTAATAAAAAACCCATACCTGCACATCCTAGAACTACTGCTTCAATACCTAATTTTTTTTTTGACTGCAAAATATTCTTAGAAATTTCTTCTACACAAAAATCTTGGTTTTTATCAATATCTAAAACTGGAATCTCAACTGCAGACAAATATGTACACTTTTTTGAAAATCCATACTTATCTAGATTATTTTTTAATGCAGGAATACTTCTTGAAAGAGTTGTAATAATCCCAAAACTATTAGAAATTAAATTTGCAACATGAAAAGATGCTTCTCCAATACCAATGACTGGCTTTTCAGTTATTGACCTAACCGCGTCTAACCCAGTATCATCAAAGCATGCTATGATAAAAGCATCAGAATCTAAATTATCTTTTACCTTTTGAATTAGTCCTGGTACTGAGAATATTTCATCGTAATATCCTTCGATGCTCTCTGGGCCAAAGTCAGAACCAATTGTTTTGATTGATAAATTTTTGTGAGAAAAGTTAGTTGAAGTTTTTTCTATTAGTTTAGTCATATCTGAAGAAGTATTGGGATTTATTACACAGATTTTATTCATGCTGGTTATCCATTTTCATAGTTGACGTTTCTTTTTAAGATTTTCCAATAAAGCATAAAGTAATAAAAAAAATCCTATGACTAAAAATGATACTCCGGTAGTTATTGTGCCTAGAGCATAAATTATAGGAGTTGTAACTGTAGTTGTTAGTCCTCTTAGTTCTAATGGTAGAGTGTTTGTATCTCCCATTACTTGTGACGATCTGGCCAACTCATCGTAAGAAAGTGTAAAACCAAATAAAGCAATACCCACTATACTTGGTGCAATCAATGGGAATACAATTTCTCTAAATGTTTGCCAAGAAGATGCTCCTAAATCTCTTGCTGCCTCTTCGTAAGACTTGTCAAATCTATTAAAAACAGCAAACATTATTAATAAACCAAAAGGTAATGTCCAAGTTAGTTGAGCTCCTAATCCTGACGAAAACATAGTAAGTGTCGTTTGAAAATTATCTATTATCCAATCAACTTGATAATCTCCACCAATTTTTTTGATAGTATCATCAATAATTCTAAATTCTAATGCTACTCCCAAAGAAAGTACAATTGAAGGTACTATTAGGCTTGCAATGGTTGTAAAAAATAAAAGATTAGAACCAGTAAAAGGTTTTCTAAATGCTAATCCAGCAGATACTGATAGAATGACTGTCAAAACCATAACAACTAAGCCTAAAAGTATTGATCGCCTAAATGCTGATCCTATATCAACTACGCCAGCCCCTTTCCACAATTCTTTAAACCAATGAATAGACAAACCATTAAGGGGAAAAGTTAGACCTCCATCAGGACCTTGAAAACTCAATAAAATTATTGAGAAAATCGGTCCGTAAAGGAATAAAACAAAACAAGTAAAAAATGTAGCAAAAAAATAAAATCCAAAGCTCCTATTATTAAACATTCAAAGTTCTTTCCTTATGTCAATTAAACGTGTCATAATAAAAATCATGAGAATAGTTATACTCAATAGTATCACTGCATTTGCTGCAGCAGAAGGTAACTGAAGATAGCTCATTTCAACATAAATTATCTTACCTATAGAAGCTAATTGCTGCCCACCCATAATTCCAATTGTAATGAAATCTCCCATTACTACAGTAATAACAAATATTGATCCAATAACTATTCCTGTTTTACAAAGCGGAACAATTATAAAAAATAAAACTTGAAACCAGTTAGCACCCGCATCGTAAGCAGCTTCAATTATAGAATAATCTATTCTCATCATAGAATTGAAGATTGGAACAATCATGAAAAGTGTATATAGATGTACTAAGGCTAAAATTACAGAAAACTCAGAATATAAGAACCATTCTTGCGGTTCTGAGATTATACTCAAATCAAGTAAAAACTCGTTTAAGAGACCATTCCTGCCCAGTAATGGTATCCATGAAACCATCCTAATTACATTAGAAGTCCAAAATGGAATAGTACATATAAGGAATAGTACAATTTGCCATTTGGTAGTTTTAACATAAAAAGCCAAAAAAAAGGCTATAAAAAAACCAATTAGTAATGTAAAAAGCCAAGCTAAAATACAGAAAAAAAAGGTTGAAAGATAGGTTTTGAAAGTAACACATAAACTATTGCTGAAAGTGAAACAATTATCAAATATATAAATGTAATTTTCAAAAATAAAATCAGGAATAATAGAGTATTCATTATAATCCCAAAAACTGACAATTAAGGTCAATAAAAGAGGTATAAAGAAAAAAAATATAAAGACTAAACCGTATGGGATTGCCAACCATGACAATTTAGGTGTCAAGAAATATTTTATTGAATTTAAGGGATTTGTCACAACTTACACTGTAAATTTTAGATAGTTTGGGGCAAAAATGCCCCAAACAAATAAAGTTTAATTATGATGCAATCATCTCATTCCATTTTCTAACCATATATTTATTTTCGTCCATTGTAGCATTCCAACATGCAACACCACCCATTCTGTCTTCATAAGATCCACCGTCTCTTACTTCACCAACAGAAGCTAGTTTTTGACCTGTAGGACTTAGAATGTCCTTAGTTGCTTTTTTACCTAACATCCAATAATCCCATTCGTATGGTTCCATATAAGCCTGAGCGGTAGGAAGAATAGCAGAGTAATAGCCTTGTCTGTTGAGATAAGCACCTACCCAACCAGATAAATACCAATTTATAAACTCATAACAAACATCAGCCTGTTTTCCTTTTGTGGTTGCAGGTAGTCCAAAACCCGCGGCCCAAGCACGATAACCTTCCTTAAGTGGTTGATAAATACATGGTATTCCCTGACTTCTTACTGCTGTTATGGCAGGAGACCACATTGATTGAATTACAGTTTCACCTGATGCCATCAAATTAACACTTTCATTAAAATCTGACCAAAAAGCTCTAAATTGACCAGATTTCTTTGCTTCAGTAAAGATTTTCATAGTTAAGTCAATTTCATCTTTAGTCATATTTCCTTTGTCAGGATAAGTATATTCACCCATAGATTCTACAACCATGGCAGCATCCATAATTCCAATAGAAGGTATGTTTAAGATTGACGCCTTGCCCTTAAATTCAGGATTAAGTAATTCTGACCAGTTATTTATTGGTCGATTAATTAAGTCTGGTCTAATTCCGAGAGTATCAGCATTATATACAGTAGGAATTAAAGTTGCCCAACGAGATGGCTCAGAAGAAAATTCTTTAGAGGTATTGTCTTTTAAATACATAACTTTTGAAGGAGCAGTTCCTTGTAAACCAATTTTTTTACCACCAGGTGTCATACCTTTAGTAAACACAGACGTCACATTATCCCATTCCTTAATTTTAGTTGTATCCATACCTAAAATATTTCCAGATGGAACTAATTTTGGCATACTGAAATACTCAGAATCAACAATATCAAAGCTATTTGGTTGTGTAAGAATACTTTTAGTTACCTCATCAGTGGTTTTTGATATGTATTTAACTTTAATACCGGTATCTTCAAATAATCTCTTTTCAATTTCATCTCCCATATTTACTGCAGTGCCTAAATATCTGACAACAGCGTGACCATCTGCATGAATTGCTGGTGCAGATAAGGTAACTGCTGATGCAGCGACAAATCCAGATGTTGTTTGAAGCATTACTCTTCTATTTATTTTTTTTGTCATATTAAACTCCTATTGTTTGTGATGTGACGTTTAATACATCAGTCTGAATGATATTAAAGTTATCAATTCAGAATTAATGGGATATCATTATCAAATGCCTACAATTTAATCAAATTAAAAAAAAAATCTAAAAATTAATCTATTGGTAATTTATTATTTTTTATAGTATTGAAATTGAAAAAATAATTAATTATCAAAAATCAATGAACTTTTCTGGTAAAATTGAACTTATAGATGTAAAAAAGTCCTACGGTGATTTAAAAGCACTCAATGGCTTAAATCTAATTATTCCACCAGGTTCTTATTGTTGTCTTCTTGGCCCATCAGGATGTGGGAAAACATCTTTATTAAGAATGATAGCTGGTCATGAAGAAATATCTGAAGGAAAAATTTTATTAGATAATAAAATTATAAATGATTTTCCTCCTGCAAAAAGAGGTAGTTCAATGATGTTTCAAAATTATGCCCTTTTCCCTCATTTAAATTGCTTAGATAATGTTGCATTTGCTTTGAAAATTGCTGGTCATAAAAAAAGTATAAGACATAGTAAGTCAAACGAGTTTTTAAAATTAGTACAAATGGAAAACTATAGTAGTGCCTTCCCTAACCAGCTCTCTGGAGGACAAAAACAACGTATTGCATTAGCAAGAGCATTGATAACCAATCCATCTGTTTTATTACTAGATGAACCATTATCAGCACTTGATCCTTTTTTAAGAATAAAAATGAGAACAGAACTCAAACTCATCCAAAAAAAACTTGGCATTACTTTTATTCATGTCACACATTCTCAAGAAGAAGCCTTAGCGTTAAGTGATATTACTGTCGTTATGAATCACGGTAAAATAGAACAAGTAGATACTCCGAATAAAATATTTAATAAGCCTGCATCATCGTTTGTTGCACAGTTCGTAGGTGGACATAATATATTTGAAAAAGACTCCAAAACTTTTGCTATAAGGATGGATGCTATAAAATTAAAAAAAATTAAAAATAACAAAGATGAGTTGAAAATAGTAGATATTGAATTCCAAGGAGAAAATGTGAAAATAATATTATCTGATGATAAAAAGAATATTAATGTTTCGATGAAAGATACAGATTTTTATCGTCAACAATTTAAAATTGGAGATTTTGTAATTGCTGACTGGGATATAAAGTCAGGACACGAAATTAATTGTTAGCCCATATTTTAAAATAGATATTTTATACAATTAATATTGGTGATTTAAATTGACTTATAAAAAATCAATTTCATATGGAGAAATGCGCTCTTCGTTCCATCTTAATTGTCCAAATGATTTCAACTTCTCTTTTGATATTATTACAAAACAATATGGAAAATCTCAAAAAACTGCAATAATTTCTATTGATAAAAATGGTAAGAATGTAAAAAAAATAAGCTATAAGGAACTTGACGAAAACTCCACTAGATTTGCTAATGCTTTATTGAAACTTGGCATTAAAAAAAATGATAAAATACTAATTCTTTTACCAAAAATACCTGAATGGTATTATTCTATTTTAGGCTGTGCAAAAATTGGTGCCGTCGCAATTCCAAGTACAACAATGCTTAAAGCATCAGACTTAGAGTATAGATTAAAAAAATCTGATACTAAAGTAATTATTTCAAGCTCTAAAAATTCATCCGAAATTAATAAAATTAATAATAATTGTTCATCACTAAAGCATAAGATAATTATAAATGATTATCTTAAAGATTGGTTTAATTTTGATGAAATTTGTAATAAAGCCAATACACATTTGGATAGAAGTATGATTCCTCCAACAAAATCTAATGACTTGATGTTGATGTATTTCACTTCTGGAAGTACATCAATGCCCAAGATGGTATTGCATGATCATTCATATGCTTTTTTTCATTCAATTACACAAAAATATTGGCAGGATTTGCAATCAAATGACATACACTGGACACTAACAGATACTGGCTGGGCAAAAGCTGCTTGGGGATTGCTTTACCCTCCCTTATTAGCTGGATGTACTATTGTTTTACATGATAGTGAAGGATTTGACTTAGATGTAATTCTACAAACAATAAAAAAATTTAAAGTTACAACATTTTGTGCGCCACCAACTGTTTATAGATTATTGGCCCAATCAGATTTATCTAATGGAAAATTTAATTCTTTGCGTCATTGCTTTAGCGCTGGAGAACCTTTGAACCCTGAAGCAATTCGATCATGGAAAAAAACAACTGGATGTTATATTTACGATGGATATGGTCAAACAGAAACAATCAATGTAATTGCAAATTTTCCAGGAATGCCTATAAAACCAGGGTCAATGGGAAGACCCTGTCCTGGTTTTGAAATTGATATAATAAACAATGAAGCTAAAAGATTAGAAATAAATAAGATTGGTAATATTGGTATAAAAATTACAGATCCATATCCCCCTGGCCTATTTAAAGGTTATTATAAAGATCAATCAAAAACAGCTAAAGTATTCAAAAAAGGGTGGTATTTTACTGGTGATACTGCAACAAAGGATGAAGATGGGTATATTTGGTTTGTTGGGAGATCAGACGATATAATTACTTCTTCAGGATACAGAATAAGTCCATTTGAAGTAGAAAGTACTCTTATTGAACACCCAAATATAGTAGAGGCTGCAGTAGTTGCAAAAAAGGACAAAATTAGGGGAGAAATTGCAACTGCATTTATAGTTTTAGATAAAAATCACAAGGATGATGAGAAATTGAAATTAGAAATTCAACAATTTGTTAAAAATAAAACTGCTCCATATAAATACCCTAGAGAAATTATTTTTACTAAAAATCTTCCAAAAACTATTTCTGGCAAAATAAAAAGAATAGATTTAAGGAATAAAATCAATAAATGATTTGTCAATAAATTAATTTTAAAGAGAATGTGTAAATGAAAAAATTAAAAAAAACTGTAATGCAAATGGTTGCCGATGCAAAAGCAAAGATAAATGAAATTGACGCAAAAGAAGCAATAAAATTATTTAAAAATGAAGATGTAATTTTTATAGATATTAGAGACATCAGAGAAAGACAAAAATCAGGATTTATTCCTGGTAGTTTTCATGCTCCTCGAGGCATGCTTGAATTCTGGGTAGACCCTGACAGCCCATATTTTAAGGATATTTTTAATACGAAAAAAAAATATATTTTTCATTGTGCAGCAGGTTGGAGGTCAGCTCTTGCAGTTAACACACTAAATGATATGGGTTTTGAGGCTACACATATTTCAGATGGTTTTTCAGGCTGGATAAATCAAAAAGGACCTATAGAATTTAAGAAAAAAACCTAACTACAATGAAACAAAACCAAAACAAATTTAGTTAATTATATGTTTCTTTATTGATTTTTTTAGAATTTTATATCCCTTTGAATTCATGTGTAATTGATCAATACCATATAATGACTTACAAGGTTTTCCAAATTTATCCAACATAAGAAAATGTATGTCAATATATGACCATTGGGTGTATTTCTTGGATAAGTTTTTTATTTTATTATTAACCGATTGAATAGCACCTAAATAATGTTCTCTTAATGGACTAGGCTTAATTGAAATAAAAAAACATTTTGTATTTGGTAAAAATTCAGACACTTCATCACACAATTTTATAAACTCGTTTACTAATTCTGTTTCAGAAACCCCGTTTGCAATATCATTATCACCTGCATAAAGTAATAAAGTTTGAGGCAATAATGGAACAACTACTCTTTTAAAATAAGCTCTGCATGCTTTCAAAGTTGATCCTCCAAATCCTAAATTGATCAAATTTTTAATGTTTAAATCAAATTCTGCATTTTCCCACAGAGTAAATGTAGAACTACCATATAGAATTACAGGACTATCAATTTTTTTCTTCAACAAATTAAATTCTAACAATCTAATATCAGTTTCAAATTCTTCTTCTATTAATCCAATATTATTATTGTTGCTAAAAGTATCTTCATCATTCAAAAGACTTTCGTTATTTATATTTTTTTTTAATTCTCTTGCTTTTGAAACATATTTACTAAAAATATCTCTATAATAGTTTGTAAAATTTTCGATTTCTTTTTTATTATAAAAGTTTTTAATAAAACTGCTGATTTTGAATGGTTTTTCTATAACTGCTATGTATGTAGTATTTGAGACTGGTTTATCAAAATAAGCTAATGCAATAGGAATTATGTAAGGCTCTGGTCTCAATTTTGAGGCTAATAGAAACGCACCTGGTTTAAAATCACCAGGTGAATTTTCTGTAAAATTATTTATACCTTGAGAAGTTCCCTCTGGGGCTATAACAATAGGAAAATTTGAGTTAAAAGCATTTTGAGCCTCTGTAAAAAATTTTTCTTTCCTATTTTTTTTTTCTTCTAAAGTCTCTTCAATCCAATCAGACTCTTGATTATGGATTTCAATGTTTCCAATTCTTGAGTAAAATCCATTTCTCCAGAATTCTTCACTTCTACTTGACCTCACTATCCTTTGACCACCATTTCCATACTTAGGAAGTAGAATTTTAGAACTTATAAAGTGGCTATCAAGAGAAAATGAGTAACCATTAGCTAGTTTATTTGCATCAATAGCTGTAAGATGATTATAAATGAAAATACTTCTTGGGTCTTCTGGTAAATTATTTATACCTTTTATTATATAAGGAACATACTCAAAAATTTCAGAAAATTCTTTATTAACTATATTTTTTAGCTTAACCGAATTAAAACCTGGTGATGCGCTTGTCACTCTATTATAAATATCACTAATTTTGTAAAAGAATTTATGTTCTCTTTCAAAATTTTCTAAACCATCTAGTATCAAACCGGCTACTGATTTTTCTGTGTCATTCCCGTTAAATAGTGTATGGTATATTTTTTCTAAAGCATATTCTGCGTTAAATTTACTTCTCAATGCATGAGTAACAGAATACAAGACAGACTTAACAGGAATTCTTGATTTATTATCTTCAAGTAAAGATTCCAGAATATCTGCTGGGTCTTCATCGCCATAATTTGATAATCCTGATACAGTTTGTTGAAAACGTCCTAATTGCCAAAGTTGCCTCTGCATTAGTGTACTAAAAAAAATTGGATCTAATTTTTGAAATAATTTAATTGATTTGATTGGTATCCATAATACAGATGTCTCTCTTGAAGCGATTAATGTGTAAGGCGCTGGTATTTCTGAATATCCATTATGCCAACATAAACATACACCAGAACGTGCAATAGTTCTTTTCTTGATATATTTAACCTTTTTTTGGAAATATGAGAATTCAACTTTAACTTTACCAGATATCAAAACATATATACCATCAGAAGAATTGCCTTCAAAAGTAATTAAATCATTTTTTGAATAATGCTTAATATAAGAGTATCTTGAAATATCTCTTAGACTTTCCACACTAAACGGAATAAAAAAAGCAGCTTCAAACACTTTTTTTGGTAAATCTTCTTTAACTTTGGTTAAAAAAGCTTTAGCCTTTTTTTTCAATAATAATTCAAATTTAAAGGGAAACTCAAACTTCCTTGTAAACCAAAGTAATGAAGTAGATTTAACAAAAATGAAAGAAAAAAATTTGGATCCAAATTCAGGATCATAATCTACAATATTCCAAAAATCATTCAAATCCAAGGAATAAAATTTAGATCCTTTTTTTATTATTGCTTTTGACATATACCTACCTGGAGAATTTAAACCTGAAATGCCAATAGGGATAAATTCTTCAGTTACACGCAAATACATTAATTCTGATTTTTTTCTTTTTTTATAAAATTTAACTTCGCCAGTTACCAAAAAATAAATTTTATCTGTTCTAGAGTTTTGATTAAATAAAGTGAAATCATTTACTATTTTATTTAAAAGAAGTTTTTTATCAAAATTTTCTTTTGATTTTTGTTTAGCCTGAAATTCTATATTATATTTTAAAGCTTCGTTTTTGAATATTTCATATGGTTTCATTTAAATAATAAAACTCTTTATAAAACTGTATGTATGATATTATATAACTAAATTATAACTCAAAAAAGAATTTAAAATCTAAAAAGGATGAGATTTGAAAAAAATTTTAATAAAAAGTATAAAAAATAAACAATTTTGTTAGTTTTTTTTTAAAAATTATTATTTTTAAAATTTTCAATCATTTTGCATAAATAAACATATTGCTAACTATAATCTATTTGTTTAGAGGTTAGATGTTTTGATTTGTTATTATAAACTAGGTTAAAATGGGACATAAATTATTTACTCCAATTTCAATTAGAAACTTAAGTTTATCCAATAGAATTGTGGTTGCTCCTATGTGTCAGTATTCAGCAGTTAATGGGTCAGCTACCGATTGGCATTTAATGCACCTTGGTCAATTATGTATTTCAGGATCTGCTTTAGTATTTGTGGAAGCGACTGCAGTAGAAGAAAAAGGGAGGATAACACCAGGATGTTTAGGATTATATTCTGATGAAAATCAAATAGCTTTAGCCAGAGTAATTGAATTTGTTAAAAGTTATGGAAATACGAAAATTGGAATACAACTAGCTCATGCTGGACGAAAAGCCTCGACTGAAATACCTTGGAAAGGTGGGACTCCTTTGGATCCGAATAATTCAGACAGTTGGAAAACAGTAGCCCCATCTTCCGAAGGTTATAACCTTAATTGGCCGGAACCAAAAGAATTAGATTTTGAGGATTTAGATTATATCAAGAATTGCTTTGTGAAATCAGCAAAAAGGTCAATAGAAATAGGTTTTGATATAATTGAATTACACATGGCACATGGTTATTTAATCCACCAATTTCTTTCTCCAATTAGTAATAAAAGAAATGATAAATATGGATCAAGCTTTGAAAATAGGATAAGATATCCGTTAGAAATATTCAAAGCAATTAGAGATGAAATACCAGAAAATTTTCCACTTGGAGTTAGGTTCTCAGCAACAGATTGGGTTGAAACATCATCATGGAACATTGATGAAGCTACTAAATTTTCGTTGAAACTTAAAGAAATGGGTTGTGATTTTTTTGATGTTTCAAGCGGTGGAAATTCTCCAAAACAAAATATAATCTCAGGTCCCGCTTATCAAACAGGATTTGCATCAATAATAAAAAATAAAGTTGGCATACCAACTATTGCGGTAGGTCAAATAAATGAACCATTTCAAGCTGAAAGTATATTAAATACAGGACAAGCAGATATGATAGCAATTGGAAGAGGAATGCTATATAATCCAAGATGGGTATGGCATGCTGCTGAAGTCTTTGAAAAGGAATGTGCTTATCCTCCACAATATGCAAGGTCACATCACTCACTCATCGGTCTACCAATTCCAGGTAATCCAAAGCCAAAATAATTTGTAAATTTACAATTATCCTTTTTTAGATCTCATTAGATCTACCCCTCTTCGTACTGCATCCCTTTCTTTCAATCTTTGTCTCCACTTAACTATATTAGGATAAGGGTCTAAGGCTATTCCCATAGATTTTGCAATTAAAACCCAAGGCCAAGAAATTATATCAGCTATTGAATAATCATTGATTATATAATTCTTTCCATAAAGTTGATATTCCAAAACTTCTAAACACTTTTTATATTCATTGGCATATCTTTTTGCAGCATAACTTTTTTTTTCACAAGTTGGTGCATAATTCCAAAAATGACTATGTTGTCCTCCCATAGGACCTAAATTTCCAACTTGCCAAAACAACCATTGAATAAGTAATCTTCTTTCATATTTGGAATTTGGTATAAACTTTCCTGTTTTTTCAGCCAAATATAGCAGAATTGCCCCTGACTCAAAAATATTAATAGGATTATCATTACCTTCATAATCTGTAATTGCAGGTATTTTTTTATTAGGATTAATTATTAGGAAATCTTTATCAAATTGTTCACCTTTTTTTAAATTAATGAGTATTGTGTTATAACTTAAACCACACTCCTCCAACATAATACTTACTTTCCAACCATTTGGTGTGGGTGAATAATATAAATCAATAGGTCTAGTCATATTAATAATAAATTATGCTTTTGAAATTCAAATATATGTATTTTAAATTATTTATTCTGCTGCTTGGTAGGTTTCAATAAAACCTCCAGATTGACGATCCCAATATTTTGCATACAAGCCCTTTTGACTCAATAACTCTAAATGTGTTCCATTCTCTACTATTTTACCTTTGTCCATAACAATTATTCTATCCATTTTACTAAGAGTTGATAGACGGTGAGCAATAGCCAAAACAGTTTTACCATCCATCACTACTTCAAGCGCCTTTTGAATTGATGCTTCTACTTCGCTATCTAAAGCACTTGTCGCTTCATCAAGAACAAGAATAGGTGCATCTTTTAGTATTGCCCTAGCTAAGGCAATTCTTTGTTTCTGTCCACCAGATAATTTTACTCCTTGTTCACCTAGATGCGCATCATAACCCTTTCTTCCCTTATGATCCTCAAGATTAAGTATAAAATCATGAGCCTCAGCTTTTTTAGAAGCATCTACTAATTCTTTAAAGCTAGCTGAAGACTTACCATATAAAATATTGTCTTTTGCAGACCTATTAAAAAGAGCAGTTTCCTGAGTGACCATTCCAATTTGTTTTCTAAGACTTTCTTGAGTTACTGTACTTAGATTTTGGTTATCAATTTCTACAATCCCTTTTTCTGGGTCATATAGGCGCAACAAAAGAGATACAAGAGTCGACTTACCAGCACCAGAAGCACCTACAAGACCAACTTTTTCTCCAGGTCTTATTTTAAGTGAGATATTATTTACTCCACCAATATCCCTGTCATATGCAAAACTTACAGTTATGAAATTAATTTGGCCTTGGGTTATATTTAAATTAGTTGCATCTGTAGTATCTTCTAAATTATATGGTTTAGTTAATGTTCTTACCCCATCTTCGATTTCTCCAAAATTTGAATATATCGTCATCAATACGTAACTTACCCAACCAATCATTTGCGAAAGCCTCAAAGATATAGCGCCCGCTGCTGCAATGTCTCCAGCACTTACATTACCAGTGCTCCAAAACCAAAGACTTCCCCCGACCATTATTACTGGTAAAATCCCTGCTAAACCATTTAAACAAAACCTAAATAAGGCTGCAACTTCACCATATTTAATAGAACTTGCTCTAAAGCTATTCATAGCTTTTAATGCTTCTCTGTCTTCATGATTATTATGAGCAAATAATTTAACTGTTTTTATATTTGTAACGGTATCGACAATTTGACCAGTAACCATTGCTCGAGAACTAGCTCTGTCACCAGATCTAATTCTAATTATTGGCATAAAATATCTGATTAAAAAAAAATAGCAAATCAACCAAAATAATAAAGCAATAGCTAATGAAATATTTACAGATGTTAACATTAAAGCTGCTCCAATTACTGAAGCAAGTGCAAAAAGTACTGTTTGTAAAATCTCTACAATTACATCTGTAACTGCTCGTGCAGTTTGCATTTCTTTTTGAGCAATGCGACCTGCAAAATCATTCTCAAAAAATAAAATTGAGTGACCTATACACCATCGATGTATTCTAGATAAAACTAGATTAAATACATTAGGAGTTACTATAACTGATTGCATGTAAGAAGAAGCACCAAAAATAATAGGCCTTATTAAAAGAAAAAAAAACAAACCTGCAGCGAATAATAAAACATTACTTCCTAATGGGTCCTGTGGTGTTGAATTTAGTGCAGCATCGATTAAAAGGCCAAGTAATAAAACTGCTGAAACCTCAGTTATACCAGTTAAGACAGACAAGAAACCAGAAATAGAAAGTACTTTGAAACTACCCGATAAAGACCAGAATAAGAAATTAAGTGTATTGGTAGGAGGTGAACCTTTTGCAGGCTCAGTATGTTTTATACAATTAAAGAGTTTCATAGATATTGCCTAATATGAAAAAAGATACCATATCATATAGTATTATTATTTAATTGTTTTAGGTTTGATATTCTAAAAAAGAAAGAAAAATATGTGTGGGATAGTTGGTCTTTTCTTAAAAGATAAAAAATTGAATAGTCAATTAGGTTCTTTGGTTTCTAATATGCTAGTAACTATGAGTGAAAGAGGTCCAGATAGTTCTGGACTAGCTATTTATAAAAAAGGCAAGCTTAACAAAATTAAAATGATATTGAGATCAGAAAATCCTTTTGAAGATCTAGAAGAATTACAAAAAGAGTTTTTACTAAAACAAAAGTTAAATATTTCATTAGAACAAAACTCAAATCATATTATTTTAACAATTAATAAAAAAGATTTTAATGATGTAGAGGATTTATTAAAAAAATCTTTTAGCACAATATCAATAATGAGCTCAGGCGAAACAATTGAAATATTTAAAGAAGTAGGATTACCAAAAAATTTAATTAAAAGATTCAATATAAGTGATATGAGTGGAACACATTGCATAGGGCATACCAGAATGGCTACAGAAAGTGCTGTCACAACATTAGGAGCCCACCCATTTAGTACAGGTCCAGATCAATGCCTAGTCCATAATGGCTCATTATCAAACCATAATAATCTTAAAAGAATTCTCATTAATGAAGGTATGGAGATTAATACTGAGAACGATACAGAAGTCGCAGCTAGTTATTTAAGTTTACATTTAAAAAATGGTAAAACGTTGAAACAGTCTCTAGAGTTAGCTTTATCAGATTTAGATGGATTTTACACATTTCTTGTTGGTACTAAGGATGGTTTTGGCGTATTAAGAGATCCAATTTCATGTAAACCTGCCGTTATGGCTGAAAATGATTTTTTTGTTGCTTTTGGATCTGAATATAAAGTATTTGCAAATTTACCAGACATTAATCATGCCAAAATCTGGGAGCCAGAACCCGCTACTGTTTATTTTTGGAATCACTAAAAAATGAATAAACTAGATCTTGAAAAGATAACCTTACGAGAGCTAAACAGACAGTTACAAATGTCTAAAAAAGATGAAAAATGGGTTATAGAAAATCCAAAAGGGACGCATGCTTTAGCAGTAGGATTGAATACTACAATTAAAGTTAAAATTGATGGTTCTACTGGTTATTATTGTGCTGGGATGAACAAAAAAGCTTATATTGAAGTTTGTGGATCTGTTGGTCCTGGAGCAGCTGAAAATATGATGTCAGGCAAATTAATTGTTCAAGGAAATGCCAGCCAATACGCTGGAGCTACTGGTCATGGTGGTTCTCTATTGATAAAAGGAAACGCATCTTCGAGATGCGGAATATCTATGAAGGGAATTAATATTATTGTCAAAGGGGATGTTGGGCATATGTCAGCATTTATGGCTCAATCAGGAAATCTTGTAGTATGTGAAAATGTTGGAGATTCATTAGGCGATAGCATTTATGAAGCACAAATATACGTTAAAGGATCAGTAAAATCTCTAGGTACTGATTGTGTAGAGAAAGAAATGTCAAAAAAACATAAAGAAATTTTAGAGAAGTTGCTAATTGATGCAAAAATAAATCTTAAACCTAACAAATTTAGAAGATATGGGTCTGCTAGAAATCTTTATAATTTTGATATTGATAATTTGAACGACTATTAAAAAAAGATTAACAAATGACAAAGAAGAAAAAAAGAATAAAAAATAAAAGTGCAAGTACATTACCAATTTTTTCAAAAACGTTCACTCCTGAAGTAAATGCGGAGATTAGAAGAGCTGCAACTACTGGTATCTATGATATAAGAGGTGGAGGGTCCAAGAGAAAGATTCCCCATTTTGATGATCTTCTTTTTTTAGGTGCTTCCATGTCTAGATACCCACTAGAAGGTTATAGGGAAAAATGTGAAACAGCAGTAAAATTAGGAACTAGAAATGCAGAAAACCCATTAGAAATAGATATTCCAATTACTATTGCAGGCATGAGTTTTGGAGCTTTATCCGCTCAAGCAAAAGAAGCATTAGGGAGAGGAGCATCATTAGTAGGAACATCGACAACAACTGGGGACGGAGGTATGACAAAAGAAGAACGAAAGCACTCCAATAAACTTATTTATCAATATCTTCCCTCTAGATATGGAATGAACCCAGATGATCTAAAGAAAGCAGACGCTATAGAAATTGTAGTTGGTCAAGGTGCTAAACCAGGAGGGGGAGGAATGCTTCTCGGCCAAAAAATAAATGATCGAGTTGCTAGAATGAGAACATTACCAAAAGGTATTGATCAAAGATCTGCATGTAGGCATCCAGATTGGACAGGGCCTGATGATTTAGAAATAAAAATAATTGAGTTAAGAGAAATCACACAATGGAAAATCCCTATTTTTGTAAAAATTGGAGCTACAAGACCTTTTTATGATACTTCATTGGCTATAAAAGCTGGAGCAGATGCCATTGTTATTGATGGAATGCAAGGTGGAACTGCTGCAACACAAGATATATTTATTGAACATGTTGGTATACCAACCCTAGCTTGCATTCGTTCTGCAGTTGAAGCTCTGCAAGAACAAAAACTTCATAGGGAAGTTCAGTTAATTATTTCAGGTGGCATTAGAAATGGGGCAGATATTGCAAAAGCCTTAGCATTAGGTGCTGATGCGGTATCAATAGGTACTGCAGCACTTATTGCATTAGGAGATAATGATCCTAAATGGCAAAGTGAATATGAAAAATTGGGAACAACTGCGGGTGCATTTGACGATTGGCATGAAGGAAATGATCCTGCCGGTATTACAACCCAAAATCCAAAATTATCAAAAAGACTTAACCCAAAGGAAGCTGGGAAACGTCTTTCAAATTATTTAAAAGTAATTACTCTAGAAGCACAAACTTTAGCAAGAGCTTGTGGTAAAAGTCACTTAAGGAATCTAGAACCTGAAGATCTTTGTGCATTAACAGTAGAGTCTGCAGCAATGGCACGTGTCCCTCTGGCCGGGACAAATTGGATACCAGGTATAAAATCATGACTTAAATGAATGATAATCATTCACTGAGTCTTAGTTTTTATGAATATTTTTAAATTTTAATATTGTATTATTGATTAAGATTTAGAATTAAAACAAAGGTACATTATATACTAAAAAAAATCTGTTCAAAAATGATTTTCTAGAAATTGGATAATAAAATTTAATTATGCCTAGTATACGTAATTAAGTGAAAAAATAGTTGTCATTCTATTATCTTTTAAAGTTATGGGACTTTTTGCAACCTGCCCAATTAATTTTTGATAACTAAAATTTGCAGTCAAACTTAACTTGTTATTTAATTTATAAATACCAATTAAAGTAGCTGAAATATCTTTAATACCATCACTCAAACTATACAATGAATATCCAGACAAAACATTTTCAGTATTGTCTATCCCGAAATAGTTATTCAAATATGTTTTATCAGCATAAGTGAATGACATTGAAGGAATTATAAATATATCCAATTCAAAGATAGGAAATCCACTCCCTAATGAAGTTTTTAAATAAGATCCTTTATGACCTTTTTGAAATATATCAGATGCTAATTCTGAAGAAATAAAATAATAATTACTCTTATATTTTGCTTCAACTTTAGGTTCCAAAGTCCAATTAATTTTATTTAATCCAAATAAATTATTATCCTGCTTAGGGTCTCTTCCAAGATTTAAACCAATACCATAATTTAATATCCAGTTTTCATAATTATAAAAATTAATCTTAACTCCACTTATGGGGTTAAATGATAATCTTTTGTATTTAAAATCTATAAATGGAACAGTCCGGCTTATAAAATTATCGGATCCTTCATATTTAGTTGTAGTTAAAATCACAAGACCCATATTTAAGTCAAAATTAGGTATTTCATCCAAGGTATATTTTTTTTGTGTTTCTTCTGCATTTAAAGAAAATATTATCAGGAAAGATAATATTAATGACATTTTTAATTTTTTTATGAAAACTGATGATAACATATCCAAAAATAAACAATTTTTCAAATTACAATAAATATGTTATATAATTTACTTTTATAAAATAGTTAACAGGTCTTCTTCTTTAATTCCTCTGAGTAACATTTATCCTAAATAAGATAATTTATTTGTGTCTATTAAATCAGTTCTTGTCTTTAATTTAGGAAAAAAATTGAAAAATCTTCGTGGTATTTTTTTTATGACAGTAGCAATGGCTAGTTTTGCTTTAGAAGACCTTATAATAAAAGTTTTATCAAAATATATGCCAGTTTCCCAAATTCTAATATCTGTAGGAATTGTGTCAGTTTGTTTATTGATCGTTATTGGAAAAATAATTAATATTCCCATAATAAGATCTAAAGATATACAAAACCCATTAATATTTTTACGTACTATATCAGATATGCTGGGGGCCATCTTTATAGTATACGCGATATCTTTGATTTCTTTATCAACTGTTTCTTCCTTCTTGCAAGCTATACCTTTATTAGTAACCGCTGGTTCTGCAATCTTTTTTAAAGAAAAAGTAGGATGGCGTCGATGGTTAGCAGTCGTAATTGGTTTTTGTGGTGTAGTCTTAATTCTTAAACCTGGAATGAGCAGTTTTCAAAGTTCATCTTTATTTGCATTAATAGGTATATTTTTTTTGGGATTAAGAGACCTTTTAACAAGAAATATTAAAGATGATATACCATCATTAACAATCTAGATATATGCTTTTCTGGCAACAATAATAGGTGGATTTTTATTAATACCAATCAGTAACACTTTTGTAGTATTTTCAAAATTTCATTTTTTTTTAATTATATTAAGTGCAGTTGTAGCAAGTTTTTCGTACTATATGCTCGTTTTGGCTACTAGAAAAGGTGATGTTTCTGTTATATCTCCTTTTCGATATACTAGATTACTTTTTGCACTACTTTTAGCTATTTTTATTTTAGGAGAAAGACCAGATACTTATACATTAATAGGAGCCACAATTATAATATTGTCAGGTGTTACACTTTTTGGAGAGAAAATTTAAAAAAAATAAAATAATTAAATAAGATTTAAGTTAAAAGTAAAAATTTTTTAAGGTTTTGCTATTCTACTAATCTTCTTCTTTTTAAACTTTCAATCGAATATACATCTTCTCTTTTGTACATTCCTTTAAATTTGGGTGTATCTTGGTCTATTTTAACCCAATCTAATTTGTTTTTTAGAAAAATGTGAGCTTGAGGAGGGAAAATATTTGGATTATCCAGAGTTGTTGTTTTTAGTATTAGAACTCCATTATTTTCTACAAAATTATAATGACTATAAATTTGATCAAAGCAAGTTTTACAACGATAAACTCTATGTATTGATCCACTTCCAGAAGGTCCAGGCGTATCAATTAATTTACCAGAAACTAAAGAAAAATTGTTTGTCTCAATAGCAGAGTGTACTACAAAAGCGGATGCTGTATATCTTTGACATAAGCTACAATGACATGCATGTGTAAAAATAGGAATATCAAATATTGAGTATCTAACTTCGCCACAAGAACATCCTCCAGAGTAAGTATTCAAATTACTTCTCACTTATAATAATCCTATAGATCCTATCACCTTTTCTTTTGATCTTGCTGTTATAGTTCCACCGGTATCATTTCCAGCACTAGCTCTAATTTTTTCGAATACTTTGTCTGCAATATCTATATTAGGCCAAATTATAACAGTTTTACCTGTTATATCACTCTTTTTGAAGTAAAAAAAATTCAAAGCTCCAACACTTTTAAACATTGGTAAATATTTTTCTTCTAATATTTTTTGATATTCATCAGTCCACTCTTCAAAAATCAGTAAGTAGTAGTTGCATACATTTTTTCTCTTAACTGAATTAATATGAATAAAGTTAAATTAATAATTTGTATTTGTTAAGTTTTATTTGACAAAACTGAATTTTTTGACTTTTTTTATTGCTTTAATTGTTTCTAGGAGGTTAAATTATTGCATAACCACAAATCATAGCGTTTGACCTGATAATGTCATGAGAATGATAGATAAATCTTTTATAAATAAATATCAAAAAGAAGGTTTCTATTATGGAATACCAGTTTTTTCTAACAGTGAAATTAGAAGCATAAGATCAGAGATTGAAACTTTAGAAAAAAAATTTAAAAATGGCATTTCTAAAAATAAACTAGAACAATATTTTAGAGTCAATGGACATATAGTAATCCCCTTATTAGCTAATCTGTCTAAATCTCCCAAAATTTTGGACTATATTGAATTATTATTAGGATCTAATATTTTAGTATGGTCAGTTGAACTTTTTATAAAGGAACCCGGGTCATCAAAGATTGTTTCTTGGCATCAAGACATTACTTATTGGGGTATGGGAGAAACAAATAATGAAGTTACAGCATGGATAGCTCTCAGTAATGTTAATATTGAGTCTGGTTGTATGCGATTTATTCCAGGAAGTCATAACAAAAAAATTCTTATACATGAAGATACATTCGACGAAGATAATCTATTATCTCGAGGGCAAGAAATTAAAGGGATTAATGAAAAAGAAGCAATTTATGCTCCACTGAAACCTGGTGAAATGTCTTTACATCATGGAAAATGTTTACATGCTTCAGGTATGAATAATTCCAATGATAGGCGGATTGGTTTAGCTATAAGGTATGTTACGCCTGATGTAAGAAATAAAGAAAATGGTCACGATTTTGCTATGCTAGTAAGAGGTTTTGATGATAAAGGAGGTTGGTTTAATTTTGCTGGTCCTCGAAGTTTGTTTAATAAAAAAGACTTATGTTTTTACAATTATGTCTTGAAATATCAATCGAAAGTATTAATGGCTGGTGCAAATAAAAATGATGGTATGTATAAAGCTGATAAATAAAATAAATTTTAATGATTTGATGTAATTTATATCAATTAAAATTTTAAAATATAAGTTTACCATAAATTATAATTTTAACTCTTATAAAAAAAAGAAAATTTAATGAATTTAAAGGGAGGACTTTTCATTGCATTAGGTATGCTAATACTAGCCATTGGGGACAATTATATAAGGTTTTTAACTGAAAAAGTTGGACTTTGGCAGTTTCATCTCATTAGAAGTTTAGTTGCAATACCATTACTAATATTATTTTCTATACATCAAAATTGGTTAATAATTTTTCCAAAAAATTTTAAACGTGTGTTTTATAGAACAACTTTAATGGTAATTGCTATGCTTATATACTTTGGATGTTTAGCATTTTTTCCAATTTCGCAAGTTGCTGCAGGACTTTTTACCTCTCCTTTTTTTGTAATAATATTTTCTAATATTTTTTATAAAGAAAAATTTAACTTTATTAAAATTTTGTCTATTTTAATAGGTAGTATAGGTGTATTTATGGTATTAAATATAAAAATTAATGATTTTACATATGGAACAATGCTACCTATATTTGCTGGAGCATTCTATGCCCTGTCTTCAATAACAACCAGAAAGTGGTGTAAGGACGAGGATTCTAGATCACTTATGTTTATGTTCTTTACTGGGATTGGTCTTTCGTCTTTTATTGTGATCATTGCATTAGAATTAAACTCATACTTTTTATTAGTTCCAATCACAAAATCTTTTATATCAATAGGTTTCACCTGGATAGATAGTGGTTCTTTATTAATAATTATATTTCATGCTTTGATTTCAGTTGTAGGTGGTATTTTTATTACTTACGGATATCAAAAAGGAGAAACAAGTTTTGTTGCTATTTTTGAGTATTCATTCCTGTTTTTTGCTACTTCTTGGGGTGTTTTATTTTTATCAGATTATATTTCTACTTATATAATTTCTGGAATGGTACTTATAGTCTTATCTGGGACCTTAGTTTCTGTAACAGAAAACTCAAAAAAATCTGTCAATAAATCTCCTTTTTGAAATATTTTCAGAAAAATATATATGATTTTGAAAAAACAAAAAACTGTAATATTAAAAATGCAATTTAATATTTTAAATTGGTTAGGTGAAAGATGATAAATAAAATCGTTAAATTAATAAAGCCTGGGAAAAAATATTTAGGAGGTCAAGGTGTTACTTATAATGCTGGTGTGTCAAGAAACACAGCAGGTTCTGAAAAAGTTTGCATGAATGTTTTACCTATTCCTCCAGGAGTTCACTCAATCCCTCATATACATAAAGAAATAGAAACTATTGCTTATTTGTTAGAAGGAGAATGTACACTATTTTATGGAAAAAAATTGGAGAATCAAATTTTGGTTAGTCAAGGTGAACAAATATTTATTCCTGAAAATGTTCCTCACACTCCCTTTAACCAAAGTAAAAAACAATGTATATGGGTTGTTGTTCATTCATCTGGGGATGACCAAGATGAACTTATTTCAATGCCAGAATTAACTAAAGAACTGGATAAATATAAAGGTAAATCAAAAGTAGGATCAGTTACAAGTAAATCTAAAACCTCAAATATATTATCAAGGCAAAACCTTCAGAGAAAAACGGATTAATAATCAAATGTTTTGTAAATGCCCTAGAAAATTACAGTTTTGTTGTAGTCATAGCATAACAATTAATTCACTGACAAACTAACTCATACTCATTTTCCAACCACTAAGCTTGGTAAGTGAAGTAAGTTCCCTTTAAATTATTTTCTATGTCTACTTTATTTTTCTTTAAAAATTTCTGAAATCATATGAATGGTTATTTCTTTCCGAATAACCAAATAAAGAAGACTCCTCCAACTAACCCAGTTACTATGCCAATAGGAATATCTTTAGGAGCCATTATAGTTCGAGCAGCAATATCAGCCCCATAATAAAACAATTGCCCCAAGCATAGCAGATAAAGGTATGACCCGAATATAATCTCCACCAAAAAGCATTCTGGCAGTGTGAGATACCATAAGGCCGACAAAAACCTATAATTCCTGAAAATGCAACCATAACCCCAGTAATTAGAGCACATACAACAAAAACAATTAAACGAAACCGTGCAACTTGAATACCTAGTGTATAGGTTGTGGTCGTTCACGTAATGAATGCCAAAGGTGGAAAAAAATGAAACCTTATGAAATAAAGAATATAAATAAAGAATTGATCAAAAGACTGAATAAAATCAAAGAATTTAGAATAATAAACTAAGATTACTACCTTAAAAAGGTTTTCATATTAATTTATATTCACAAGTGTCATAACGTTCATGTGATGATAAAAAGTTGCCAACTTCCCCTTACATATGATTTCCTTAAATTTTCCATTTTACAAAAAACCTTTTTTAGACTTATGATTTAATAACATTAGTTTCAATTATGGAGAAATTCTCAATGAAATACTGTGCAAAATGCCATTGTGGTGAGATAACTTTAGAAATGGAACATGACCCTATGATGCAGTTTATGTGTCACTGCTCTATATGCCATCAAAGAATTGGAACTTCTATTTCTGCTTTGGCTTGGCCTGAACATGAAATAAATATAGATGGTAATTTAAAATCTTATAAGATAATAGGTGGTAGTGGTATGGATATGTATTACTATTATTGTCCATCTTGTAGTTGCTTTATATATAATAAACCTGAACTCCTTGAAGGAATGGCTTATGTGCCAGCTGGATTATTAGGAGATCAAATAGAATTTAAACCAACAGTTGAATTATGGTCAGGAAATAGACCGAATTGGATGAAAAAACTCCCTCTATAATTGAATCTTTTAGCGACAACGGTACCCTAGAAAGGCTTCAAGAATTATTAGAAAATCTAGATCAAAGAGAATGAGTTCATAACAAATTTTATTTTATAAAGATGCCAAAGAAAGTACAACTACTAAAATCAGGCTTATTCCCATTAAATATTTTACCGTATTTTTGGTAGTTTTACTCAAAGGTAATTCATAAAATAAAACTCCTGCGTATAACCAAATTAAATGTATGGGAATCCAGATTAAATTAGTTATTACTATTTTAATCATTATTTCTAATATAAAGTTTGTAGGATAAAAAGCAAAACCTGAATAAAAAGTTAGGTTTACTATATAAGCTTTTGGATTTATAAGCTGCAAGACAACACCATGCAAAATTCCTGGAACATCTTGAGACTTCAAGAAATTTAATTTTGAATCACTCAAAATTATCTTAAAAGCTAAATAGATAAAGAAAAGAGAAGACGTCATTAAACAAATAGTTCTTACAATCGGAAAAGAAAAAATGACAGTTGAAAGACCAGAAACAACTATTATCGCAACAATATTTGTTCCAAGAAAAAGGCCAAAAACATATCTTACTCCTGACCTAAATCCAAATGCAGATCCTATCCCAGCTGTCGATAAAACACCAGGACCAGGAGTTATTAATAAAAAGAATACAGCTAAAGAAAATATAATCAAAGTAATAGTTTCAAATATTAAAGTATAAAAAATACTAAGTAAGTTAAAGATTTAATGCCATATAATAAATAAAAATCCAAAATTTATTTCAAAAATATAATACTTTTATTTTTAATGACCTATGTACTTATTTTTAAAAGCTACGGAATTGCATTTATGTTATATTACACAACTTATTTATTATGAAATTATATTGACTTCAAAACGCCAAATCGATATTTCCAAAATTAGTTTACAAGAGTTTACATATTATATTATCATTAACAATTTAATGATTTTCTGTTAAAAGAGTACATAAATGGATGATAAAGATTTTGGTAGCCGTGATAAACGTGGTGATTGGGCACCTCATAAATTATTGGAACCAGCCCCTATTTGGCTGTTTCCTCCTAAACCAAAAAAAATTTTAGCCTGGATACCAGCATTTTTTTTCCCCTATAATATTTTATTCATGATTTCGTCTCTAATTTATTGGTTTCTAGCAATTCCACCAATTGAAATAATGGCAGTTTTATCATGGGACTGGATCGTGAAAATTCTGGTTATAAATATGGTTTTAGCATTCATTTGGTATCAGGGATGGGAGATTCCACTCTATGTTAAAAGAAAACAATCAACCAGATTTAAATATAACCACCAATTTCCTCAAGATTTGAAGAAAAAGTTTTTTTGGTTTAGAAATCAGACTTTAGATAATATGGCAAGATCAATGCTTTTTGGTGTTCCAATATGGTCTTCCCTACAAGTTTTAATGCTATGGACCTTTTCTAATGGATATATACCTTGGATAAGTTTTTTTGAAAATTCATTTTGGTTCATTTTTATGGTATTATTGGTTCCTATAATTCATGATTTTCATTTTTATTGTATTCATAGATTAATCCATATACCTTTCTTATATAAATGGGTGCACTCGGTACATCACAAATCAGTAAATCCAAGTCCTTGGTCATCTCTTTCAATGCACCCAATTGAACATTTTTTGTACTTTAGTACTGTTTTTTGGCATTTTATAATTCCTTCTAATCC
>CACBRT010000005.1 GCA_902541695.1 uncultured Alphaproteobacteria bacterium | reverse complement strand
TGACCCCAAGTTATTGTTTTTTTTATTGCCTTTAACATATCTATCCTTTTGAAATTTTTAATAAAATATCACTTTTACATTCTATATGTACATGTATCTTTTTTTTGAAATAAGTTAAGATTAATTACACAAAAATTCCAATTATCTTCTAATTCCAAGCTGCTCAATTAAAGTTTTATATCGATTTTCGTCCTTAGATTTGACATAGTCCAATATCTTTCTTCTTTGTGAAACTAGTTTTAAAAGCCCTCGTCTTGAGTGGTTATCTTTTTTGTGAGTTTTAAAATGTTCAGAAAGATTAGTAATCCTTGTAGTTAAGATCGCTACTTGAACCTCTGGTGATCCAGTATCGTTTTCTTTTCTTGCAAATTTTTTTATTAGATCTTGTTTGGTCTTTGTATCTATCGACATCATTATCTCCTTCTATTTTCAAAAACTGCCAGGATGTCGTCCAGTCAGAATAATAACTCAGGATATATCCCTTTTTTAAAATTTTGAAAAGACTTTTTAAAGCCATTTTGTTAGAATTTTATTATAACTAATATAAAGCAGGTGTCTGGGTTGATTATTTTTGGTTAAACCTAAGTGAAAAACAGGAGTTTTGTACTTCTTAATAATTTGAATAACTTCTAAATCTCTATTATTTAAAGTTCCAAATCTTCCCCAAGAACAAATTATTTTGTCAGACAATTTGATACTTTTTTTTAAAAAAATGTCGTTTAATGGTCCTTTTGGATCTGATACTTTTTGCAATTCTGCTGGTTGGGTAGATCGAAAAGCAAACAAATTACAAACCCTAAATTGTTCAAAGGATAAGAGTTTTGATCTTTTTTCACATCGTTTTATTGTTGCATCATAGGTATTTTCAGTAGCAGTTGAAGGGTTTAAAAGAATAAATAACAGTTGTCCTTTTCCAGTAGTAAATTTTTTTGTAAGTGAATATCTATATTTAAAGCATTTAGAAAATGTAGCAGTTGAAAGGGTTTGATTTTCATTTAATGTTTTCGTAATAAATTCTGGCATATATTATTTTCATTAATTATTTTCATTTTTCAAAATGTTTAGGACTCTAAATGGATAGAAAATAAAGTTTTTTATTTTTCCTATTGCTAAAGGAACGCCATTATAATGTGTCCAAGCAAATTTATGGTCTTTATAATTTAAATTTGTAAGTTTAATTGGATTACCATTTAACAAAACATTCAAATTTTCTTTAGTACACGCAAAGTCAGGATATTGTTTTAGCAATATATTTGTAGAAATTATATTTTTTACTAATTGTCCTTTTTCAAAAAATTTTAATTTATCTAGAGTAATAGTATTATCTATATAAAAGGGACCATATTCAGTTCGTCTGATGTTTTTTGCATGTGCATAGCAGCCAAGCGTAATTCCTAGGTCTCTTGCTAATGACCTTACATAACAACCTTTTCCACAAATAACTTTAAGGTCAATAGTATCATTATTTTTTCTATTAATTATTTCAAAATCACTAATAAAAATTTTTCTTGCTGATAGTTGAAATTCTTGACCCTTATGAAATAAATTGTATGCTCTTTTTCCATTCACCTTTATAGCTGATAATTTAGGAGGTAATTGCTGAATTAAGCCTTTAAAGTTTTGTAGTGTGTCTCTTATCTCTTTGGTGTTTGGCCTTTTTTTTGATTTTCTAATTATTTTACCAGATGCATCATCTGTATCTGTGGCAAAACCAAATGAAACAGTAAATTCGTATGTTTTTAATAAATTTTCAGTAAACCTTATGGTTTTTGTAGCTTCACCAATAGCAATTGGTAGTAAGCCGGTAGCATCTGGATCTAAAGTTCCTCCATGCCCTACTTTTTTAACCCCTAATTTTTTTTTAATAATATTTACAATATCAGTAGAACCTAAACCGCTAGGTTTATCTACTACCAGCCATCCGTTTATATACGGAGATTTTAGTTTTTGATCCATTTAAGAAATAATTAAATCCCATTTTTATTTTTTGTTAATTTTGCAAGTATTTCAGAAGTTTTTTTGAAAGCATCAAAACTATTGTCCTCAATAAACCTTAACTCTGGGGTGTATTTTAAGTTTAAGTTATTTCCAAGATGTTTTCGGATTTCTTTTTTTCTACTATTAATTGCTTTTTCTATCAAATCTGAATTTTTTATTCCTTCAGGAATATAAAAAATTTTAGCAATCCTTATATCTTTGCTACACTCAACATCTGTTAATGTTAGATTTAGACCTTCTAACCCATAATCTGTCCATTCCATTCCTTGTAAAAATATTGAGATTTCTCGTTTTATTAATTCATTTACTCTAAGTATTCTATGAGAGTTATTATTAAAGGTTTTACGCATCATAATATTAATAAATTATTTTTAAATTTATTGACTTATACATTTAGTGCATACATAACCAAGACAAAATGTTTTGTCGATACGCTAAAATTATTTTTTATGAGATAGAAAATTGAATTTTAAGAAATACAAATTAAGCATTATTGGTGCCACTGGGAGGATGGGACAAATGTTGGTTCGTGCTGCCATGGAAAAAAATGATTTTGATTTAGTTGGATTATTAGAGGTAGACGGTCATAATCTAATAGGTGCAAAAGGTAATGAGTTGTTTCCAGACTTAAAGAAAGATTTGGTTTTTTCAGACTCTTTAGAGGAAATTTTAGAAATTTCTGATGTAATAATAGATTTTACTAATCCAAAAAATTCAGTTGATGTTGCAGTAAAAGCAGCTAAATTTAAAGTTGTTGATGTAATTGGAACTACTGGTTTTTCAAAATCACAGCTTAAACAAATTGAAAAAGCATCAAAAAATACTACCTTAATCAGAGCTGGTAATATGAGTTTAGGAGTTAATATTTTAACAGGCGTAACCGAAAAAATAGCTGATGCTTTAGATGATGATTTTGATATAGAAATAGTTGAAATGCACCATAATAAAAAAATAGATGCTCCTTCTGGCACTGCGCTAATGTTAGGCGATGCAGTTGCTAATGCTAAAAGACAAACTTTAGATAGTTTAAAAGATGGTCAACGTGAAGGTATAATCGGACCCAGAAAAAAAGGAAAAGTAGGTTTTTCTGTAATTCGAGGTGGTGATATTGTAGGTAACCATTCTGTTATTTTTGCTGGACAAGGTGAACAAATTACCATTACACATAATGCTACTGATAGGATGATATTTGCTCGTGGTGCTATAAAAGCAGCAATATGGGGTATGACTGCGCCAAATGGCGAATATTCAATGAAAGATGTTCTTAAGTTAAATTGAATAAAATTTTATATGTTTAAATTAAATTTTATCTTAATAATTGTAACTATTCTTCTATTAGTTGTGTTTCCTCAAAGCAGATTATTATTTGCCAAGAATTTGTACGTAAATTGTGGGGGAGAATTTAAATCATTTTTAAGAAATATAGGTGATGTTGCAATTGATAAAGGTATTAATAAAAATGATGTACTCCTCGTTTTAAAAAACAGTCAAAGATCCAAAAAAGTAATCTCTTTAGATAGAAAGCAAAGTACTTTTAGATTAAGTTTTACCGATTTTTCAAAAAAAGCTATCAATACTTATAGGTTAAAAAATGGTAAAAAAAATATTGAGAAATATAAAGAATTATTTCAAAAAGCAAAATCGAAATATGGAGTTCCTCCAGAAGTAATTACAGCCTTCTGGGCTATGGAAACAGATTTTGGTGCAGTACAAGGTGATATTCATACATTTAGTGCACTTGCGACTTTGGCGCATGATTGTAGAAGGCCTGAAATGTTTCAACCAGAGTATATAGCAGCAATTAATTTATTTTCCAAAGGTATCATAGACTTAAAGACAACTGGAGCATGGGCTGGAGAAGTAGGTCAAGTTCAAATGCTTCCATCTGACATTTTGAAATTTGGCAAAGATGGTGATAATGACGGTTTTATAGATTTAAAGAAAAGTCCTGAAGATGCTATATTAACAGCAGCATCTCTGATTTCAGAATTGGGATGGGAACCAAATCAACCATGGATAGAAGAAGTAATAATAGATGATAAAAACTTTCCTTGGAAAGAAGCTGGTTTTGGGCGTGATCGGAAAATTAGTTCTTGGAAAAAACTTGGTATTATTTCAAGAAATAAAAAATTTATGGCTAGTGATAATACAAAAGCAACTCTTTTATTACCTCAAGGTTTAAAAGGACCAAAATTTTTAGCTTATTCAAATTATAATATCTATTTAAAGTGGAATGATAGTTTTATATATACCGTAACAGCCGCACACCTAGCATCAAGGTTTTCAGGACAAGATAAATTTCTTAGTAATAAACCTGAAAAAATTCTTTCTCTTGAAAAAATGATAAAATTACAAAATATATTACAATCTAATGGTTATAATGTCGGAAAAGTTGATGGAATACTAGGTCGTCAAACTAGGCAAAGTGTTAGATCTATTCAAATTAAATTAGGTCTTCCTGCAGATAGTTGGCCAACAGATGATCTACTTAATATTTTAAATTAGGACTTTAAGCCAAAATAATTTTTTACAAAAATACGATCACCAGGACTTTCAAGAAAAAGAATTGCATCTCTGGGCTTCATAAATATTGCTTTATGCCCTTTTTCTAAAGGTGATGTTAAATTATACAAACCTTTACAAAGGTAGATATGGCAAACCTTTTGTGCCCATTTACTATATTCTGGCATGTAAACAAATCTATGAAAGAAACCTAAACGAATAATTGGTTGTATTTTCCATCCAGTTTCTTCATATACTTCTCTTACAAGTGCTGTAATATAATGCTCTCCTTTATCTATCCCACCTCCTGGAAGTTGGATTTCTTTTTCATTTTGTTCAGTAAGTAAGATATTATCATTTACTTTAATTATACCGTATATTCCTGGTCTATAGTGATATTTTACATTTTTTTTTACTGGTTCGCCTATTCTAATCATATATTTCACTTGTTTTATTTTAACATAATAATTAACAAATATCAGTGTTTAGTCTTACCAAAATTATAAATAGTAATGAGTAATAACAAAAAAATAGAATACGATAAAGTAATGTCTTTTCAATTTGATGATTTACCTATTAGGGGAAGAATTTGTCAAACTTCAAGATCACTAAATAAAATTATTTCTCAACATAATTACCCTCCAGAGATTTCAAAATTGTTAGGAGAAACTATCGTTTTAAATATCTTAATGGCCGATTCTATTAAACTAAAACATAAGTTATCTTTACAGGTACATGGAAATAAAGATTTAAAATTAATAGCTTCTGATTTTATTATTCGAAGACCTCCCCAAACTATATCATTTGTAAGAGGTTATGCTAAATTTAATAAGGAGTTAAATTTTTATTCTAATAAAGTTAGGGATCTTCTTGGTGATGGATACTTTGCTACTATCCTTGATCAAGGTGATGGTAATTTACCATATAAAGGTATTTCTAATTTAAATGGAAATAGCTTAAAAAAATCAGCAGAAGAATTTTTCAAAAATTCTGAACAATTAGATACTAAATTTAATATTCTTGTACAAAAAATTTCTAATAAAAAAGAAAAAGTTAAATTTAAAGGTATTGGAATAATGTTGCAACTTTTGCCTCAGGAAGAAAAATTGAATCACTTTAATAAAAGTGTGAAAAGTTATAAGGAATTATCCGAAGTTGTTAAAAATAAAATTTTTGATAATAAGGATTGTTGGAATAAAATTTCCTGTCTTTTTGAAAATCATATTTTTTCTAAAAAAAATAATTTTAAGGATATTATTTCTGATTTGTTATTACAAAGTTTCGAAGAGAATAACATTAGAGTATTTGAAGAGAAGGAATTTGATTTTGGATGCAGCTGTAGTGTTGATAAAGTTAAACAAACTATGTCGATATATTCAGTGAAAGAAATTGAATTAATGACCAATGATTTAGGTAAAGTAACAGCAGATTGTCAATTTTGTGGAGCTAAATATATACTTAGTCCATCTGAATTAGGATATAGAAACTAAATTAGTTATAGGACACACTTGAAAAACATTTCAATTTTAAAGAAAATTCAGTTAAGTTTAAAAGAATTTAATCAGTATAAACAATTAAATTTTCCGCCAGTAAAATTTACTTCAGATTTTCATTTTGTTTATAGTGAAAAATTCAAATATGAACGAAGGAGTTATCGAAAAGCTACAGTTTTTTTTCTTTTAAGAGAGGTAGAAGAAACTTTGTATGTAGTTTTCACTAGGAGATCAAAAAATCTATCTTCTCATCCGGGTCAAATATCTTTCCCTGGTGGAAGAATTGACAAAGATGATCCTACTATTGTGGATGCTGGATTTAGAGAGGTAGAGGAAGAAATTGGTATTAAAAAAGAAAACATTGAAACTCTTGGGTTACTTCCACCGCACGAAACAGTAAGTCAATTTATAATATATCCATTTGTTGGATTTATAAAAAAACCAATTTCATTTATCATAAACAAAAATGAAGTCGAAGAATTATTTCTTGTTCCACTTGTTTTTCTTCTTAACGATGAAAATATGCGATATCATGAATTCTATCAAAATAAACAACGTGGGGGTTATTTTGCAGTACCCTATGGTCCATATTATATTTGGGGAGCAACTGCTAGAATTATAAAAAGTTTTGTTGAAAAATATCAAAGTTAAAAATATGAAGTCTCTACAACAGAATAATCTTATCAAAGTACCATTTGATATTTCTTGGTTATTAGAAAAAGATATTTTAAGAATTTCAAAAATTTTAACTTCAAGGGGTGCAAATCTTTATGTTGTAGGAGGCAGCGTGAGAGCCTCGTATTGGAAAGAAGAGTTTGATAATATAGATTTTGCTATAAATATAACTCCTCATGAAGTTAAAGAATTATTAAAGAATATCAAATGTACTATAATACAGACTGGGATTGAATATGGTACATTATCGGTGATAATAAATAAAAAACTATTTGAAATTACTAGTTTTAGAAAAGATATCGAAACATTTGGACGAAAAGTGATTGTTAAATATACAAATTGTATAAGACAAGATGCTAAGAGAAGAGATTTTACATTTAATGCTATATATCTAAATATGAAAGGTGAAATAGTAGATCCCCTTGATAATTTCTCAGATTTAACTAATGGAAAAGTAAAATTTATAGGAGATCCCAAAAAAAGAATATTAGAAGATCATCTTCGAATTTTAAGATTTTTTCGCTTTCTAAGTAAATACCCTTTACAAAATAAACGTGTCAATTTTAGAACTTTAAAAACAATTAATGAAACTAAAGACTTAGTAAAAAAACTTAGTAAAGAGAGAATATGGAGAGAGTTTAAAATGATACTTTCTAGCGATGGTGCTAGTTTAGCCTTAAGCTTTATGAATAAAACTGGGGTATTAAAAGTTTTGTTTCCAAGTTTTTCTTTAAAAAGAACCATAAATCTTATTGTACTAGAAGAAATATTAATAAAAAAAATATTTAAAGATGTTAGTTGCAATAATTTTGAATTTAAAAACCCAATTTTGAGATTAAGCATATTGTTAAAAAGTCAACATAAATCTATACAAGAAGTACTTAGTCTTAATAGAAATGAAATTAAGATGTTTAACTTTTATAATAAATTTGAAAAATATTCTAAAAACTTCAAATCTTTAGGTTTTAATTACGGTCAAAAAAATGGATTGGGTCTTCTATTACTATATATAGCTAACAAGAAAAATTTTGATGTTTATATAAAATCAAAAAAGTTTGAGCAAAAATTATTACTTTATTTCGAAGAAATAACAGATGGTGCTAAAGCTATGAAGAATTTTCCAGTAAATGGGAATGATCTATGCAAAATGGGTTATTCCGGTAAAGCAATAGGATCAATTTTAGAAAAATTAAAAAAAACTTGGATAGATTCTGGTTTTAAGCTTAACAAAAAACAATTATTTTTAAAATTATAAACTAGGGCCATTTTGCAATAGGTGGTAAACTCATTAATACTGCCTCAGGATTATGGCCAGTTTGAAGACCAAATTGTGTTCCTCTATCATAAACAAGATTGAACTCAGCGTATCTTCCCCTTTTTATAAGTTGCCTTTCTCTTTCTTCTGAAGTCCAAGGTTTTTTCATGTGATGTTTTGTGATTGCAGAAAAAGAATCAAGAAATGCTCTTCCTACACTTTTGACAAAAGTAAAATCTTTTTGCCAATTCTCTGTATTTAGATCATCAAAAAAAATTCCACCAACTCCTCTGGGTTCATTCCAATGTTTTATCATAAAGTATTCATCTGCCCAATTTTTGAATTTTGTATAATATTCTTTATTAGCTTTATCGCATACTTTTTTTAGTTCATTGTGAAAGTATCTAGTGTCCTCTTCATTTTCTACCATAGGATTTAAATCTGATCCCCCTCCAAACCAGCTCATACCCTTAGTCCAAAACATTCTTGTATTCATGTGAACTGCAGGTGTCTTTGGAGACTGCATATGTGCAACTAGGCTTATTCCAGAAGCCCAAAACTGAGGATCTTCTTTTAAACCTGGTATATTATGCCTAGATGATAAACTTTTTTGAGCTAAAGGTTCTAGATTTCCATAAACAGTTGAAACATTTACACCAACCTTTTCAAAAACCCTTCCATCTCTCATTACAGACATAATGCCACCACCTCCATCTTCCCCATTTTTACTTTTTCTAAAAGTTTGCTTTTTTTCAAATTTTCCAGGTGGTCTTGAAGATAATTCTCCTGAATCTTTTAATATTTCAATTTTTTCAAAATCTTCGCATATCATATCTCTCAATTCTTCGAACCATTCTTTTGCAATTTGCTTTTCGCTATCCCCGACAATTTCTCTTGTTTCCATGCTGGTATCCTTTGAATTTTTTTTTTTTTTAATTCTTTTTTTATGATAGTACTTAATCTTTTATTTATTCAAAAGAAATAACTTAATTTAATGTCTAAAGTAAATTACAGACCACATAAAAAAAATTTAAGGTTAGATTTAACACTATATAATCTAGGCTTCACTGAAAGTAGAGCCAAAGCGATAGATCTTATAAAGCAAGGAAAAGTATTTGTTAATTCAAAAATTGTCAAAAAAAATTCTTATTTGGTAAACAAAGAGGATAAAATTTATGTAAAAAAAGATCATAAACAGTGGGTAAGCCGAGGTGCAATAAAATTGCTATACGCTCTAGAAAAATTTGATTTAGATGTAACTGGAAAAATTGTTTATGATATAGGAGCCTCAACAGGAGGCTTTACAGAAGTTTGTATAGAAAAGGGTGCTAAACTAGTTTATTCGGTTGATGTTGGTACAAATCAATTACATGAAAAATTGAAAAATGATAAAAGAGTAATAAATATTTCGTCTACTGACATTAGGTCAATTAGAGAACTAAATTTATCTTACCCACAACTAATGGTTATTGACTTGTCCTTCATATCCGTAACTAAAGCATTACCATTTGTAATGTCTAAAGTACAAAAGGATACAAAAATGATATGTTTAATAAAACCTCAATTTGAACTATCAAAAAAACATTTGAATAAAAATGGCATAGTAAAGAATGAAGAGTATATTAAAGATGTAATATTAAAGATAAAACAGTTTGTTACTGAACTTAAATGGTCCTTTATTGATATAAAAGAGAGCCCGATAGTTGGTAGATCAGGAAATAAAGAATTTCTACTGTACGCAAAGAAGCAATGAAGATTTAACCAATTTGCCCTCTATTTATTAAATATTGATCTAACAGAACACATGCCATCATGGCTTCACCTACAGGTACTGCTCTTATTCCAACACATGGGTCATGCCTCCCAGTTGTTTGAATTTGAACATTATCGTAATTTTCATTTACTGTGTTTTTTGTTTTAAGAATTGATGAAGTTGGTTTTACTGCAAATCTAGTGATCAAATCCTGCCCCGTAGAAATTCCTCCTAAAATTCCTCCAGAATTGTTAGATTCATAAATAGGTAAATTTGTTTTATTTGACCTAATTTCATCAGCATTTTCATCTCCAGTGAGAGTGGCTGAATTCATTCCTTCTCCAATCTCAACACCTTTTACAGCATTAATAGACATCATAGCAGCAGCAATTTGAGTATCTAATTTATTGTAAATCGGTGCTCCAATACCTGCCGGAAGGTTTTTTGCAATTACTTCAATTATTGCCCCAACAGAATTTCCATCTTTACGAATTTTACTCAAATAAAGAGACCAATTATCAACCTCTTCTTTATCTGGACACCAAAATGGATTTTTTAATATTTGTTTTTGATCAAAATTATTTCTGTTAATTTTTTTACTACCAATTTGGACCAAATAACCAAATATTTCTAGTTTGGGAATTATATTTTTTAAAGCAAGACTTGCTACAGCACCTGCAGCTACCCTTGCTGCAGTTTCTCTTGCGGATGATCTGCCTCCACCTCTATAATCCCGAATTCCATATTTTTGAAAGTATGTAATATCTGCATGACCGGGTCTAAATGAAGAAGAAATTTTTGAGTAATCTTTTGACCTTTGGTCTACATTTTTAATCATTAATTGTATTGGAGTACCAGTAGTCTTACCTTCAAAAACACCTGATAAAATTTCAACATTATCCGGTTCTTTTCTTTGAGTAGTAAATTTATTTTGACCTGGTTTTCTTTTATCTAAAAAATTTTGTATTTCTTTTTCAGTTAAATCAATCCTTGGAGGACAGCCATCAATAGTAACTCCTATTGCTTTTCCATGACTTTCGCCCCATGTAGTAAACCGGTATAGATGACCAAAGCTATTCATAGACATAGTTTTACTCTTAAATCACATTAGAGTTATAAAAAACTTTAATTTTACAATTAGATTATTACAGAAAATTAAAAAAATAAAAACTAAACTTGCTTTCTTTTTACATTTGCCCAAATTTTCTTATTTGTAAAATATAAAAGTACAGCTAACACAACTAAGTAAGCCGCTGCTGTAAATCCAAACTCTTTTCTAGCGTTAAGTTTTGGTTCAGCAGCCCACATCAAAAATGCAGCAACATCTCTTGCTTGTTGATCAATTGTAGCTTCCGTCCCGTCTATATATTCAACATCATCTCCCCATAAAGGTTGAGCCATACCAATCCATTTTCCTGGATAATATTTATTCTCATATAAGGTAACTCCGGCCTGTTCCTTTTCTTCACCAGTAAAGCCAGCTAATAAGTTAACTATATATTCTGGTCCTCCCATTCCTTTTATTAATTGATTGATACCAGTTCCATATGGACCATGAAAACCGGCACGGGCTTTAGCGATAAGACTCAAATCAGGAGCGTTTTCAACACCTGATACAGGAAATTTATCTGACGGTTTTCCATCTCTGAAATCGTCAAGTTCAGCATCATATATCTCATACTGAGCTGCGTAAGCTTTCACTTGTTTAGGTTCTAGCTCTGGTCCTCCTGGATCACCTAATGTTCTAAAAGCTACCTGTTTCATTCCATGACACCCAGCACAAACCTCAGTATAAACTTGAAGGCCTCTTTGTAATTGATTTCTATCAAAAGTTCCGAAGGGGCCTTCAAAAGAAAAGTCAACATCATTAATTTTTTCTGCCTCACCTGCAGAGTGGGACTTATTTACAAATAAGGTAAAACTCACTAAAATTAAAAAGATTAAAGAAAATCTATTCATAATACGTTTCTTCTTTAAAAAAATATACATTATTCTGCAGGTACCGTGTTGCCATCCAAACTATCAGATTGTGAAGACTTTTTCTTTTTGCTTGCTATCTTTACAGCTTCTTCAATTGTTTCTGGTTGTTTATCTGGAGTTTCTATTATACCTAATATAGGTAATATAAGCAGAAAATATGCAAACCAGTACGCTGATCCAATTAAAGCTATTGTTGCATATGGTTCTTCTGCAGGCATTGCACCACACCACATAAGTACAATAAAATCAAACACTAATATGGCAAACCACCATTTAAATTGTGGTCTATATCTACCTGATCTAACAGATGATGTATCTAACCAAGGCGCAAGTGCCATTACAACTATTGCTCCAAACATTGCTATTACACCAAAAAGTTTAGCAGTTACCACCCCGCCAGTAATAAAAGTAGCGAATTGTACAACCCATACGTCTGCGGTAAATGCCCTCAAAATAGCGTAAAAAGGAAGCAAATACCATTCAGGAACAATGTGAGCAGGTGTAACTAAAGCATTAGCTTCAATATAATTATCAGGATGACCTAAATAGTTAGGCATAAAAGCTACAACTGAAACAAATGCAATTAATATTAAAACTAGTGCAAACATATCTTTAATTACGTAGTAAGGCCAAAAAGGCACAGTATCTTTTTGTGCGTCTTCTTTTGAAGTTCTCCTAACTTCAACGCCTGTTGGATTATTATTACCTGTTGTATGAAATGCCCATATATGTAATATTACCAAGCCCAATATGACAAAAGGCAACAAATAATGAAGACTGAAAAACCTATTTAATGTTGCATTATCTACTGCTGGACCTCCTAACAGCCATGTTTGAAAAGGTTCACCTACAACTGGAATAGCTCCAAATAAACTTGTTATAACAGTTGCTCCCCAAAATGACATTTGTCCCCAAGGTAAAACATAGCCTAAGAATACTGTAGCCATCATTGCAACATAAATTAGCATTCCTAGTATCCAGGTTATTTCGCGAGGTTCTTTATATGAACCATAGTACAAACCTCTAAAAATGTGCATGTAAACGGCTATAAAAAATAAAGATGCACCATTCGCATGTATATACCTGATTGCCCAACCAGCATTAACGTTTCTCATTATATGTTCAACACTATCAAAAGCATTATCAATATGTGGTGTATAATGCATTACCAAAACAATTCCGGTAATTATTTGTAAAAAAAGGCAAAATGTTAACACAACACCCCAAATCCACATCCAATTCAAATTTTTTGGAGTAGGGATCATTAATGTATCATACATCAATCCAAAAATTGGAAGCCTTTTGTGCATCCATGTCTGAAATCCAGGTTTAGGTTTATAATGATCGTGAGGAATTCCACCCATAACTTTTTTCCTTTTTAACCGAGTTTAATAATCAAATCTTCAACAAATTTTGCAGTAGGAACCGGTAAATTTTTTGGTGCAGGTCCCTTTCTGATTCTTCCAGCAGTATCATAATGTGATCCATGACATGGACAAAACCAGCCATTGTAATCTCCTGCCTCTGCTAGTGGTACACAACCTAAATGGGTGCATACTCCAACCATAACAAGCCATTCACCATCTTCATCTAAAGTCCTATTAACATCGCTCGCATCTGTATCAGGCTTGTTTTCATTGAAAGACAAAGGATCAGGTAATGATGCGATATCTACACTTCTAGCCTCATCTATCTCGTCTTGTGTCCGTCTTCTAATAAAAACAGGCTTTCCAAGCCATTTTACAGTTATTTGAGAACCTGGTTCTACATCCGCTACATCAACTTCTATTGATGATAAAGCCTGTACATCGGCTGAAGGATTCATTTGATCAATTAACGGCCAAACGGCAGCTGCAGTGGTAACAGCTCCTGCTGCAGCAGTGGCTACATAAATGAAGTCTCTTCTTGATGGCTCTTTAGTTTTAGTATCAGACACAGTAATCTCCTGACTATCAATTAATAATAAAAAAAATATCTTCAACCATTAGTGGATCATATATATGTTTAAGACTAATTAGTCTAGCAGACTTTCGGACGCAGGTATTTAAAATGTCTCAACAAAATATAAGATTAGCAATATATCAGCCTGATATACCCCAAAATCTAGGTGCCATGATAAGAGTATGTGCTTGTTTCGGTGTTGAAATAGATTTAATCGAACCTTGTGGATTTCCTTTTTCAATAAAGTCTTTGCGAAGAACAGCTATGGACTATACAAATTTAGTAAAAATTAAGAACCACAATGATTTTGATTCTTTTAAAATAAATTATGAAAAGCAAAGAAGAATAATTCTTCTTACAGTAAAATCACCAACCAATATATACGATTTTAAATTCAAATCAGATGATATATTAATGGTAGGGAGTGAAAGTTCGGGAGTTTCTGCAGATGTAAGAAATTCACTATCTTTAAATGTAAAGATTCCAATTTTAACTCCTGCAAGATGTTTAAACGTAACTACCGCAGCTTCTATTGCTATATCCGAAGCTATTAGACAAAATATAAAAAAATATTAATCAAGATGAATCTTAAAAACTTGCCATTTCGTTTCCTCTTTTATATCTTATATTTAACAGATTTCACTTATAATTGAGGCTGAAATGGACAAAATTGTAGAAAATAGAAAACTTTCCTCAATCCTTGCAGATCCATCTTTATTGAGAGATCAAGCTTATATTGCTGGTGAATGGGTTAGTTCCAAAAACAACGAAACTTTCGAAGTAAGAAATCCGGCCTCTTTGGAAGTAATATGTAAAGTTCCTGATTTAGGACTAGCAGAAACTAGACAAGCACTCGATGCAGCTTATGATGCCCAAAAGTTGTGGTCTTCAAAAACAGGTAAAGAAAGATCATCTGTTTTAAAAAAATTTTACGAATTAATGATGGCTAATAATGAAGATTTAGCTAAAATAATTACGGCAGAAATGGGGAAACCAATATCAGAAGCAACTGGTGAAATTGCTTATGGAGCTAGTTTTATTGAATTTTTCGCTGAAGAAGCAAAAAGAATTTATGGTGAAACTATACCAGGTCACCAAGCTGATAAGAAAATATTAGTAATTAAACAGCCAATTGGGGTTGTTACTTCAATTACCCCTTGGAATTTTCCTAATGCTATGATTACCAGAAAATTAGGACCTGCTCTAGCAGCGGGCTGTTCTTTTGTAGCCAAACCCGCAGAAGACACACCTTTATCAGCCTTAGCCATTGCAGTTCTTGCAGAAAGGGCTGGTATACCAAAAGGTGTTTTGTCAATTGTTACGTCCAATAAGTCACAAATTATTGGTGAAGAATTCTGTTCTAATTCCAAAGTTAGAAAGCTAACTTTTACAGGATCAACTGAAGTCGGAAAAATACTTCTTAAACAAGGATCTTCCCAAGTTTTAAAGATGTCAATGGAATTAGGTGGAAATGCACCTTTCATTGTCTTTGATGATGCTGATTTAGATGCTGCTGTTGAAGGAGCAATCCTATCTAAATATAGAAACAATGGCCAAACATGTGTATGTGCAAACAGATTGTATGTCCAAGAGAATGTTTATGATAAATTTGCACAAAAGTTATCTCGCGCTATTAGTAAATTTGAGGTTGGTGATGGTTTTAATACAAGTGTCACATTAGGCCCATTAATTTCTGAGGATGCAGTTTTAAAGGTCGAAAGTCATATTAATGACGCTGTTTCAAAAGGAGCTAAACTGATTTTTGGAGGAAAACGTCATGAATTAGGTGGTAAC
Organism: uncultured Alphaproteobacteria bacterium; assembly: GCA_902541695.1. Classification (GTDB taxonomy): domain Bacteria; phylum Pseudomonadota; class Alphaproteobacteria; order Rhodobacterales; family Rhodobacteraceae; genus CACIIZ01. The sequence continues at coordinate 41,078 of CACBRT010000005.1, read as the reverse complement.
TTTTTTGAACCTACTCTGCTTACAGAAGTTAAAAAAAATATGATAGTATCTACAAATGAAACATTTGGTCCTGTTGCACCACTTTATAGATTTAAAGATGAAGATGATGTTATAAAACAAGCTAATGATACTATTTTTGGTTTGGCAGCATATTTCTACGCAAAAGATTTATCCAGAGTTTGGAGAGTTTCAGAAGCACTTGAATATGGAATGGTTGGAGTTAATGCTGGTGTCATTTCTACTGAGTTAGCTCCATTTGGTGGTGTTAAACAATCAGGTTTGGGCAGGGAAGGTTCTAAGCATGGCATAGAGGAGTTTTTAGAAATGAAATACATTTGTATGTCAGTATAAAAACAGATTAGTTAATAGGGCTTCCAAAAAGCTCATTATTGTGCTTTTTTTGAATTTTCATAGTTGTTATCTCACCTATTACTGGTCCTTCTTCAAAAGAAACCCGACAGTAGTCTTCTGTGTAACCCTTGGCGTTTCCTTCAACTAAAACCTTTTGAATACTTCCAATTTTATTTTTTAGATGTTTATTTAATCTTTCATTACTGATTTTTCTTAGTATAAATGCCCTTTTGTCAATTTCTATTTTTGAGACTTGGGGCATCCTACTTGCTGGGGTACCAATGCGAGATGAGTAAGGAAAAACGTGGATCCAATCGATCTCGCATTGTTCAATAATAGAAATCGTATTTTGAAACATTTCTTCATTTTCAGTAGGAAAACCAGCTATGATATCAGCGCTAAATGTCATTTGAGGTCTGATTTTCTTCAATATTGAACAAAATTTTATAGTATCTTCTCTACTGTGTCTCCTTTTCATTCTTTTCAAAATCATATTATCACCTGATTGAAGAGACAGATGTAAATGAGGCATTAACCTAGTTTCGTAACACAACAAATCCATTAATTTTGGATCAATTTCAATACTATCTATAGAGGAAATTCTTAGTCTCTCAAGTGAAGGAACCGAATTTAAAATAAAGTATATAAGATCTCCTAATCTCTCTTTTTTTTCAAAATCCAAGCCCCAGGATGTTATATCAACACCTGTTAAAACTACTTCTTTTATACCACTTAATACCAAGGATTCAATTTGGTTTTTTATCTCAGACTTTGGAATTGATCTAGAATTTCCTCGAGCATATGGGATAATGCAAAAAGTGCATCTATGATCACAACCATTTTGTATCCCTATAAATGCTCGAGTATTAGATTTTGATGGGATTAATTTATTGGAAGGAAGAGTATTTTCTTCCATAATATTAGAAACTAAATTGGACTTAAAATTTTTTTTGTTTTTTTTCATTAAACTATTAATTTTTGACCAATTCCCACTAATTAGCTTTTCTTGATTACCTAAAACCAAATCTACTTCATCCATATTTTGAAATGATTTAGATTTAAGTTGCGAAGCACAACCTGTTACAACTAAAAAAGTATCTTTATTTTTATTTTTAATTTTTTTTATTTCACGAATTGCCTTTTTTTCAGCCTCTTGTGTCACTGCACAAGTATTAATGACAGAAATATTTTTGATGCTATTAGTTTTTATAAAACTTTTAATAATTTCTGTTTCAAAAATGTTTAACCTACAACCAAAAGTTTTAATAAAATTACTCATTAATTATTCCAATTATCAAAAAAAAGAGAAGAAATCTTTCCAGAAAATACATACTTTATATCACCTGATATCCAAACCCCATCTTCTTTACAATAAACATTTACTATTCCACCATCCAAAATAATCTGAACTGTATCTTTTGTTAAATTTAGTCTTTTTGCAGAATAAGCAACAGCGCATGCAGATGATCCAGATGCCATAGTAATTCCACTTCCTCTTTCCCAAACTTTAACTTTAATTTTATTATCATCGATAACTTCAGCAATTTGGACATTAGTTTTTTGGGGAAAAAGTGGATTTATCTCTGTTTCTTGACCAATTTTGGAAACTGAAATTTGATTTAAATTTTCCACAAAAAAAGTACAATGAGGGTTACCTAAAGAAGTAGCGATTGGATTTCCATCAATAGGTAATTTGCTAGTATCACATTTTTCTGATAATGGGATATCTCTCCAAAATGTTTTTGGGATACCCAAATTTGTTAAAATTTGGCCATTATTTAATTTTATACATTTTATTATTTCTACACTTGTAGCAATGTTTATTTTATCCAAGCCAGTTTCTTTCATTATGATATCTGCTACACAACGAGTCGCATTCCCACAAGTTGATGAACTAGATCCGTCAGAATTCCAAAACTTTAAAAAAGTGTGTATATTTTCTTTATCGGAATTATACATCAAAACGAACTGATCAAAACCAACACCTAAGTTTCTGTTACCTAATAATTTAATTTGGCTATTGGAAAATTTATAATCATTTTGGCGACAATCGATTATTAAAAAATCATTTCCTAATCCATGCATTTTAATGAATGGTAATGTAAATTTATGATTAAAATCAGACATATAGATTTATAACGCAGTGTAATTTATTCTTCTAGTCATTTTTTTTGTGCAATTTGATAATAATTCTCAAAATAAACTTGACCAATTTTAATTGAAATAATACACAAAAATATGTGGGCCCGTAGCTCAGTTGGTAGAGCAACTGACTTTTAATCAGTGGGTCACAGGTTCGAATCCTGTCGGGCTCACCAGATACAAACATAGAAAATTAAAGTTTTAGGATGCAAATAGGTTTTACTTCTCCAATTCATATCATAAATAGTGAAATTGAAGAAAATTTATTAAAAAATGTTATCAAAGATATTTACACTATTCGTGATAATGATACTGGTTTTAATCTATCAAACAATTTAGGTTGGCATTCTACCCCAGACCTTTTTCTTAGAAATGAGGCAAGTATTAAAGAAGTTTGTAAAATTTGTGCGTCCTCAATTGGTTCTATAATGAAAAATTATAACCCCGAATTTAATGCAGAAAATTTTGATGCAAGATTTGTAGGTTGGATAAATGTTAATCCTAAGGGAGGCTCAAATAATCTTCATACACATCCTAATTCTCATTGGTCTGGAGTTCTTTATGTTCAACAACCCACAGAAGTAGAAGGTTATTCTGGAATGATTGAATTCATAAACCCTAATCAGGAGGGTCGAGATTTGGCAAATTTAATTCCACAAAGAGGTTTTGACCCAATAATGAGGATTAGACCAAAATCAGGACAACTTGTAATTTTTCCTTCATATTTGCTTCATAGCGTATATCCAAACAATTCAGATACTGACAGAATAACAATAGCTTTTAATTCCCAGATTTTAAAAAAATAAATTATTATTTAATTATAAACTAAAAATTTATGGGTAATTATTTCATATGAATTATATCTAAACACATTTTTGGCAGATCATTCATTGTATAATCCCTAGCTCCTTTTTTCTTTTTTAATTTTTGTTTCTTTTTTTTTGGGTCTGGTGGTTCTAAAGCTTTTGTAACCCACCAATACAATGTTTCGTCACATCCAGTGGGACTTTTTGAAATTTGGGAAACTGTAGGTTCTTGTCTTACGCACTCCTGAGAGTCTTTCGGACATTTTAGTCTTACATGAAAATGAGAATGATGGCCCCATATAGGTCTTATCTTTTGAAGCCATTTTTTTGATCCTTCCATATGTTCACACATCCAAATTTTTGCAGGAGCATTGATAAATATTCTATCTACACGATTGTCTGATGCTGCTACCTTTAATATTTTTGCATGATCTAAAGTCCAATTATTATTGACCTCTTTTAAATTTTTTTTTCTAACAGATATTGCTTTTATTCTGTCTCTCTTTTTCTTTGTAAGTGTAAGGTTTTTTGGCGGTGTTAGCCAAATATCTACATCTAGACCCGTTTGATGGGATTGATGACCGTATGGCATTGGACCCCCTCTAGGAGCTGCAATATCGCCTATATAAAGCCCTTTCCATCCTACTTGAGTTGCTGATTTACTTAAATCTTTAATGTAGCTAATAACAGAAGGATGGCCCCAATTTCTATTCCTACTTGGTCTCATGATTTGCCAATTAGGCCCTGTATCGTCTAATTGTACACCTCCACTTAAACACCCTTTTGCATAAAAACCAATTGGTTTGCTTTCACCTTTAGTTGGTAAATTGAATTTTTCAAAAATTTTATGAGAAGGTAAATTTTGATTGGGATCGTGTCCAAAGCTCGGTTTTATTAATAGTAGAAAGAGAAATGTTATTGTTATTTTACTAATATAAAACACATGTTTTTTTTCCATTATTCTCTATAGTACACCAAAAAAAATCATTGTCGAATTCAACAACAACATGTTTATGGTCTTCTTCCTTTATGGTTTCTTGAATTATTCCTGATTTGATTAATTTGTCTGCCTCTTTTCCTTCGTAGTAATCTTCACTGGAAAATGCAGTTATAACTGAAGTTATAAAAAAAACATTTATATACAGATATAGTAAAAAAATCATTTTCATTTTAGTTCAGCCTATGGGGTCAAATTACTCATGTACGTCTAGATATGCTTTTCCAAAACCTTCAACAAAAATTTTTTTCTTTTCTGTAAATTCGTAGAAATTAAAATCAGTAAACATTCCCCACATTTTAGCGCCAGGTTCTATTTTGTTGTAATTTTGTAATAACATTTGAAATTTGGGGTCATCCTTATTTAATTCTAGCTTTTTAAAAAGACCTTGGATTGTTAATCTTGGATTATTTGATTTTATTTTGTGTTTCTCCTCTTGGGCAAAGTATAAAGATGCATTCGGATTTACATTTAAATTTTTTGTATGTTCACTCAAATCACTAATGAGAAGATAGACTATTTCTTTATAATTCATTGGTATAACTTTAGTAACCATAGGGAACCCTGTATCGTCTATAGTTCCCAAAGCAGCCTGTTGATAATTACCATTTATAATTTCTTTTATTTTAACAGCAATTTCATCGGTTATTTTATGTGTTAGCGAGATTTTTTTTTCCATGTTACACAATAAAAAAGAAATGGTTTAAAAGATTTAGACCTTACTAATTTGAGAATAAATTATTATGGGGAGATTTTTCAAGCTTTTTCCCTAATTTTTTTTCTTCTTCATCTGTATAACTAAAAAATTTTCCAAGTAAAGTTTTTCTCTTTTTAAGTCCAATCAACCTGATTTCAGACACAGCAGATTGCTGAATATTTTCTAAGTGAGCTTTAGCTGGTACTGCTACGTGAGGTTCAATATATTCTCTTTCCAAAGCTGCTTTAATTCTTTGTATAGCATCACTTTTAATTCTTGCTATCCTTGATATTGCAGATCTTTCAATTCTTTTAGTCTCTCCAGCGAATTCATTTAATTGATTTTGTGTTGGCGCAGGTATTTTTATAAGGATTTGAGTAGAATTTTCTATCCTTTTTATTTGTTTAAAACCATGCTGTTTAATTATAATAATTATATTATTAATTAAATTTTCGCGGAAAATATTTATTATAAAATAATCATCAGATTTATTTTTTTTATTAATACTTTGATCTTCCTCATCTTCATCAATAATTTCTGAAAAGTCAGATAGCCTTCTATTTTTTCCTTCTACTATTAACCTAACTCCATAAAGAATATTTTTGTACGTTTCTTTAGAACCAATAATATTAAGATCTTCTACCAAAAAACTAAGAATGTCTTCAGTTCTTGCCATTGCTGCTAAGGAGTACGAGTCCAGAGGTGTATCGGATTCATATTTCATCAATTAGATTTGAGTTATGCACGTAAATGAAATCCATTGACATAAATAAAGTATTTTTTGAAATATATTTTCAAAAATAAAATCTAAAATTCAAAAGAAAAAATATTTTTGCCTAAAAAAAAAGCAAAATTTTCAAGAAAAAGGTAAATTATGTTGTATTAGAATAAAATTTTCTGCGATAATAATTCTTATTTGGGATAAATATTTGAGCATAAAAACAAATAAAAAGACAGGTGGTCAGATACTAATTGAATGTCTTATTAAACATTCAATAGATAGAGTTTTCTGTGTTCCAGGTGAAAGCTATTTGGGAGCATTAGATGCTTTTTATAATTTTCGAAAAAAAATAAAATTAACAAACGCTAAACATGAAGCTTGTGCATCAAATATGGCAGAAGCATATGGTAAGTTGACTGGTAAACCTGGAATTGTTTTTGTAACAAGAGGACCTGGAGCATGTCATGCTTCTATTGGGGTTCATATTTCTAAGCAAGACAGCTCACCTATGATATTATTTGTAGGACAAGTAAGCACCTCAATGTTTGGTAAAGAGGCCTTCCAGGAAATTGATTATGTAAGTATGTTTTCTAATGTTGCTAAAAAGAGCTTTCATATCTCTAATGTTAAAGATATTGAAAAAGTAACTCATAAAGCTTTTCAGATTGCTAATACTGGTCGAAAAGGACCAGTAGTTATTTCTCTTCCTGAAGATATTTTAATAAAAACTACTTTTCAGAAAAAACTCAAAGTTCATAAAATTAAAGAAAAAAAAATAAATGATAATAAAATTCTTAAAATGAAATCTTTCATTGAAAATTCAAAAAAACCTATAATAATTCTTGGTGGAACAAATTGGTCTGAAAATTCAAAAAAAAATATTGAGAAATTTGCTAAAAGTTATCAATTACCTGTAGTAACAAGCTTTCGCCGTCAGGACTTGATTAATAATAAAAGTAAAAATTTTGTTGGAACTTTAGGTACATCTGTTTCTCCCAAATTATTAAATTTTTTTAATGAATCAGATTTAATCTTAGCTATAGGGACTAGGCTAAACGATATTTCCACAAATGGGTTTGACTTATTTAGCAAATCAGAAAAACAAACTAAATTAGTCCACATTTATCCAAGTAAGAAAGAAATAAAAAAAGTATTTAAAGCTACACTTTTTATAGAAACCAGTGTCAATAATTTTTCAAATAATATTTTGAATTTTGATGAATCTAATAAAAAAAGGTGTGGCGATTGGCTCAAAAAGTTAAGAAAAGAGTATATTGATGACATAACGCTTAAACAAAATTGTAATCATCATAAGTTAGCTATTATTTGTAAAAAAATTTATAATTATATTAATCAAGATGCTGTAATCACATTAGATGCAGGTAATCATACAGGTTGGCCACAAAGATTTATTCAGTATAATTCAAAGTGTATTCAAATTGGATCAACTTGTGGAAGTATGGGGTATTCAATTCCAGCTGCTATTTCTTCTTCGTTTGTATATCCAAAAAAAAAGATTATCTCATTTGTTGGAGATGGTGGATTTTTAATGTCAGGTCTTGAAATATCAACTGCAGTTGAAAATGAATTAAATATAATTTTTATTATAATCAATAATTCTTCTTATGGCACAATTCGCATGCATCAAGAAAAATACTATCCAAAAAGAGTAATAGGAACAAATTTAAAAAACCCAGATTTTGTAAGTATTTGTAATGGGATGGGAGCTAACGCAAAAAGAGTAAAAAATGTTGAAGATTTTTTTCTTTTTTTTAAAAAGTGTCTTAATTCAAAAAAAGTTTCTGTAATTGAATTAATCACTGATATTGAAAATATATCAACAAGACTGCTGCTGTCAAAAATGAAAAAATAAATTTTGTTTAGGTATAATGAAATTAAGTAAAAAAATAATTGATATTGAACCATCAAGTACCGTGATTTTGGGACAAAAAGCCAGAGAATTAATTTCTTCTGGAAAAGATGTAATTCAACTTGGAGAAGGTGAACCTTATTTTAATACACCTGATCATATTATTGAAGCCTCTTATAAAGCTATGAAAAGAGGAGAAACTAAGTATACCAATGTTGCAGGGACCCAAGAACTCAGAAGTGTAATTAAAAAATATTTAAAAAATGAGCATCAACTTATTTATCATGAAGATCAAATTGTGGTGGGTAATGGAGGTAAACAATTAATATTTAATGCACTCATGTCTTCAATTGATCCTGAGGATGAAGTTATTATTCCAACTCCATATTGGGTGAGCTACCCGCAGATTGTTAATTTTGCTGGTGGTAAACCAATATTAGTAAATTGTACTAAATCAAATGATTTTAAAATAAGTTCAAAATTATTAGAAAAACATATTAATAAAAAAACCTTATGGTTAGTTTTAAATTCTCCAGGAAATCCTACTGGATCAGTGTATTCGAAAAAAGAATTACATGACCTGGCATTTATTCTCCGTAAACACACTAATGTAAACATCATTTGTGATGATATTTATAGTAAAATTATATATGGTAATGAAAAATTTTTTTACTTTAGCTGAAGTCGCGCCAGATTTAATTGATAGAATTTTGATCATAAATGGTTTGTCAAAGGCCTATGCTATGACAGGTTGGCGTTTAGGTTATGCAGCTGGTAATCTTTCGCTAATTAAAGCAATGATAAAATTGCAAAGTCAATCAACGACTAATGCATCATCTGTAAGTCAAGCTGCTGCTTTAGCTGCATTAACTGGTGACATGAAATTTTTAGATGATTGGAATGAAAAATATCGTCAAAGAAGAGATTTGACTTTCAATATTTTAAAAAAAAGCTTTCCAGATTTCAATATTAAACCAATGGGCGCTTTTTATCATTTTATAAATTGTGAATGTTATTTAGGAAAAATTTTTAAAAATAAAATAATTCATAACGACGTGGATTTTTGTAAATATCTTATAGAATATTTTGGTATTTCAGTTGTTCCTGGTACTGCTTTTGGGTGTAGTGGTTTTTTTCAGATTATGTTATGCTAAATCAGAGACAGATCTTCAAATTGCTTGCAAAAGAATTAATGAATTTGTTTCTCTTATAAAATAATTAATTTGTTATTCCCCTAAGTCTTTCAGATCTTCTTCTCAATAACTCCACAACTGTTAGAAGTATAATTGAAATTATCACTAGAATTGTTGCAACTGCTAAAATTGTTGGACTAATCTGCTCTCTTATTCCAGAAAACATTTGCCTAGGTATGGTTCTTTGTCTAACGTCTGCTAGTTGTAATACAACAACAACTTCGTCAAAAGATGTAATGAATGCGAATAAAGCTCCAGAAATTACACCAGGTAATATCAATGGCATTTGTATTTTAAAAAAAGTATTAACTGGTCCTGACCCTAAGCTTCCTGCAGCCCTGGTTAAACTTTTATCAAAGCCAACCAATGTAGCTGTTACAGTTATTATTACATAAGGTGTCCCAAGCACGGCATGCGCTATAATTACACCAATATATGTTTTGGCAATACCAACATCTGAAAAAAAGAAAAATAATCCAGAGGCAATAATTACTAAAGGCACTACCATTGGAGAAATTAAAAGTGCCATTATAGGTCGTCTATAAGGCATTTCACTTCTTGAAAGACCAATTGCAGCTAATGTACCAATTGAAGTTGCAATTAAAGTAGAAAAAATACCAATAATAAAACTATTTCTAATAGATCTTATCCATTGAGCATTTGCCCATAGATCCGACCACCAGCCTTCTATTGCTTGAGGTGCAACCATTCCATTATATAAAATATCTTTATACCACCTTAAAGAGTAGGCTTCATTACTAAATTTAAGCATTCCCTCCGTGAAACTAAAATAGGGCTCAACATTAAAACTCAATGGAAATACAATAAGGATAGGAGCTATTAAGAAAAGAAAAATTAGGCCACAAATAAATCTAAAAGCATAAAACCAAAAAACTTCTATTGAAGTAGCATAAGGAGGAAGGGATGTACGATAATTACCAGAGGAAAGCCAAAGACTTATTCTACCAATATACCAACCAATTAATGCCAACATTACAGAGTAGGTAAGTCCAAAAAAAAATAAAGAATTTACCAATAAAACTAGAGCGCAAAAAAATGAAGAATATGATTTAACTTTTATTATTTTTATAGAGATATAGGTTAATAAAATAAAAACTAAAGTACCTATAATAGAATAAGTAAACATTAAATTTTTTTGACCGGTTGCGGTTAAAAATCCTAAAAATCCTCCAAAAATTCCTGGCCACAAAAGATTGAACCACATTGGTGGTTTGGGGGGTATATATTGATAAGGTTTTTGCAATTTTTTTATCCTAATTTCATATTATCTATGCCAACTATACGGTCATAAATCCAGTACAAAAAATAATACTATAACAAGGAGTACTCCACCCATTGCAGCTGCAAGAGACCAATTTAGAGATTTTCTCATATGATAATCTATAAAGTTAGAAATCATAGTGCCATCCTGACCGCCAACTAGTGCTGGAGTAATGTAAAAACTTATAGCCAAAATAAATACCAATATAGCTCCAGCACCTATACCTGGTATTGTCTGAGGGAAATATATACGCCAAAAAGCTGTCCAATTAGTGGCGCCCATTGATTTTGCTGCTCTTACATAAGATGGAGCTATTGTTTTCATCACAGAATATATTGGAAGTATCATAAAAGGTAGTAAAATATGTGTCATGGATATCAATGTACCGGCTTTATTATAAATCAAAGTAAATCTATCTTCATCGGTTGCTATCCCAAAAACAACAAAAAGATCGTTCAACACACCTTGGCCTTGAAGCATTGCAATCCATGCAGTTGTTCTAACTAATAATGACGTCCAAAATGGTAATAAGACCAAAATAAGAAGTAAATTGGATATCCTTATTGGGAGATTAGCCAATAAAAATGCGACTGGATATCCTAAAATCAACCCTGCAATTACGACAACAAGAGATATTTCTAAAGTTCTAATAAATAACTTTATATGTATACGCCTATCTTCAGATTTTTGAATAAAAGAACCCTCAGCAGTATATTTCATATCTAGTGCAGACGCCAAAAAAACAGGTGTTAGAGAAAGAGATGTAACTTTCATTGCTTTCCAAGTTTCCAGGTCTCCCCATTTCTTTTTTACTTTAATTAAGGATTCTTTATATGGTGCTTCTAGTTTTTTTTGCTTTCCTAGCTGAACTTGTAAATAAGGAACGTGAACCAGACATTTCCCGATTCATACGACTCGCTACTTTCCCAATATTTTTTGTTTCTTTTAACCATACTAAATCTAATACTAAGGCTTTATACATTTCTTCAGTTGGTTCGGATATGCCATTCCATTCAGCGAGAATTGGAGTAAGGTTAACCATGTATTTTTCAAAAGTATCATTGTAAACCCCGCGTGTTAAAAATACCAATATTGGAAAAACAAAACCAATTGAAATTAATAAAAGTAGAGGTGTTACCAACCCAAAGGCTCTAAGCCTACTTCTAAATAAAGCTTTTGATAACTTTTTTTTAAGCGGTATCCCATCACTTATAAGCATCTGTTCATTTTTTTTATTTTGGGATGCCTGCATATTTCTCACAGATTCACAATTTATCTAAGAAATGCACATAGAGATTAATCCCTATGTGCATCATCTAAGTTTAATAACTAGTTAGCTAACCAAGCATTAAACCTTTCATTAAGTTCTTCACCGTTATCTGCCCAGAACTCAAAATCATTTTGAAGAGCATTTTTAAGTGCTACTTCGGTAGTTGGCATATGATCAATCATTTTAATGGAAGGATCACTGTGGAAGGTTCCAATTAAAGGAATTGATGAGTTTCTAAGTGGTCCATAAGGTATCCAACTAGCCTGATCAGCCAATCTCTTTGTATCAGTTGAGAAACGGATAAAATCAAGAGCAGCTTCTTTATTTTTGCTTCCTTTTGGAATCACAAAAAGGTCAAGATCGTATATTTGGCCGTCCCATACTAATCCAAAGGGCTGTTTTTCTTGAGCAATAGCATTAAATATTCTTCCATTCCAAGTAATTGTCATAGATACTTCGCCATCTGCAAGAAGTTGTGGAGGTTGAGCTCCTGCTTCCCACCATACAACATGATCTTTAATAGTATCAAGTTTGGCAAATGCTCTTTGAACACCCTCTTCTGTTCCTAAAAGATCATAGACTTCTGCAGCTGGAACACCATCGCCCATTAATGCCATTTCTAGCATTGCTTTTCCTAATTTTCTCATTCCTCGCTTACCTGGGAATTTTTCAATATCAAAAAAATCAGCCATAGTTGTTGGCGGTGTATCAAATTTAGTTTTATCGTATGCATATAAAGTAGACCAAACAATATTTCCTACTGCACAATCTTGTAACGCACCTGGTAGAAAATCTTGTGTAGCTGGTGAACCATCTGGAGCTGCTGGTAATGTTGAATGGTCAATTTCTTCTAATATCCCTTCATCACATCCTTGAAGAGCATCAGAAAGTTCAACATCTACAACATCCCAAGTAACATTTCCAGATTCAACCTGTGCTTTTACTTCAGCTAATCCACCACTATAATCTTCGGAAACAACTTGATTTCCAGTTTTTTGAGACCACGGTTTATGATAAGCTTCAACTTGTGATTTTGTGTAGGCACCACCCCAAGATACTACAGTTATAGATTCTGCATTTGCCCCAAAAGCAACAAAAAATGCGCCCAGAGTTGCAAATGTTAATTTAAATAATTTCATTTTTATCTCCCATTATTTAACGATTCGTAAAAAAAAACGAACTAAAAGTAGATAATATATTATTAAGCCAATCTATCAAGAGCACGACAATCATCTGTAGCCCAACTAACCTTAGTTTTCAGTCCTATTTTTAAATTTGAAACTTTTTTTGCATTTGGTATTTTTACTATGAAATTTTCATCACCTTCTACATTCATTCTACATCTGATATGATCTCCAATATAAATTAATTCTAAAACTTTAGCTTCAGATGTGTTTTCTCCTTTGACTCCAACATTGATACGTTCAGGTCTAATAGATAAAGTTGTTTTAGAACCAATAGTGTCGTTATTTACTTTCTTACTTTTTAATAAATTACCTTTTGATGTTTTTGCAGTGACTATTGAACCTTTTACATCGATTACTTGTGCAATAATTTTGTTATTTTCACCAATGAATTGAGCTACAAATGCATTTTCTGGTTTTTCATACAAATTTGGTGGGGAAGCTAATTGTTGAATTACACCATCATTAAATACTGCTACTCTGTCAGACATTGTTAAAGCTTCAGTTTGATCATGTGTAACATAAACTACAGTAACACCTAGCTTTTCATGAAGATGTTTTATTTCGTATTGCATATGTTCCCTTAACTGCTTATCTAGTGCCCCTAAAGGTTCATCCATCAATACCAATTCAGGCTCAAATACCAAAGATCTAGCAAGTGCTATTCTTTGTTGCTGGCCTCCTGATAATTGAGATGGTCTTCTGTTTCCAAATTCTGTCATTTGAACCATATCTAGAGCTCTTTTAATTTTTTCTTCTCTTAAGCTTTTTGTTAATTTTCTTACCTCTAAAGGAAAAGAAAGGTTCTCATAAACTGTCATATGAGGAAAAAGAGCATAATTTTGAAAAACCATTCCTATTCCTCTTTTATGAGGAGGTATATTGTTTATTGGATTCCCACCTAATGAAATTATTCCCTGAGTTGCAGTTTCAAATCCAGCTAACATCATGAGGCATGTTGTTTTTCCTGAACCTGAAGGACCCAACATGGTGAGAAATTCTCCTTTAGGAATTTCTAAATTTAAATCCTTAACAACTAGAGTTTCACCATCATAACTTTTTTGAACATTTTCAAATTTTACGAATGAATTATTAGCCATAGTAGTTTAAGGTTTTTTAATAATAATTTCTAATCTATCTTAGCTAGTTCAAGAATTCAAATTATAAAAAATTTTAAAAAATTAAAACTGAAATTTTTTTAATAATATATCATAAAAAATCAACTCTATTTTGCTAATTTTAATAGTTGTAATTATATCTTAAAGGATCATTTTTTAATTTTTATTGTACAATTTTTTTGAACTTTCCTAAATAATAAAAAATACCATTTTTAAATAAATTACTCTATACTGCAATAGTCACACAACCTTTGGTTTCTAATTTAAAAACATTTAAATATACTTATAAAAAAATTTTTTCTGGCTTAAGACTAAAGCTAACTTTTTAATATTGAATAATTTTAGAAAATTAATCTTTAGTAACAAAGTCCATAAAAAATTTTTTAATCATATATCCATTAAATCTAGACTTCTAATCATTTTCTTTCCAATTTTGTAATTTAAAATTTTTTTCCCCCTTTCATTATAATTTAAAATTTTTTCACCCATTATCAAACGAATTAGTAATTCAGGATAATTTACTCCAGCCATAGTCATAAGATACGAAAAACCCCATAATCTAGGGTTAATTTCAAGTAGATAAGGTTTTCTATCAATTTCGGAAACTTTAAATTCAGCAGCAACAAAACCATGCCATTTGCCACTAGCATTTAAAATATCAAGACCATATTGAAATAAATGGTCTGGTTTATAGGTCACTGCAACAACCGAAGATCCGCCAGTTGTAGGTGAAGTTCTCAATTTATGATGAATACCAGCATTTATTAGTTTACCTTTCCAAAAAAGAGCGCCAACTGTGAAAATATTTTTTATAGGACCAACAATCATTTTTTGTATCAAGACTTTATTGTATCCAAGATATTTTTTTAAATATTTATAAACTAATTCGAGTTCTTTTTTGTTATTGATGTAATGAACTCCCCTTGCACTTACACCATCAAATGGTTTTAAAACACATGGAAATCCAAATGACCAAGAATTTAAATCTTCCTTTGAAAAAACTGGCATCATTGGCATTATATTTAATCCTTTTTTTTGATTTAGTTTTTTGTATAACTCATATTTATTTACTCCAATTTTTGCCGTTTCTGGATATGTTGTAATAACTTCAATACTAAATTCTCTTTTCCATTTTTTAATAAGTTTAGACATAATAAGTACTTCAGGTTCAGGAGAGCATATCACTACATCAATTTTATTCATGATACATAAATTCAACAATTTTTTTTTAAAAATATAAGGATTACTAAAGGCTGACGGTAAATTAAAAAATCTAATACCGTTTAAAGATAAAAAAGAGGGATACTCATACATATCTCCACCAAAAAGTTTAATGTTAAGATTGCTCCCTTGCAAAGATCTTAACATTGAGTGTCCTGAAGCACCTCCAGCACCAGTACATAAAATATTAATAGGTTTATTTTTTTTCATATAATTACTTATAATTTTAACTTTATCTTATAGTTGTCATACATTAACTTAATTTCTTCGGAAAAGTTATCTTTAAGGATTTTAAGTGTTAATTTATCAATATAATCTAAATTAATGGGAATTAATTCTCCTCCAATATCAAATGAAGTATCGGCACTAGGTTTTTTTTCTATTTTTTCACCAAAGTAACTCGATTTATCAAGAAATATTTTTTCCTTGTGATCAAAATAACCACTTAAGACTGTATCAATTTTTGATTTTTGTATTCCGCCTAGATTAGATCTTGGGAAAGGTTTTTTTGAGTCAAAATCAATAGAGAGAAAATTGTGTAACCTAATTAAAGTCTTTTTAGTTTTTTTTTCTAGCTCATATTTTGTAAGTATAAGTACATTTTTAAATAATTTTTTAAATTTACTAATTCTTTTTGAATAAAAACTTGTATCACTGTAGAGCCATTGAAATCCCCAATTATTCAATTTTCTTATTTTCTCAATCTCAATTGACTTTTTAAATGAAAAATGTTCTGCACCTCTACGAACATTTTGAATATAATGAGAAAAAGTGCGTTCAATTGGATCTCTTACAATAATTATGATTTTTGTTTCTGGTCCACAAAAATTCATAATATTGTGTGCAGAGATACTTGAATATGATAAATAATCTGGTGATATATCTCCAACTAATTTTTCTTCATTAAAACCATAAAAAAGTTTCTTGTATGAATTTATACTGCAAGATACTTCATAAGGATAATTTTTAGGCCAAAATATTGATCTACTACCTATTTGAGAAAAAAACCTTCCCTCTTTCCGTACCTTTGATAGAAATACATCTGGATGATCAAAAAAATAATTATAAATACTAGTTGTAGCACATTTAGGTGCCCCAACAACCAAGAAGTTTGGCCATTTAAATTTTTTAGACAAAATTTTAGCCTATTTGATGGGTTCCATTAAACATTGGATGATCGTGTTCCATACCTTGCACTGAACTCCAAACATGCAAAGGAACAACTGTTAATGGTTGATTTTCAGTTACAAAATGATGTGGGCACATCTTTTCCAGGACAATAACTTTACCCCTGTAAAGTTCTTCTTTAACTGACTTATCCTCCATTCCTACTATGCTATAACCTTGTCCAGATTTCACATAAACAACTCTAACAGTGGAATGAATATGATGGGCTTGTTCTGATGTGAAAGGAGGCATATATAACATTTGCAATGTGGGATCACCTAAACGCTCTGCCGGAAAAATTTGTTTAGTGGAACAACCATTTATATAAGGTAAAGTAGTCATAGTCTTAATTTCACAACTCTTATTTTCAGGCATATAACCTCTAATAACAGTTGCACAATTTTTTGATTTAATGACAGATGGACCTCTTTCTAGATACGCTATTTCACCATTATCTGAAATCCAATAAACACAATCTCCTGCTTCTACTTCAACTGTATGGTCTCCAATAAAACATTTATAATAATATAAATCGTTAGACAATGAGCATTTAATAAATTTTACATCAGGTTCAAAATAATTTGCACCATAAATTTTAGAAATATCTGATTTATTATTTAGATTGTTTAACATTATACTTTCAATTTGATTATGATTGTTTAATGCAAAAAAGTGGCCAGAATTTGAGCATATAGTAGAAATCCAAGATTTTTTTAATAATGTTTATAATATTATTAAGAACGTTAAATTAATTCAATATATATAATTTAATGAGTTATTTCAATAAAAAATAAATATTTTTACCATTAAATCATACTCTTATCTATTTTTTCAAACTGGTAAAAATTTAAGTAAAATAAGTTTTTTTCTTTATTAATAATTGAAAATATATTAATTTTATAAAATTTAAGTTTGGGTTAATGAACAGTTTTAACAATACCAATGCAAAAATACTATACTACCATTTTGCACCAGAAAGTTATTGGCCAATTCCTTATTTTTCTGAACAAATGATAGTTATTAGTCCTGATTTGCAAAATGTTCAAGAAATTGAAAATAACTCAACTAACAAGTTTATAAAAAAAAAAATATTAGTAAAAAGTGGAACAACAAATTTAGAACCAATACTAGAAAAAGTTTCAGACATTTTTTATCCAGATATATTGATATGTTGGTTTGATAATTTTGGTAATAAGTTAACAAATATCAAATGCTTTGATGGTATTAAGGTGATGTTAGTAGGTGATTGTCATCATTTACACAGATCAATAGAAAAAAATGTTCATTATGCATTGCAAGAAAATTTTGATTTTGTTATTTCTGGAGATCGAAGGTTGGTAAATATTTTTGAAGATGTAAACCCCAGAAAAAATTATTGGTTTCCTGGCTTAAAATCTCAGGAAAAATTAATCAAACCATTATTAAACCCAGAAAAAAAAATTGTACACATTGGACAGACTTCAAAATTTCATATTAATCGTAATATGTACTTAAGTATCATTGAAGATAGTTTATTACCTCTAAAATATATCTCCATATCCAAAAATAGAGTTTTTGATGTTTATAATCAAAATGCTTTAACATTAAATATAAGCTTAAATGGAGACATGAATGGGAGGTGGTTTCAAGTCCCTGGTGCTGGAGGTGTTTTAGTTGCGAACAAACTTTGTGAGAATACTGGATATAATAAGATTTTTTCAGAAGATGAAGTACCAACCTTTTCGTCTCCTACAGAAGCTATTTCAATTCTAAAGAAATTTATAAATAATTCTGATCTTCGTTACGAAACAGCTTTAAAGGCTCATAATAAATATAATAATACTTTAAGTAGAGCAATTGTTTTAGAGGAATTCTGGAATTTAATTAATTCAAAAAAAATTGATCCTCTTTTTCTTACCACCTCTTTTAATAAATTATCTAAAATTAAATTAAAGGATAAAAATTTAAATTGGGATAATCTTATTGTATATCAAACAATTCAGGAATGTATTCGAATTAGTTCAAATGTCAAAATTGAAATTGAAGGTTGGAATACAAATAGTTTTACTTATTTAAATAATTTTGAAAATATTTCTGTAGAATATCTAGGTACTAATCAATCAGAAACAATAAAGAAAAAAGAAGGAATTTTTAATACTACGATTTTAATAACAAATAACCAAATTAAACGTCAAAATGGTAATTATGACTTAATATTACATAAAATTAAAGATAAAGACATAAAAATTCCTGGATATAAATTAATCAAAATTAACCACAATTTTAGTTTACATAAAAAAAATTGTCTTCAATTTAAAAATTTAAATTTCAAATTGAAACTTCTTAAACCCATTAAACCTAATACTACTGTTAATTATGAATTAGATTTTATAACTGCCCAAATTTCATTTAATTCTACATTCAAAAATATGAAGATATTAATTATTGGAGGAACCACTCAAGGAATAAGATTGCTAAAGGATAAATATAAAAATTGTACTTTTTATATTAATAAAGATTTGGAGGATCTTAGATTTTTTTCAAAATCAGAACAAACTTATGATTTAATTATTTTTTTTGATTACAGTAATGATATTGAAGCACTATTTAAAAAACTTAAGATAATTTATTCTTTTATGAAAATAGGTGCTAAATTATTATTTCATTCTGCGCTATTTTTTTTAGGTCCTTATGGATGGACTAATAGTTTTTCTTTTATGGAGAATAAAGAAAAAAAATCTTCCAAACCATGGTTGCATCTGGAAATGACATTTAAAGCATTTGATAAAAAAGAATTTAATTTAGAAAATTTTGAAAATGAATTAATTAATTTTCTTAAAATAAAAGGATATGAAAACTATAGGAGTATTTATTACAATTCAAAATTTATTGAAGAAGTAATTGATAAAACTGGATTTAATGTTTTAAGTAAAGAAGTACTTAATATAAATATAAAATGCCCTTACCAACTAAACTATAATGGATTTAATATTGACTTAGATAGCTATGCTATAAGCACCTTAGTAGAAAAATTTAATTGGTTTGAAACTAAAAGCTTGTAAAAATTTATAATAAAATTATTCAATTTTCTCTTTTTATACATTATGATTTAATGACCTGGTTAAATAATATATAAATTTATTATTAATTCTTAATACAATTAGAAATCTTTAATAAATTACTAATTATGCCTTTATAGATCTAAAATATTATTTGATTAATTTTTTAGATATTTATTTTTATGATATATTTTAAAAAATAAACTAATCTAAGACCTTAAATTACAGGGTAATTATAATTTTCTGCTGTGTTAAAATAAAATTAAAATTTAGATTAGTGTCAATCATTACATTTTATATATTTATGCCATTTAAAATTTAAGAGTATGGTGTTGGTATTATCGAGAACAATATAGAACAGTTTCTTCATTATGAATTGTATTATGACCTATAAAAAAATTTTAATAATTTAATAGCTTGTTTTAATTTTTACTTAAAAAGTTTTATCTCAAAATTTATTTTATAGAGGCATAGGATATTCAAATAAGTTTGATAAAAATTTTAAATATAAAAAAGATGTCATTTTATATCAAATAAAAAAGGAATTTTGGCAGTTCCAATAGCTGCCTCTATATTTTTTCCAGATGAGATTTTTGTTTTAATAATATTTGTCCTAATTTTCTCCCATACTTTGTTATTAGCACCGCCACCAACAGTTAAAATGTGGTTTGGAAAAATACCACCCAATTTCAAAATAGCTTCATATGATTTTTTTTCTATTCTAGCCATAGATTCAAATAATCCATGAAGAAACAAAATATCACTTTGGGGTCTAGGTGTTATACAAGGCTTTAGATTTGGATCATTAATTGGAAATCTCTCCCCCATTTTTAATAATGGATAATATTCTAGTCCACTTGAACAACTTGCATTTATTTTTTTACTTAAATTTATTAATTGATTTTCATTAAAAAATTTTTTTAAAACATCACCACCAGTATTTGACGCGCCCCCAGCGAGCCAATAATTTCCTAATTTATGAGAATAAAGACCAATTTTTGGATTCTCAATTTTATTTTTGGATAATACTTTTATAGCTAAAGTACTTCCTAAAGAAGTTACTGCTGACCCCTCTTCAAAATTTGCACAAGACAAAAATCCAGCATTGCTATCAGTGGTTCCGGCGTAGATAGAGATATTTTTATCTAAACCAAGTTCTACGGCTACAGTTTCATTTAATATTCCAAGTTTAGTTCCGACAGGAAATACTTTGGGCAACAAGATTTTTTTCATACCTGTTTTAAATATCCATTTAGGCCAATAGTTATTTTCAATGTCATATCCTAACTTAAGAGTATTGTTATGATCTGAGAAACCACCTTTTTTTAAAAAATTAGCTACGATAAAATCAGCTTGGTGCATTAAAAACTTAGCCTCCCCTTTTTTATCTTCTTGTATTAATTTGAGTGCTCTAGCTAAAGTTGAGTTTTGACCCTTAGCGATATGTTGTTCAGGTGAATATTTTTCAATAACTTTTGCTTCTTTGATAAAACCAGAACTATTGTACATAAGTGCTCTAGTAACAGGTTTTAACCTTTCATTTGCCAGTAATATTGTTCCAGAAGTCCCATCTACTGCTAACTTTTTTATTTCAGATGAATGTATCCCTTTATTTTTGAGATTAACAAGATTCAATTTAATAGCGTGTTTTACTGTTTCCCACCAGATAGAAGGATTAATTTTATCAGTATTTTGGTTTACATGTGTAATATTTGAAGTACTAAATATTTCACCTTTAGCATTTAGGGTTGCAGTTTTCACACCAGAAGTACCAATGTCTATACCTAAGGAGAGAGTCATTTAATCAGTACTTAAGGCTTTTCTATATTTTTCAGCATCCCAATCCAAAAGTTCGGCTTCGGCCTTTTCACCAATAGGTTCAGGAAGCCAATCGAGTGGAAGTCTTAAAAGAATATTAGATAAACATTGAAGCATAGATTTTTGTGTTCTAGATGCTTTTGATTTTATAAAAATCCCAATTCTTTTTTTTAAAAAAATGGGACTCGTTTTCGTGGGCTCAAAAGATATTTTTGGGCCTAAAAAAACAACATGATCAGGATAATAGGAGCCAGAAGAAACTATATCAATAGTATGATCATCATAAGCAATCCAGCTTTCTGGAGATAATTTATAGTTTGGAATATTTTCTGATTTAAATAATTGATCTATTTTTCTTATAATGGGCATTTTAAGTCTATGTTCTACTGTACGAATTAAGTAGGAAACTTCCTTGACACTATTTCCACAACATATTAACCCATGATTTTTTAAAATCAAAACCTGAGTTTTAGGATTTAAGTTACCCATAATTTCTTTTGTCAGATCTATACCGGGCTTTATATATTTAATAACAGAAAAAGGAATATCATTTAATTTTTTTTTTGCTATTTTTATACCTTTTTCACTTATTGCATGCACTAATGTTGATACAGAGTGAGTATGAGCTACAACTGACCAATTTAGGCAGGCATGGAAAGTTGTTTCAATAGACGGCCTCAACTTTATATTTTTATCCATAACAGCTTTCATTATATCTTGATCGTTATCGGAAGAAACATTATTCCTAATCAAATTAATGTTAACTGGTACAAATATATTTTCTGAAAGTGAATTCGATAGCTCTTTTCCAGAGGCTTTTACCCACATAGAATTTTCATTTTTAATTGATGTATTTCCTCCTGCCCCTTGAACTTGTAAAGGGTCATTTCCTAATCTGTAAGAAAAATCAAGGAATTCTCGGTTATAAAGTTTGGAGTTAGACATAATTTTTAAATGTCTAAACTATCCCAGATGAACCGGACGCTATAATTGGACGAACTTCTGAAACATTTGAACGATATTTTGATTTTCTGTAGCAATTTAAGGGGTCGATTGGTCCATTTGAATTTAATCTAGCTTTCTCTAAGATTGGAGTTACATCTGTTCTAAAAGCATTTTTTAAAATTTCTGAGGCCATCAAGGCATCGTTTTCTTCTTGAGCAACTTTAAGGGCTTCTCTATCAACTATTAGAGCTTGAATGAATGCCCGTTGAGTTTCAATTGCGCTAATTATCAAACTTTCAATTGGGTCAGTTACATTATGAGATTGATCTAACATAAAAGCAGGTTTAAAATTTGGATCTTCCAAATTAGCTTGAACCAATTCATTAAAAACTAAAAATAATTGATAAGGATTAATTGATCCGCTATCTAAATCATCATCCCCATATTTGGAATCATTAAAATGAAAACCACCTAATTTTTTAAATTGTATAAGTCTTGAAACAATCATTTCAATATTTACAGTAGGTGCATGATGCCCTAAATCTACCAAACATTGTGCTTTATTACCTAATTCTGTGGCTGCTAAATAATTTGAACCCCAATCTTGAATGACTGTTGAATAAAAAGCAGGTTCATAAATTTTGTGTTCTAAGAACATCAGCCAATCATCTGGTAAATTTGCATATATTTTTGAGGTAGAATCTAAATATCTTTCAAATGATTTCTGAAAGTTACTTTGTCCTGGAAAGTTAGAGCCATCACCGATCCAAACAGTTAATGCTTTGGATCCTAATATTTTACCTAATTCAATACATTCAATATTGAGTTCAATTGCCTGATTCCTAATATCTAGATCGGTATTGGAAAGACTTCCATATTTATAAGAATGCTTTTGACCTAATTGATCTTGAAAAGTATTTGAATTCATAGCATCAAAACTCATGCCTCTATTTTGGGCATAGTCTTTGAGTTTATTGGGGTCCTTTGGTCTGTCCCATGGAATATGTATTGATATCGATGGAGTACACGCACTTAATTGGTTAATTACCGAACAATCATCTACTTTATCAAATATATCTCGTGGTTCTCCTCTTCCAGGATATCTTGCAAATCTAGTTCCGCCTGTACCAGTACCCCAGGATGGGATAGCAACATTATAATTTGAAGCTTTGGATACCAAATCTGAAATGGATAAACAATTTCTATCTAGTAAAGAAGCTAATTTTTCAAAGTCTTCTTTATGTGATTTGGCACTAATTTCATTGCACTGAGAAATTAAATCATTGGATATAAGTAATTCAGACATTTTTTCCTACCTGGTAAACGATTGAATATTTCCAGAATCTACGTTGATAATATTACCTGTTGATTTTGAAGAAAGATCTGATGCCATAAAGTAGGCTGCCTCTGCGATATCTACAGGTAAAACAGATTTCTTAAGTAAAGAACGTTGTTTATAATGTTCTTCCAACTCCTCTTTATTTTTTTTGTTATAAGCAGACATCCTTTCATCAAGCCATTTTCCAGACCAAATTTTTGATCCTTGAAGTACAGCATCAGGATTAATTACGTTTACTCTTATATCTGATGGGGCAGTTTCTAGTGCCAAACACCTGGCCAAATGAATTTCACTAGCTTTTGCAGTGCAATAAGCTGAAGCTAGAGGTGAAGCAGTTAGGCCATTTTTAGAAGCAATAAAAACTATGGATCCTCCCAAATTTTGGGAATACATTATTTTTATTGCTTCTCTAGAAACTAGGAAATAACCAGTGGATAATATTGACATATTTTGGTTCCAAAGTTCTAAAGAGGTTTCTTCTATTTTTGCAGACGAAGAAATCCCAGCATTAGAAAACAATAAATCAACACCTCCAAAAATTTCAGCTGATACTTTATATGCATTAGTTACTGATTCTTCATTTGTGACATCCATAATTATGGAATGAACAACATCCTCACCAAATTTGGACTGAAAATTATTTGTTATTCTATTCAGATTATTTTCGTCATTATCCGTTAAGATTACACACGCACCTTCCGATAAAACTTTATTTGCAATAGCAGAACCAATTCCTCCAGCTGCACCCGTAATTAAAGCAATTTTTCCAGCCATAGGTTTTGCCTTTGGCATTCTCTGCAATTTTAAGTCTTCTAACAACCAGTACTCAATATCAAAAGCTTCTTGTTCTGGTAAACCCATATATTCAGAAACAGAAGATGCTCCACGCATCACATTTATTGCATTGACATAAAACTCACTTGAAATTCTTGCTGTTGGTTTATCTTTTGCAAAAGTTATCATCCCTATTCCTGGTATTAGATAAACAACGGGATAAGGATCTCTAACTTTTGGGCTATCTGAATATTTGCATCTTTCATAATAAGAAATGTAATATTTTTTATAATCCTCTAATTGGTTTGGAAGTTTCTTAATTACATTATCTAAATTGCCTTCGTCAATTGCATCTAAAATAAGGGGCCTTATTTTGGTTCTTAAAAAATGATCAGGACAACTAGTACCAAGTGGTCCAAGTTCTTTTAATCTTGATGAATTAACAAATTCTAACACTTCATCACTATCATTAAAATGGCCTATTTTAAATTCATCTTTTGAAATCAAACCTCTTATACGGGGCATTAGTTCACGAACTATTTTTTGTCGTGAGGTTTTACCTAGAGGATTATATATTTTACCACCAAAATTTTTTGACTTATCTATTTTTTCTGAAAACCATCTTATAGACTTATTAATAATTTCTATCGTTATCTCATAACATCTTTCAGCATCATCATCCCATGTAAATAATCCATGACTTTCCAGAACAACACCCTTTGAGGATGGGTTATTTTCACTATATTTTCCAATCCATAGTCCAAGTTCAAAGCCAGGTCTTTTCCACGGCAACCAACCAATTTCATCACCAAATATTTGCTTAGTTAATTCTTTTGAATTTTTTGAAGCTGCTATAGCAATGATAGAATCTGCATGTACATGGTCAACATGTTTTCTTTGAACATAAGCATGCAAAGGAGTATCAATTGATGCAGCTCTGCTATTTAGATTGTATGTACAATGAGGTAAATAACCAACCATTTCATCTTCAAATTCAACACCTCTATAAATTGATTTTAATTCATTCAGCTTTTCCATATAAAGAGAAGCCAATCCAGATTTATCGATAGAACCTAGATCTCCTCCTGATCCCTTTACCCATAAAACCTCTACTTGATCATTGGTTAATGGATCTTTTGCTATTACTTTAGCAGATGTATTTCCTCCACCATAATTTGTTACTCTTTTGTCAGCACCTAAAATGTTTGAACGGTAAATCAATTTTTCAACTTCTGACATTTCTTTAGCTTTTGTTTTGTTCCACAGATTTGGGATTTCAGGATTTTTATAATCAATTTCCATTTTTTTACCTATATATTTCATTACATTTATTGAAGTGTATTTATTGGTTTATTAATAGACTAAACTTTTCCATCTCGCATAGTATTGTTTCATTTTATTTGATTTTGTGCCAATGATTTCTTTACATGGATTATCAAATGTACATCCATTAATATTTTCAAATGCGATAGTAGCTGCACCTAAGGATGTGCCCTCAGCTCTTTTATTGCAATAAATTTTTTGAGTGCTACATAACTCTTTCAACAACTCCAGATAGTAAATATTATTAGCAAAACCTCCGTCAATAACTATTGTATTTTTAGAATCTAAAAGGTCTAAGATCTCTTTAGTCATACAAACTAAATAAATAGTTGCTAAGGCTGCTAAGCTTTCCCTGTTTGAAATATTTTTACCTACTACTTCACCAACTTTTTTAGGGAATGGTCCTCCACTTGTAAAGCTTGGCAGTGCAAAAATATTTGATCCTAAGATATGGTCTATGCTTTCTCTGCTTATTGGTGATCTGAATGAATGTGATATGAGATCAAAATCTCGCCCTCCCATAAATCTCGCTGTCGCAATTGGCATATTATCGACAGTAATATTATAAAGCATATCTCGTTCAGGATCTAATTTTTTAAGGGAAGTATCAGTATTAAAAATTACTACCCAAGTACCTGTAGATATTAATGTAAAACTTTTAAATCCAAGTGATCGGTAAAAATATAAACTTGAATTGCTGTCATGCAATCCATTATAGATTTTTATTTTTTTATCAGTTTTTAGTTCAAAAGAACCTAAAAATTCACCTGCTCGCTTAAATTTTGGAAATTTTTTATCCCAACCCTTTTTTTTGGTAAGAGAGCTTGGCTCGTTTAGCTTTGGTGACCATAAATAAGAATGACACCCTATATAAGAAATTTCTGAAACTTTTTTTCCAGTAAATTTCCAGCCCCAATATTGAGGTAGACTTAAAATGCTATCACACTCTTCAAATATTTCAGGAAATTTTTTTTGTCTCCAAAATATATGCACTGCATAATTTAAACCCATTGGTAGTCTAGGGGTATATGTTTCTGAGAAAGAAGGCTTTATATTATCGAATTCCTTATTTATTTCTGTAGGTGGTTCATTTTCATAATCTAATATTGGTAAAGCCAATTTTTCATTTCTTGTTAATGCAAAAGTACATCCATGGGTAGTTACTATTGTATGCCTAACTCCTGCTTCATCATAAAAGACTTCTAACGATTCCACAATCCAGTTCCAATAATGATCCACGTCCAACTCTGATATTCCGTTATTTACTATCCAGTTGGGTTTCAAGCGAGTATCATTAATTAAGTTACCACCTCTATCAAAACATAAAATTTTTGCACTTGTTTTTCCAATATCTATTACGGCAAGATTGTCTTCAACTGATTGCATAAATTACATTTCCAAATTTTAAAAACCTTTAAAAAAAATCATAACAATTTATAATTATTAATACAAATTTTCAAAAAAAAACTTGCCTATTTTTTGATTCTGATGGCACGATTAAGATGTTTTGATGATTCACTTAATTTAACTTTATAAATTAATCATTAATTCCATTTTTGAGTAATAATTTTTTAATGGCAAAATTTTTAATGGAAAAAATAAATCGAGATGTCACTTTAAAAATAAAAAATGCTACTAAATCATTTGCAGGTGTCACAGTTCTTAATAATGTCAGTTTTGATTTATACAGAGGAGAAGTTCATTCTCTGTTAGGTGAAAACGGAGCAGGAAAATCGACGCTAATCAAAATATTATCTGGTGTTCATAAACCAGATCAGGGTAAGGTTATTTTAGAAAATAAAGAATTTGTATTTAATTCTCCAAAAGAAGCATTTAAAAATGGTATTGCAACAGTTTATCAAGAACTACTCGTTTTTCCAGAATTAACAGTTGCGGAAAATATATTTCTTGGTCACACCCCAAAAACAAAAATTGGATTAATTGATTGGAAAAAAATAAAAGCTGATTCTCGAAAAATCTTGGATAGCTTAGACAGTCATGATTTAGACGTTAATGCCAGAGTAGGTAGCCTATCAGTTGCAAATAGGCAAAGAGTAGAGATTGCTAAAGCTCTAAGTCAGAAAACAAAAGTCTTAATAATGGATGAACCAACAGCAGCTCTTGCTGATACTGATGTTAAAAAACTTATAACCGTGGTTAAAAGGTTAAGAGAACAGGGTGTAAGTATATTATATGTAAGCCATAAAATGCCGGAAATTTTTGAACTTTCTGATAAAGTTTCAGTCTTAAGAGATGGAAATCATGTAGGTACTTTTAATATCAAGGATGTCTCTGAGGATTTGTTAGTATCAAAAATGGTCGGCCGGCCAGTTGATAAACTCTATCCTATTTCTAAAGGTAAATTTGGAAAACCAATTCTTGAAGTTAATAATTTCACTGATGGGTTAAGATTTAAGCAAGTTTCCTTTAAACTTAAGAGAGGTGAAATTTTGGGTATTGCTGGAGTTGTTGGTTCTGGACGATCAGAACTTGCTCAATCAATATTTGGTATAAAACCGTCCAAAGGTGGATCAATTAAAATTGATGAAAAAGAGGTATCTATAAAAAAACCAAAAGATGCTAGAAATTTAGGTATTGCTTATATTCCCGAAGATAGAGGCACTCAAGGTTTGGTAAAAGAAATGAAAATAAGTCATAATGTATCGATGGCTAATTTAGATCGTGAAGCAAATGGCATTTTAATAATTTTTAAAAAAGAAATGCAAAATGCTATAAATGCAATCAAGAAATTAGGTATTCGAGCAAGAAACGCATTACAATTAGTTCGTCAATTGTCGGGAGGTAATCAGCAAAAAGTAGTAATAGCAAAATGGTTACAAACCGAACCTAGAATATTAATTATGGATGAACCTACCAGGGGTATTGATGTTGGTGCAAAATCAGAAATTCATCAGTTAATGAGGAATTTGGCAGATGAAGGTCTGGCTATTTTAATGATTTCAAGCGAGTTACCTGAAGTTTTAGGCATGAGCGATCGTGTATTAGTTATGAACAATGGTACAATAACTAAAGAATTTTCGAAAGAACACGCTACTCCTGAAAATGTAGGTTCAATTATGACCCAGAAAGTTAAAGAAACCGCATGAATAATCAATATGAAAATAATAATAAATTTTTTTCGAGGTTTTTAATTAACTATGGACAGGAGCTTGTTTTACTTGCCTCCATTATAATTTTATTTGTCGTTGTATCACAGGTTAATCATAGATTTTTAGGTGGAAATAATCTTAATACAATTTTTGCAGGTAATGCTTATATCGGAGTTGCTGCTATTGGGATGTCTATACTTATAATCACTGGTAATATTGATGTTTCAGTTGGTGCTCTTATTGGCGTTTTAGCCACAATTTGCGGAACTCTAGCTGTTTCAGGTTACCCTATTTGGGTTGCATGGACAGCACCCATTTTGGTTGGTATTGCTGTAAATTCTCTTGTTGGAATAATTGTAGCATATGCAGGAATACCTTCTATTGTAGTTACCCTTGGTATGATGTCTATCTTAAGGGGTGGTTTAATAAGTGTTACAGGGGGTGATTGGATCACTGATATGCCAGAAGGCTTCTTTTTAGCTCAACAAGATTTTATGGGAATAAGAGTCCCATTATTAGCATTAATATTCTTTACGATTCTTATGTTTTATATAATGAGTAATACGACATGGGGAAGATCACTTTACGCTATTGGTGGTAATCCTGAAGCAGCTAGAACTTCAGGTATAGATCTAAAAAAAGGTGTGGTAATAGCTTTTGCTGTGCATGGTATGTTTGTAGGGTTATCAACTATTTTATTCGCAACTCAACTCAATATTATTCAATCGACAGTTCCACCAAATCTTGAACTTACGGTTATCACGGCCTCTGTAATTGGGGGAGTTTCGATCATGGGAGGTACCGGTACGGTTATTGGTTCATCATTAGCCACAATTTTATTTGCTGCTATTGGGTCATCTTTAATATTTATAGGAGTTTCTGCTTATTGGCTTAGAGCTATAATGGGGATTTTGATACTATGTACAGTCTTGGCTGATATGGCTAGAAGAAGAAGAGTGGTAACATGAGGATGAAATCCATATTTAGACATGAAACAATTTTATTTTTAGTAGTTATTGCTGCTTTGGTAATTCTTTCAATACAGGCTGAACAATTCGCAACTATTGATAATTTGCTCAATCAAGGCCGTTTTTTAACGGAGGTCAGTCTTGTAGCCTTAATAATGACATTTGTTATTGTGACAGGTGGAATTGACCTATCTGTTGGTTCTATATTGGGACTGTCAGCTATAGTTTTAGGTGTTGCCTGGAAAAAGCTAGGTTTACCATTACCATTAGCTATATTAGTAGCTTTGAGTGTCGGAACTTTGGCTGGTTTATTTAATGGTATTATTATTACTCGTTTTAAAGTTCCTCCTTTGATTGCAACACTTGCAACATTAGCACTTTACAGAGGGCTAGCTGAAGGGATTAGTCAGGCTAGGTCAATTAGAGGTTATCCAGAGTGGTTTTTTGTATTGGGACAAGGAGAGTTTTTTGGTATACCTACACAATTATGGATTGTAGCTTTTTTTACTCTTCTTACGGGATTTATTCTTACCTATACAACTTGGGGTAGGGCAACTTATGCAATTGGTGCAAACGAAACCGCTGCACGATTTTCTGGCATAGCTGTGGATAAAACCAAATTATTCATTTATGCAGCCTCAGGGTTTGCTGCGTCATTAGCAGCTATTATTTTTGTTTCTAGAGTTTCAACAACTCGTTCTGATATGGGAATGGGATTAGAACTTGACGCTATAACTGCAGTAGTTCTAGGGGGGACTAGTATTTTTGGGGGTAAGGGGACAATAGTGGGTACTTTTTTTGGTTTAATACTTATACAGATACTTAAGAATGGATTATCCTTAGCTGGGGTTAAATCAGATGGTACTTACATTGCAATAGGGTTGGTTTTAATATTAACTCTATTAATCAGTAACCTATTTAATCGAAATAGCGAGGGTTAAATATGGGAAAAATAAATCGCTATAAAATTAAGTATAGTAATTATTAACTATTTAAAAAATGGGAGAATGATATGAAAAAATACTTATTATTAATATCAGGGTTATTATTTAGTAGCTCATTAGCTTTAGCAGGAGATTGGACAGGTGGAGATGATTTACCTACAAATCCGTTACCATGTAGTGGACCTGCACCGGCAGGTGAAGCCAAGCCATATGATGGTGGATCACCAACTGGGGCACCTAACAGAAAAGGTAAAACAATAACAGTTGTCGATGTACCAAAACTAGTTGGTATTGGATATTTTTCTGCCACTACAAAGGGTATCTTGGATGCTGCCGCAGAAATGGGTAGTATGAATGCTAAAACAGATGGACCTTCAGAGGCTAATATAGACGATCAAATTACTCTAATAGATAACTACATTACTCAAGGTGTTGACGGAGTTCTATTTGCAGCTAATGACCCTGGAGCAATTGCACCAGTTCTTAAGAAAGCATTAAGCAAAGGAATTAACGTTGTCGGTTATGATGCTAACTCAGATCCTGATGCAAGACAATGGTTTGTAAATCAGGCTGAATTTAATGGTATTGCAAAATCATTGGTTGATAATATGGCTAGAGAGATTGGTGGCTCTGGTGGAGTAGCGATTGTGACTTCTACATTTACTACTCCAAACCAAGCGAGGTGGATTGCTGAAATGGAAGCTTACAGCAACAAGTGCCATCCTAAGCTTGAATGGTTAGAGACTGTAGAGGCGCAGGAAGATAATATCCTTTCCTTTAATCAAGCTAATACCCTTATCAATAAATATGGAAGTGATCTAAAAGGGATCTATGGTATGACAAGTGTTGCGACTCCAGCTTCTGCAGACGCTGTTACCCAAGCCAATCAATGTGGTAATATTGCTGTTGTAGGACTTGCAACTCCTAATGCTATGAAACCCTATGTCAATAGTGGTTGTGTAGAATCAGTCGTTTTATGGAACCCTGTAGACTTAGGTTATGCGGCTGCCTATGTGTTGAGAGCTGTTGCAGACGGTGATTTAAAGCCTGGTGCAACCTCTGTTAATGCTGGAAAACTAGGAGAATTACAAGTCATAAATGGAAGTGAAATACTTCTTGGAGCACCTTATACTTTTAATAAGGGCAATATAAACGACTTTGATTTCTAAAGTATAATTCTTTTTCAATTTGTGTCGGCAAATAAATTGCCGGCACATAAGAATGAAATTTTTCCTGTTTTTTGAGGATTTTTAATGCAAGGTTTTGGTGTTCATACCAGTATGTGGACCATGAATTGGGACAGAAATGGCGCTGAAAGTGCCATTCAGGGTGCTATTGATTATAGTATGGATTTCTTAGAAATTGCATTATTAGATGCCCCGTCAGTTGATCCTATTCATACTAGAAATCTTTTAGAAAAAAACGAAATTAAAGCTGTGTGTTCTCTGGGATTACCTAAACCTGTTTGGCCTTCAAAAAATCCAGATGATGCAATTGAATTTTTAAAAGTAGTGATAGATACAACTAAAGAAATGGGAGCAGAAGCAGTTTCTGGTGTAACTTATGGTGGGATAGGAGAAAGGTCTGGTTTCCCGCCAACAGACACAGAGATTTCAA
The DNA here is from genome assembly GCA_902541695.1 of uncultured Alphaproteobacteria bacterium. GTDB lineage: Bacteria > Pseudomonadota > Alphaproteobacteria > Rhodobacterales > Rhodobacteraceae > CACIIZ01. The sequence goes on along the minus strand of CACBRT010000005.1, from coordinate 9,183 downwards.
ATGTTGCTCGTTGCCTTGAAATTTCCGCAAATTATGCCAAATCAAAGGGCATTCTTTTTGGTATCGAACCAGTTAATAGATATGAAACACATATTATTAATACCGCTTGGCAGGCTAGAGAATTAATTGAGAGGATTGGTTCTGATAATATTTTCATCCATTTAGATACTTACCATATGAATATAGAGGAAAAAGGTGCTGCAAACGGAATTTTAGCTGCACGAGAATATCTCAAGTACATTCATCTTTCTGAAAGTGATAGAGGTACTCCAGGAGAAGGATGTTGTGATTGGGATGAAATTTTTGCAACTTTAGCAGCAGTAAATTTTAAAGGAGGACTTGCAATGGAAAGCTTTATAAATATGCCTCCAGAAATTTCTTATGGATTATCTATATGGAGGCCAGTTGCTAAAAATTTTAAAGAGGTAATGGATAAAGGCCTTCCCTTTTTAAAAAATAAATCACAACAATATGGCTTAATTTGAATTACTATAATTAATTCATATGAAAAATGAGTTTAAGATCTCTTACTTTTGGTGAATTGTCCTTATTAGTAATCATGATATCTCCCATAAAACGCCACCATTTTTGCATAATATTATTCTTTGGTAATTCATTCATTTTGTTATTTTTCAATCTATACAAAACAGCAAATAAAACATTTTTTTCTTCATCCAAAAATATTGAGTAATCCCTGATTCCTGTTTCTCTTAAAAGAGAAACGAGCTCTGGCCAAATTTGATCGTGCCTCTTTTTATAATCTGACTTAAATCCTGGTTTCAAATTCATTGTGAAAGCAATTTTCTCTAGATTTTCATTTTTTTTATCATTCATTTTAAACCTTTTGATTTATATATTTTTTTTTGTTTTATTATAAATTATATTTTTCATATTTTTTCTTATCAAGGTTTATAAATTGAAATTTTTATGAATAAAACCCAAAACATAGCCATAATTGATATAGGGAAAACTAATATTAAAATAGTATTAGTGAATATAAATTCTTTTACTGAACTAATTGTATTAAGTGAGCCAAACGTAGTGGTAAACAAAGGATTATACCCTCATTATGATACGGATAAATTATGGAAATTTATAAAGTCATCATTAGGAACACTATATAGAAGATATTCTTTTGAGGCTATAACAGTTACTACTCATGGAGCCGCTGTAGCACTTATTGATAAAAACGGAAGATTAATTTTACCAATTATTGATTATGAATTTGATGGACCAGATACTTTATATAAAGATTATGAAAAAATAAGACCAAAATTTAAGGAAACTGGAACTCCTAAAGCACCATTGGGAGTTGTGATTGGAGCACAAATTTTTTGGCAAAAAAATTTTTTTCCTCATAGTTTTAAAAGTTTAAAATCAATTGTTACTTATCCGCAATACTGGGTTGGTCTTTTAACAGGTAAGTGGTGTACGGAAGTCTCTTACTTGGGTTGTCATAGTGATTTGTGGCTTCCTTTTAGAAATAGATTTTCAAGCTTAGTTACTCATCTTGGGATAAATAAAAGAATTGGTTCAATTAGAAAAGCTAATGATATAATTGGTTCAACTTTGCCTACCATAAATGAAGAATTAGGTATAAAAAAATTTATCCCTGTTTACTGTGGAATACACGACAGTAATGCGTCACTTTTTCGGCATTTAATTGAACAAGATAAACCCTTTTCGCTTGTGACTACAGGAACTTGGGTAATAATTATGTCAGTTGGAGGAGAAAAGAAAACTTTTAACCCAAATAAAGACATTCTAATTAATGTAGATGCATTTGGTAATCCAGTTCCTTCTGCTAGGTTTATGGGAGGAAGAGAATTTGAAATAGTAACTAAAAATATTTCTATAAAACCAACAGCAGTGGACATTAAGTCAGTATTTAATAAATCTATTTTTCTTTTTCCTGCTTTGGTCTCCCAGTACGGACCTTTTAAAGGTCGAGAATCGCATTGGTCAATTTCTGAAAATAAGATTAATGCAGGAGAAAAAGTAGTTGCTGTTTCTTATTATTTAGCAATGGTGACTTTGGTTTCGTTAGGGGCTTTAGGTGCTAAAGGTTCAATAATAATTGAAGGTCCATTTACAAGAAATAAATTTTATCTGGATTTAATGGCAATAGTTTCGGAAGCTGATTTATATTTATCCGAGGAATCTTTAACTGGAACATCAATTGGTTCCACACTTTTAATAAACAATAATACCAGTAATTTATCTAAAATTACAAAATATGATAATCCAGAAGGTGAATATAAACAAAATTTGATAAATTACTCAAAAAAATGGAAGCAATTAGTTGATAAATAACTTAATATTTTAAGAGCTTTGGTTAATAAAGACTTAAAAAAAGGTAATATAAAATGATCGGATTTAAACATCCTTTAAAGTGTGTGGAAAGCCTCGCTCCTATTACTCGGTTATGTTGGGAAATGGGTTGGAACGAAATTAATGGTGGGAATATTAGTTGGCGATTATCAAATGAACATATTGACAATGTTCTAAAGCAAATTGTCAAAATTGATGAAGATTTTATAAAACTTTCAAAACCACAACCAACTTTAGATGGAGAATATTTTTTAGTTACTGGTTCAGGTAAATATTTCCGTCACGCAATTGAAAAGACTGATGAAGTTTTTGGAATTGTTCAAATTAAAGACGGTGGTAACAGTTATCAAAAAATATGGGGATTTAAAGGGGGTGGTAAACCCACCTCTGAATTTGCAACTCATCTAACAGGGCATTCGATAAGAAAAAGACAATCTAAGGGAAGAGAAGAAGTTTTCTTACATTGTCACCCACCTGAATTTATAATTTTAAGTTTTTTAATGCCACTTGACTCTTCTCTTGTAAGTTTAGCGTTATGGAAGACAATGCCTGAATGCATTGTTTTTTTTCCTGATGGTATAAGGGTAGTTCCTCCTATTTTACCTGGAACTAATAAAATAGCAGATGCATCTGCTATTGAACTTGAGAAAAGTAGAATTATTTCTTGGAGCCATCATGGAATTTTTGTTTCTGAGGAAAGTCCAGATGCAGTGTTTTCATTAGTAGAAACTATTGAAAAGGCATCAGCTATGCAAAGAAAAATTATTGCTGCTGGTGGTGCCAAGCAGACGATAAGTTTACAATTATTAAGAGAATTAACAGATGCAACTGAAAACATTAGAGTGTGCGATCCAGATTTTTTGATCATGGAAGAAAAAAATTCAAAACCATGACTTCTAGGGAGATATAAAATGAATAAAAAATTATATTTGGGAGTAGACGTTGGTACATATGAAACAAAGGGAGTATTAGTTGATGCTAAAGGCGTTGTTTACAGTCAAAAATCTTTAAAGCATGAAATGACAATACCAAAACCAGGTTGGGCAGAGCACTCACCTGAAGATATTTGGTGGGGTGATTTTGTAAATATAGCTAGGCAACTTTTAAATGATAAAGATATTTCTCCTAATCAAATATCTAGCGTTGCAGTTAGCGCTATAGGTCCTTGTATGTTGCCAATAGATAAAGACGTTTCTCCTCTATATTCAGGAGTTCTTTATGGTGTTGATACCAGAGCAAATGAAGAAATTAATTATTTGAATAGAAAAATTGGAGCAGATAAAATATTTAAGTTTGGTGGTAACGCTCTTACCTCACAATCAATAGGACCAAAAATTTTATGGCTTAAAAACAATCACTTTGAAATTTATAATAAAGCCTCAAAAATAGTTACTTCTACTACATTTATTGTTCAAAAACTTACTGATCAATGTGTTATAGATCACTACACTGCTGCAAATTTTTCGCCTCTTTATAATAAATCAACTCTTAACTGGAGTAATGAACTTTCAGAAGATATCATTGATATTAAAAAACTACCAGAAATTAAGTGGTCAACTGAAATTGCTGGATATATTACGGAAAAGGCTTCCCAAGAAACTGATTTGCCAAAAGGATTACCTGTTACAGTAGGAACCATAGATGCTGCAGCTGAGGCAATAAGTGTTGGTGTAAAAGAAATTGGTGATATTATGATAATGTATGGGTCAACTATGTTTTTTATAGGTCTTACTAGTAGAAATAAATCAAATAAGACTTTATGGTCAGCGCCCTGGCTTTTTGAAGATGAATATGCACTAATGGCAGGTACTTCTACAAGTGGTACCATTACTCAGTGGTTTAAAAAAGAATTTGCTAAGGATTTGAATTCAGATTCTGTATTTGAAGAGTTGACTAAGATAGCTGAAAAAAGCCCGATTGGATCAAATAATCTTATAACTTTACCTTATTTTTCAGGAGAAAGAACTCCTATTCAGAACCCTAATGCTTGTGGAATTATTTTTGGATTGAATCTTACTCATACTAGAGGTGATATTTATAGATCAATCATTGAGGGGATAAGTTTTGGTGCTAATCATATTATTGAAACTTTTGTAGATTCTGGGTTTATACCTAAAAAACTATTTGCAGTGGGTGGAGGCGTGAAAAATAACATCTGGCTTACTGCAGTTTCTGATATTTCAGGTTTAGATCAAATAGTAAAAACAAATACATTAGGTGCAGCTTACGGTAATTCATTTCTCTCAGCTTTGGCTGTTGGAGATGTTCAAAGATCCGATATTGATCTTTGGAATTCCAAAGGCAAGACTATTTTTTCAACCCCAAACAAAAAATATTCAGAAATGTATGATTTATACAAATCTATTTATAATCAAACTTACAATCTTATGGGTTAATACAAAATTATAAATTTCAACTTAATAAAATGTTCTATTTTTATAGTTTGAAAACTAGCAATTGAGACATATTATACCTCAGTACCTATTTGAGAAAAAAATGATTTTGGTAAATTATTTTGAATATAATAGAATCTGCCCCAATTATATTTTGTTTTCTATTTTTATTTTAAATTTAATATTAAAGACATTTAATAAATAATTATGTCCAGAGAGAATTTAATAGAGGTGATATAATACTTAAACAATATTGGATATTTTTTTTAATTTGATAAAGTTAATACATTTAATTAATTCGTAATTTTTGAGATTTAAATCATAATCGGTAAATTTAATGAGAAAAGGTTTAATTTTAGCTGGGGGTCTAGGAACAAGATTTTATCCAAGTACGCTTGGAGTTTCAAAACACTTATTTCCAATTTTTGATAAGCCTATGATATATTATCCGTTAAGCACATTAATGTTAGCAGGCATACGGGAAATAGGGATAATATGTGACAGTAAAAATGTTGAGATTTATAAAAGATTGCTCGGAAATGGCCAATCTTTTGGTATTTCCATACAATATCTTTTGCAAAAGTATCCATACGGAATTCCAGAAGCATTAATTATAGGAAGATCTTTTCTCGAAGAAAAACCTTGCGCTTTAATATTAGGTGACAACATTTTTTATGGTTCAGGATTTATTAATTTATTAGAAAATGCTAGTAAAAAATTGGAAAGTTGTAGTATTTTTTTATATAAAGTACTAAATTCAAGTAATTTCGGAATTGTGGAAGTTAATTCTAGCAATAAAATTGTTAGCATGAAAGAAAAGCCTTCCAAATTATCTGGAAACTTGGCAATTACGGGGTTATATTTTTTTGATAAAGATGCCCCATTTTTATGTGAAAATTTAAAATTGTCCTCTCGGGGTGAATTGGAAATTATAGATTTATTGAAAAAGTATAATAATAAAAATCTTATGAACCATACCTTATTAGGAAGAGGGTTTATTTGGTTTGACGCTGGTACTCCGAATTCTCTTATAAAAGCAAGTAATCTTATCGAAAGTTTACAAACCAGACAGGGTTGTATAGTAGGATCACCGGAAGAAGTTGCACTTAACAAAGGTTGGATACCTAAAAGTTTATTTGAAAAAAATATACAAAAATTTAAAAATTCCATCTATGGAAAATATTTGTCAAATTTACTTAATGAAAATTGATTAATTTTATATTTATATTACTCTTTATTTAAAAGAGTGTTTCATTTTTATTAACAGTAAGTAATTATATATCCAAAAAGATATGTTAATTTTAATTTACCTTAAGAAGTACATTCTATTTTCTAATTAATATTTTACAATTTTTATAATTATCAAATAGCTCATGAAAACCATAAACTATTCTCTGCCTTTAAGAAAAGTAAAACTTCCAATTCTTGATAATCTAAAGAAATATATAAACCAAATTGATCAAAACCTTATTTATTCAAATAATGGTCCCTTGGTAAAAAGCCTACAAAAATTGTTATCTGAAAAATTTTTTGTAAATTATGAAAATATTGTGATTACTAGTAGCGGGACAATTGGTTTAGAAATAATTTTAAAAAATTTGATACGACAAAAACAAAATCAAATTGATGAATATTATTGTTTATTACCATCCTTTACTTTTGTTGCTTCAGCAATGGCAATTATTAATGCTGGTTTAACCCCTATTTTTTTAGATATTGAATTTGAAACAGGTCAATTGACCCCTAAAATTGTGGAAAGATTTCTTTCTGAAAAAAAAGTAAATCAAAATAAAATAATCGCGGTAATGCCTGTATCTCCTTTTGGTGCTGAGATAAATAAAGAAAATTGGGACATTTTTAAACTTAAACATAAAATAGATATTGTATATGATGAAGCTTGGTGTTTTGATTCTTTTAAAAAGAGTAAATTTGGTAACTCTGTAATAAGTCTTCATGCTACTAAATCTTTAGGATGTGGCGAAGGTGGGGTAATAATTTCAAATTCAAAGGAAGAAGGTAATAAATTTAGAAGATTTATAAATTTTGGTTTTGACCAGAATAAAAATTCTGAATTTGTCGGAACTAATGGAAAAATGAGTGAATATAGTGCTGCAGTAGCGTTAGCTTCTCTAGATATTTGGGAAAAAAATAAACAAGAAATTTTAAATAAACAATCATATTATTTAAAAAAAATTAACGCTTTTTCAAATATTCATGTTCTAGCTGGTTTTAACAATAAATGGGTTTGGGGTGCTTTACCAATTATATTGAATAACAGTAAAGAACTTTCTAAATTAATAAAAACCGCAAAGCTTCATGGTATTGAGATGAGGAATTGGTGGGGGCCCGGGGTGCATAGGTTCCCATGGTCTAAGCAGTATATGAGTTCTAATTTAGTAAATACTGATAAGTATTCAAATAAGTTAATAAATATTCCTTTTTTTCAAGAAATTTCATTTGATAACATAAATAAAGTTTGTGAAATTTTGAAGAATTTTGATGTTTAACTGGCCATATCAATTCTCAGTTGTTACTTCAAACAATATTGTTGACATAATGTTCAACATACCGATCAGTGTTAATAAATAATTTTCTACTGTATAGAAAATACAGATTTATAATCTTTAAATATAAAATTAGATTTTTAATTTAAGCTATTAAAAATACGAATAGATTTCAAAAATTTTGGTACTGTAAATTAGAATTTGTGTAATATGGGAAGTTATTAACAAGCAAATGAAAATATATTTCTAACAATAAAAATTTAATTTTAGTATATGAGTAAATAAATCAAATAACATACTTTAATTAAAAAGTTTAAATTTTTATGTAAGACCTTTCCACCAATTTTGATTTTCAATATACCATTTGACTGTTTTTTCAATTCCTGTTTCAAAACTTTCTAGTGGTCTCCAATTCAATTGGTGCTTTATTTTATAAGTATTTAAAGAATATTTTCTATCATGTGCTGGTCTATCTTTTACATATGTTATTAATTCCTTATAAAAGTGAAGATTATTTGATTTTTTTTTCGCAATATTATCCAATAAATTACAAATAATTTCTGCTACTTTTATATTTTGATATTCATTTTTACCAGCTATATTATATGTTTCTCCAATATTTCCAAATAGCGCAACTTTTAACAGTGCCCTGACATGGTCATCAACAAATAACCAATCTCTTGTCTGAAGGCCATTGCCATATATTGGTATTTTTTTTTCATTTAGAGCATTTATAATTATACATGGAATTAATTTTTCTGGAAATTGGAAAGGACCATAATTATTAGTAGAATTACTAATAATTATAGGAAAATTATAAGTTTTATGCCATGCATTTACCAAGTGATTTGAAGATGCTTTAGATGCTGAATATGGAGAGCTAGGATCATAACGGTCATTTTCTTTTGCTGAATTTCTTTTATTTTTTAAATCACCAAAAACTTCGTCTGTTGAAACATGATGAAATCTAAAACCTATTTTTTGATTTTTTTTAAGTGATTTAAAATAATCAAGAGAAATTTGAAGAAGATTATAAGTACCCATTATATTTGTATCAAGAAATTTTTTTGGGTCAGTAATTGATCGATCAACGTGGGTTTCTGCAGCTAAATTCATAATTATATGGGGTTTGAATTCAAAAATAATTTTTTTTATTGCTTCATAATCGCAAATGTCCGTTTTTATAAAAAAATAATTTTTATTATCAATTACTGATTTTAAAGATTTAAGACTAGAGGCATAAGTTAAACTATCAATATTACAGACTTTATGGTTAGAGTTTTCTATAATATTTCTAATGACTGCAGATCCAATAAATCCACATCCACCTGTAATTAAAAATTTTTTGAAAGACAAATTCTATAGCCGAAAATGATTTTAACTCTGAGATCATATTATTGATTTGATTTAAAAAGTAAATATTTCAATAAAAGTAAATTGCTTTATTTATTCAAATTTAACAGGTTTTTCGGTAAAGCACTGTCTCTGTTACAGAATTTCGGTAATGGTTTCTTACAAATAATTTATAATTTTGTTTATAGTTTGTTTTAAACCAAATATATTATAATCAAGAATTGAAAATGCCAAATGAGTGGTGAAAAAAAACTTCAATTATCATTTTGATTTTTATTATTTAAATAAACTTTAGTTAGGGCCTTTTCAAAATTCTTTGTATAACTATATGAATCAAATAGAGAACATTTAGTCTTCTTTTCTTTTATTTTTTCTTTTAATTTCACTATTTTTTCTGGATTATAAGCTAATTTAAGTATCAAATTTTTATATTCCTGATTACTTTTTGTAATTAATTCACTCATTTCTAGGGATGTCAATAAACTAGATGCTATTCTTGCTTGAAATCCTTTACCCATTTTAGTCACTAGAGGTAGTCCTGACCACAAAGAATCAACTGCTGTAGAATGTGAATTATAATCAAATGTATCTAAAAATAAATC
>CACBRT010000004.1 GCA_902541695.1 uncultured Alphaproteobacteria bacterium | reverse complement strand
GAAATGAAAATGAATTAACTTTAAAAGGACGAAGAAAATTATCATCCATGATATTTTCATAAAATTTATTTAAAATGACCAACCATAGTAAAATTTCTCAATTTCCTAATAGCATACCATTATTTCCTCTTTCTGGGGTTTTATTATTGCCTAAATCTCGTCTTCCACTTAATATATTTGAACCAAAGTACCTCGATATGGTTGAAGATGTTTTAACTACTCAACATCGCTTAATTGGAATGATCCAACCTACATCGAATGATAATTATAATAAAGATTCATCTAATAATTTTAACAGTGTCGGATGCGCTGGTCGTATTATAAGCTTCACTGAAACAGAAGATTCAAGATATTTGATAACATTATCTGGGATTTCAAGATTTCATTTTATTAAGAAGGTAAATTCGTTAAAATCATATATAAATGCAGAAGTGGATTGGAATAACTTTAGAAATGATTCTATTACAGAAAATCTACAATCAAATTTTGATAAAGATAAATTTTTGCTCATAATAAAAGAATATTTTAAACTTACCAATTTACAGACTGATTGGGAAAGTCTAAAAAAGGCTGATGATGAGCTTTTAATTAATTCTTTGTCAATACTCTGTCCTTTTGAAAATGACGAAAAACAAGCATTATTAGAAGCAAAAACTATTGATGATAGAGTAAAAATTTTAACTACTTTAATGGAAATGAATATTAAGGCAGAAACAATGTTTGGACCCCTTCAATAAAAATGACTTATGAATTTGACAAAGATTTATTACGAATTTTAGTCTGTCCAAAGACACACACTACACTTACTTTTGATGAAATTAATTCTGAATTGATCTCTAAAGCTGCTGGTTTAGCATATCCTATAAAAAACGGTATACCGATTTTATTAATTTCTGAATCTAGAAAAATTAATCAAGATTTATAAAACTAATGTTTAAAAGATCTAACACCTGTAAATACCATACTAATTTCTTTTTTATTAGCTAAATCGATCACCTGATTATCTCTTAGGGATCCACCTGGTTGAATTATTGAGCATATTCCTCTTTCTATAGCTTCTGTAATACCATCAGGAAAAGGAAAAAAAGCATCAGAAGCCATTACTGATTTATTAAGACTTATTCTACTATCTATATTTTTATTGACTAAATTTAAAGCTTTTTTTATAGCCATTTTTGAACTATCAACCCTACTTGGTTGACCTGATCCAATTCCTATTGTCATCATATCTTTAACTATAACAATTGCATTAGATTTTACTAATTTTACAACATTCCATGCAAATATTAAATCCTTAATTTGCCTTCTATCTGGATAAAGATTTGTTACCATTTTGAAATTATTTTCATCAATAATTTCATTATCTTTTTCTTGAACTAAAGTTCCATGTAAAACAGATCTAAATTCTTTCTTACTTGATTTATTTAATTTCCATTTTTTACCTAACGAAATAATTCTTAAATTTTTTTTTTTTAAAAAAATTTGAAGTGATTCCTTGTCAAAATCTGGAGCTACTACCATTTCATAAAAGTTTTTTACTATCAAATCTGCTAAGTCTTTTCCAACTTTTTTATTTATAACAATAATTCCACCAAACGCAGAAACAGGGTCACTCGATATTGCTTTTTTAAATGCTTTTACAATATTATTGCTTGCAGCTACTCCACAAGGATTTGTATGCTTAATTATACCGACTATTGAATCTTTATAATGCTTAAAATTATTAAGTAAATTTAAACATGCATCTAAATCTAAATGGTTATTGTATGATAATGCTTTACCTTGTATTTGAAAATAATTACCCCAATTATTTCTTGAAAGATCATCTTGATAAAAAGCCGCTTTTTGATGAGAATTTTCGCCATATGACAGTACATTTTGTATTTTATTATCGTTTAAAACTAAATTATTAAATTCTTTTTTATTTAATTCTGAAAACCATTTAGATATACGAAAGTCGTAATTACTTGAATAAATGAAAGCCTCATGAGCTTTGTTTAATCTAAACTCATAGGTTGAATAACCTCTATTTTGAAAAAGATGATTAATGAATTGTTTATATTGATTTACATCTGTTATTACAGTTACAAATTTAAAATTTTTAGCTGCACCCCTTAATAAAGAAATTCCTCCAATATCAATATTTTCCAAACATAAATCAAAATTTTTTTGCTCATTTATAGAGTCTGAAAACGGATATAAATCACAAACGACTAAATCAATAGTTTCCATTTTAATTTTTTTTAGATCATCTATATGACTTTGGTTGTCTCTATCAGCTAAAATTGATGAATGTATTTTAGGGTGTAGAGTTTTAACTCGTCCGCCAAGTAATTCTTGAAAACCAGTAACAGCCTCTACATGTATTACTTTTATTCCAGTATTCTCAATAAAATTCGCCGTTCCTCCACTCGCAACTATTTCAACACCAAAAGAATTAAGTTTTTTTGCAAAATTTCTAAGTCCATTTTTATTTGAAACTGAAATTAAAGCTCTTTTTATTTTAATCATATTTTTTTTCATTTTAAATCCTTTTAAAATTTATTTTCATTTTGAAATACGTTTTGAAAAACTTTGAAGATATAATTTCCAATTAAAAAAGGTTTCTTTTATATTAAAGTAATTTGTTAAAACAATTCTGTATCCTTTTTTCATAACCAGATCTAATGGATCTAAGAATTGATACTCTTCAAACAATAGATTTTTTTGATCAGTATCAAATCTCCAAATTTCATTATTTTTAAGTTTTAACAAAAAATTATTTGAACTATCAGATTTCCAAGCTTCAACATCAGGGTGAAGATAAAATGGAATGAAAAAAAAGTTGTTTTTATTACTAGTTTCGTTCAATATTATTTTCTCATTACAAGAAATCAAATTTCCTGCAAAGGGTATAAAAAAGTTTCTATGATATGAAATTATAGTCTCATCGTAAGAAATAACCTTATTTACATCTAGATAATTGTATTTTAAATCTCTATGTTGTTTTATTTCAATTAATTTACTTTCAAAATCTACACTTTTTCTATTTTCTTCTTGAATCTTCAATCCAAGAGTATTCATTTGATTTTTCAAGGTTATTATTTCATCACTTGTTCCAATATTACAAAGAAATGATGAATTATTTTGAAATAAAATATTTTGTCCTGAGGTAAGTTCAAAAGAAAAAGCAGAGCACATAAAATCTGAAGAATTTTTCTTTTTTTCGCTAATCTCACTATTAAGCAAAAATGTTAATCTTCCTGGATTAAATCTAATAAATCCGATTGGATTTTTCTTTATAGAAATATCTGATGGACTAGCATCAAATAATTCTTTTTCTAATTCACAATATATAGAAAATCCGCTACAATTGTTAGATCTTACTAATAATCCATTTCCTAAACGAAGACCTTTTAAAATTGGACAAATTTTATTTTGAAATTTTTTTAAAATTTTATCTATTTTTCCATTTGAAAAATCAGCTGTTGAGGAAAATTTCAAAATCCTATTAATAAAAAAAAGTATCTCTAAAAGATCACTAGGATTTCTAGTTTTGATTTTATTTTTCTTATCAAAAATACAGTCTAAATCTTTAATAATTTCTTTAAGAATCGTGTTTCTCTTTAAGGAGAATTCAGTTAACAAAAAAGAACAAAAAAAGATTCCCATATTTATTCTTAAGCTTTTTATACTTCTATAAATAAATAACTTACTTAATTTCAAATATAAAACATGAAGTCCTAATAGTAATGCTAATTTATTATTTTTTTCAAAAATTCTAGTTAATATGATAAAATTAATATTTAGGCTTAATGCCAGCAATCTTAACCCAGTTATATCAGGTCTCCATGCTAGATAATTAAAATTCAATTCTAAAATATTTGATTTTTTAAATAAATATTCAGTATATTTTTTTGATTTATAGCTATTTATACTAGAAAGAAGAAATAACCATTGGAAACTATTAAGAGCATAAATCAGTTTTTTATTCCCTCTTATTTTTAATTCAATTATCTCTTTATTTATATAAGAATTTCTTAAAATTCCATTTTCTAAATGCTTACTTAATACTATCTTTTCTGAAGGATAAGTATTAAAATCCATAAAATTAATTTTTGATATTCTTTTATATTTAAAAAAAACCTTACAAATATAAAAAAATAAATAATTCAGTGGTTTCAACATTTTTTCCCTTAATACTAAAAAATTTTTATTTAGTTATAAATCTAACTAATTTTATCTGGATGATTTTTTTTTAATATAGCTGCAAAAAAGCCATCCATTCCACCTTGATCATGCAAATGATCTGGTCTTATCCTTAAAAAGCCAAATTCATTAAACCAATCTTTGTCAATACCCTTATTGGTATTAGTTAATTTCTCATAATACCAACCTTTATTTTTATTGACAAAATCTAAAATGTGATCTTCTCCCTCAGATAAAAACAAAGAACAATTACAGTATAATATTAAACCGTCATCTCTTACAAATTTCTTTGCAAATTTTAATGAATCCCTTTGTATCTTTATAAGATTTTCAAGTCTTTTCTGAGGAAACAAATATTGTAATTCTTTATTTTTTCTTATTGTTCCAGTAGCACTACATGGAGCATCAATTAAAACTAAGTCAAATTTTTTTTTACTATTATAATTGTAGAAGTTTGTTTTAATAATATCTGTTTTCATTTTCATTCTTGCCAAATTTTCTTCAAGTTTTTTAATTCTAACTAAAGAATTATCAATACAAGTAACTTTAGCTCCTAATGATATTAATTGCATAGCTTTACCACCTGGTGCAGAAAACAAATCTAAAACTTCCATGCCTTTTAAATTTCCTAAAAGTTTTACAGGTATTGAAGAAGAAATGTCTTGAACCCACCATTTACCATCTTTGAAACCATCTAATTCAGATATCTTAACATTTTTCTTAATCCTTAATGTTCCTGTTGGAAGTACAGTTGCATTCAATTTTTTTTTCCAAAATTCAATTTCATTTGAATTTCTTAGGGATAAATCAAAAGTATTACTTGAGGTATAAATCTTTTCTATTTTTTCAGCTATTTTGGATGAATAATTTCGTTGTAAATATGTTTTAAAACCAATTTCTAAATTACTTTTTAAAAATAATTCATTATTTTTATTTTTTTGAATTAATTTTTTTGAAACCGCATTTATTAAACCAACAAAATATTTAGTCTTTTTATTTACTTTACCCAATTCAACTGCTGAATTAACCAAAGCATAATTAGGAGCTTCTTTCAAAACTATTTCAGATAAAACTATACGTAATATATTTAGAACAGAAATCCTTGTTTTTTTTTTCAAAGTTGAGAATAAAATAGAATCTATGCTTTTCAAATGACCAAAAATGAAGTTTGATATTCTTTCAGCTTTTGCAATATCTTTATCTTCAAAAACTATCTTTTTTTTCAAGAGAACTTCTAGTGTTTGAGGTACTGTTTTTTTATCAATAAATACACCATCTAAGAATTTAAGAATTAAATATCTTGAAGTAATTTTTTTTGAATTAATAAATTTATTTACATTCATTTTTTTTCTATATAACTTAGATTTTGTTTTATTATCAATATTATCAGATTTAAGATGAGTTATAAATGTGTTATAGAAAAAGAGTAAATAATAAACAAAAAATTGCTGAACAAGCACTTAAAGAAGCAGAAAATAGAAAAAAAAAAGAAAATAATTTACTTGTAAATATGCCAAAAGAAATTAATGGTCCTTTAGATCTAGAACCAACTCGATATGGTGATTGGGAAAGAAAAGGTATTATTAGTGATTTTTAAATTTTATTTTCTTGAAATTACAATATAATAGTGATAATTAAATAACTGTTACGGGCTTCAAGCCCGTTTTTTTTATGCAAATGGAAGTAATGAAAAATTTAATTGCAAGCTCCGATATTGAAAAAGAATTATTAAAAAATTTGAATACTATATTTGCAGATAGTGATTACGAAATTTTACGAATAAGAATAAACAATAATAAAAAAAAAAATATACAAATAATGATCGATCATAAAAGAAAAAATATAGATATAAATGATTGTGCCAATTATTCTCGAAAAATTTCTAATTATTTGGAAAACAATAACCTAATATTAGATGAATTTGACTTAGAAATATCCTCACCTGGTTTAGATAGACCTTTAACAAGACTAAAAGACTTTCTAAAGTATAGAGGGGATATGGTAAGTATTACTGAAATAAATGCTGATAACAAAAAAATAAAACACAAAGGTAAATTAGCACAAGTTACACAAAATAATATATTTATAGATCAAAATAATGATTTAGTGTCTATAAAATTTAGCAAAATATGTTCAGCTAAATTATTAATTTAAAAAATAGGTTTTTAATATGTCAGAATTTAATACAAACAAAAGTGAGCTTTTACAAATAGCTGATGCAGTTGCTAGAGAAAAACTTATTGAACCTAAACTAGTTATTGAAGCCATGGAAGATAGTTTAGCAAAAGCAGCTAAGTCAAAATATGGTTCAGAATACGATATACAAGCAAAAATAAACTTAAAAACAGGCGAATTATCAATGAATCGCTGTAGAACAGTTGTTGATAACGTAGAAAACCATTTTGTTGAGATTAATTTAAAGGATGCTGATATCATAAAACCCGGAATCCAAATAGGTGAAGTAATTTTGGATCCATTACCACCATTAGATTTTGGAAGAATAGCAGCTCAATCAGCTAAACAAACTATTGTCCAAAAAGTCCGTGAGGCTGAGAGATCGAGACAATATGAAGAATTCAAAGATAGAATAGGTCAAATAATAAATGGCCAAGTTAAGAGAATCGAATATGGAAATGTTATAGTAGATGTTGGAAGAGGTGAAGCTATCCTAAGGAGAGACCAATTAATAAATAGGGAAACTTTTAGAAACGGAGATAGAGTAAGGGCATACATTAAAGATGTTAAATCAGAAGTTCGTGGACCTCAAATATTTTTATCAAGAACCGCACCTGAATTTTTAGCTGAATTATTTAAAATGGAAGTTCCTGAAATTTATGATGGTATTATTGAAATAAAAACAGTAGCCAGGGATCCTGGTAGCAGAGCAAAAATTGGAGTTTTGACTACAGATAATTCTATTGACCCCGTTGGTGCATGTGTTGGAATGAGAGGCTCTAGAGTGCAAGCTGTTGTAAATGAACTTCAAGGTGAAAAAATAGATATAATCCCTTGGAATGATGATGCACCTACATTTCTGGTAAACGCTTTGCAGCCTGCTGAAGTTTCAAAGGTAGTTCTAGACGAAGATTCTAAAAGAATTGAAGTTGTTGTCCCTGATGATCAACTGTCTTTAGCAATAGGGAGAAGGGGTCAAAATGTAAGATTAGCAAGTCAACTTACAGAATTTGATATAGATATAATGACAGAGGCTGAGGAGTCAGATAGGCGGCAGGCTGAATTTTCTGAAAGATCTAAACTATTCATGGATAATTTAAATGTTGATGAGATGGTAGCTCAATTATTAGTAGCTGAAGGTTTTTCAACTTTAGAAGAAGTAGCATATGTTGAAAAAAGTGAAGTTGAAAATATAGAAGGCTTTGACATTTCTACAGCAGAAGAATTACAAGCTAGAGCACATGAATGCATTGAGGAAAATAATAACAAAGCTCTAAAAAAAGCAAAAGAATTAGGTGTAGATGATACATTAATTAATTTTGAAGGAATTAATCCGGAGATGATACAAGTATTAGCAGAAGATGGGATAAAAAACCTAGAAGAATTTGCCAAGTGCGCCGATTGGGAAATTGCTGGTGGATATACTTTAGTAGAAGGTAAAAGAGTGAAAGATGAGGGAATTCTTGAGAAATTTGACATTGGTATTAAAGAGGCACGAAATCTTATTATGAAAGCCAGACTACAAATGGGATGGATTTCTAGTGAAGACTATGAAAGTGAATTTTCTGACGCTGAATAGAATAATTAGATATATAATACAATTTAAATATAATTAAATGGAAAAGTTTGAAAAAAAAAATTGTTTTTATAAAAATAATAATGATGATCAAAATCATCTTAAAATTAGATTTGTAATTTCAGAAAAAAAATACTTAATTCCTGATTTATATTATGATTTCGAAGGTAAAGAATTTTTTGTAAAATCATCAAGAAATGAACTAAGAAAATTTATTGAAAAATTTGATGCAGAATATACAAAAATATTTGATGAAAAAAATATTGAAAAAATTATAGAAAAAATATTACTTCGGCACTTAATTGGCAATATAAGTTTAGCAAGAAAAGCAAAAAAAGTAATAATTGGTTTTAATGAAATTAAGCTTCAATTAAATAAAAAAAATATATATCTTATATTCCAAGCTAGAAACTCTTCGCAAAATTTTGAGAAAAAAATTAGCAAGCCACATAATCAAAAAAATAAAATAAATTGTTTTACAAAAGAGGAACTAGGAATTGCTTTTGGAAAAGAAAAAATAGCTCAAATTGGTTTTTTGAAAAGTTCTTTCATTAATCCTTTAATTTCTGATGCTTATCGATTACAAAGTTTAAGAAGTTAAGAATATAATTTAAAAAGGTCTACATAGTAATGAACGAAAATGACAAAAAAAAATCTAACTCCAAAACAATAAGCCTCCGTGGAGGTGGAGGTCCTGTAAGAATGAATCTTTCACATGGTAGATCTAAGTCTGTATTGATTGAAACAAAAAGAAAAAAAATAATTTTAACAAATAAAAATAATCCATCACAAATTCAAAAACCTTTACAATCAGAAAATCAAGAAAATAAAAGTACTTCTAAAGAAAGTACTTTTTCTGATGAGCAAATTGATAGAAGAAAAAAAGCAATAGCTGCTGCTCGTGAAAGAGAACTTCAATTAAAAGAAGAACAAGAAAAGCTAAAAAAAGAAAAAGTATCAGACATTAAAACAAAAAAGAAAATAGAAAATACTGAAAATATAGACCAAAAAAAAGAAAATATTGATAATGGTCAAGAAGTTAAGAAAGTTACAGAAGAAAACATCCAAAAGAATAAAATTCGGTTAGAATCTAAATTTGATAATAAACCAGAAGAAGCAAATTCTAACAAGAAGTTTAGAAAAGATGAAGATCTTAAAGAAGTAAAACCAAGCAAAGTTTATACTGAAAGAAGAAGATCTGGAAAACTTACCATCAATCAAGCGCTTTCAGATCAAGGTGGTAGACAAAGATCTATTGCATCTTTAAGAAGAAGACAAGAGAAAGTAAAAAGAAGACAAGTTGCTGAAAACATTGAAAGAGAAAAAATAATCCGTGAAGTTCAAGTTCCTGATTCTATAACAGTTCAAGAACTTGCAAATAGGATGGCTGAGAGGTCTGCATCTGTAGTTAAAACTCTGATGACCAACGGAATAATGGCAACTCAAAATCAAACTATTGACTCAGATACTGCGATACTTATTGTTGAAGAATTTGGACATACCCCCATTAGGATATCTGCGTCTGATGTAGAAGATGCAATTCTAAAATATGACGATAAGGAGGATTTTG
The DNA here is from genome assembly GCA_902541695.1 of uncultured Alphaproteobacteria bacterium. GTDB lineage: Bacteria > Pseudomonadota > Alphaproteobacteria > Rhodobacterales > Rhodobacteraceae > CACIIZ01. Next base: position 48,979 of record CACBRT010000004.1, on the reverse strand, counting down.
AAAATTTACAAGAAAGAGCTCCAATCATTACAGTTATGGGCCATGTTGATCACGGGAAAACTTCATTACTAGACGCTATTAGAAAAACTAATACAACAAATAATGAGGCAGGTGGTATTACTCAGCACATAGGAGCTTATCAAGTAAAAAGTGAAGGTGGGTCTACGTTAACATTTTTAGATACCCCAGGACATGCTGCTTTTACCTCAATGAGATCAAGAGGAGCTCAGGTAACTGATATTATTATTCTTGTAGTTGCAGCAGATGATGGGGTAATGCCTCAAACAATTGAAGCCATCAATCATGCTAAGGCAGCTAATGTACCAATAATAGTAGCAATAAATAAGTGTGATAAAGAAAATTCCGACCCAAATAAAGTAAGAACAGAACTTCTTAAATATGAGATTATAGTTGAATCAATGTCTGGAGAGGTTTTAGACGTAGAGGTTTCAGCTTATACAGGTAAAGGTATCGATAATTTAATTGACAATATTGTATTACAGTCTGAAATTTTAGAACTTAAATCAAATCCCAAACGTTTGGCAGAGGGGACAGTAATAGAGGCAAAGTTAGACGTTGGTCGTGGTCCAGTTGCTACTGTGTTAGTTCAAAGAGGAACATTAAAGAAAGGTGATATTATAGTAGTTGGGGATCAATGGGGAAAAGTAAGAGCCCTTATTGATAGTAAAAACTTGATAGTCGAAATTGCTGGACCATCAGTACCAGTAGAAGTTTTAGGTCTTAATGGAACGCCTGAAGCTGGTGATTTATTAAACGTTGTATCGTCAGAAACTAAAGCTAGAGAAATTGCAGACTACAGAAAACAAGTTGTAAAAGATAAAAAGGATGCTTTAGGTAAAGGGAAAACATTGGATCAAATGATTGCTAAAGCAAAAGCAGATAAAGACATTTCAGAATTACCTCTAGTTGTAAAAGCAGATGTACAAGGGTCAGCTGAGGCAATAGTTCAAGCATTGGAAAAAATAAGTACAGAAGAAGTAAGAATTGTTATTTTACATTCTGGTGTGGGTGCTATAACAGAGAGTGATGTCATTTTATCAGAAGCTTCAAATGCTTCCATCATTGGTTTTAATGTTAGAGCTAATGCGTCAGCAAGGGAATGTGCAAATCAAAAGGAAGTAGAACTAAGATATTATTCCATAATATATGATTTAGTCGATGATATTAAAAAAGCAGCTTCAGGTTTATTAAAACCTGAAATCAAAGAAACTATACTCGGATATGCTGAGATATTAGAAGTATTTAAAGTTAGTAATACTGGAAAGGTAGCTGGTTGTTTAATTACAGAAGGTATTGCTCAACGATCTGCAAAAGTTAGACTGTTAAGGGATAATGTGGTAATTCATGAAGGTAATTTAAAAACATTAAAAAGATTTAAAGATGAAGTTGAAGCTGTTCAATCTGGGCAAGAATGTGGTATGGCATTTAACGATTATGAGGATATTAGGAAGAGCGATGTTATTGAAATATTTAAAATTGAAAATATTGCAAGGACTATTGGTTAAATCAAATGAATTCTAGAAATAATAATTGGCACGGTACTACTATAATTGGAGTATCAAAAAACAACTCTGTTTCTATAGCTGGAGATGGTCAAGTAACACTAGGCCATACAGTAATGAAAGGATCTGCAAAGAAAGTTCAAAAATTGAGACCAGGAGGGCTTGAAATAATTGTTGGATTTGCAGGGTCAACCGCTGATGCATTTACTTTATTAGAAAGATTAGAAAGGAAATTGGAAACATTTCCTGGTAATTTATCAAGAGCAGCAATTGAATTAGCAAAAGATTGGCGTACAGATAAATATTTAAGAAATTTAGAAGCAATGCTCGTAGTAACCGATGGTAAAGATTTATTTATAATCTCAGGCTCTGGAGATGTTTTAGAACCTGAAGGAAATATAGCAGCAGTTGGTTCAGGTGGAAATTATGCTTTAGCTGCAGCTAAAGCAATTTACGATACTGAAATTTCTTCAGAAAAAATATGCGAAAGAGCACTGAAAATTGCTGCAGATATTTGTGTTTACACAAATCATAATATTGTTATTGAAACTATTAAAAAAGAAAAATGACAGAATTAACACCAAGAGAAATAGTTTCTGAACTTGATAAATTTATCATAGGTCAAAATTCTGCAAAAAAAGCAGTAGCTATTGCTTTAAGAAGCAGATGGCGTCGTAAAAAAGTAGAAAATCAACTAAAAGATGAGATTTTTCCTAAAAATATTTTGATGATTGGACCAACTGGTGTAGGTAAAACTGAAATTTCACGAAGACTTTCAAAATTAGCTGGTGCTCCTTTTTTAAAAGTTGAAGCTACTAAATTTACTGAAGTTGGTTATGTTGGAAGAGATGTAGATCAAATTGTAAGGGATCTCGTTGACAGTTCTATAGTAATGACTAGAGAAAAAATGAGAAAAGATGTTGAGACTAAAGCCCATGCAGAAGCAGAGAAAAGAGTTCTAAATGCATTAACAGGAGAAAACGCTAGACCTCAAACTATAGATATGTTTAAAAAAAAATTAAGAGATGGATTATTAGACGATAAAGAAATAGAAATAGATATTGAAGAATCCAATAATCCTATGCCACTTTTTGAAATACCAGGTCAACCTGGAGCAAATATTGGTATGATGAATCTCAGTGACATTTTTGGAAAAGCACTAGGAAAAAAATCAAAGAAAATAAAAGTCAAAATATCTGAAAGTTATAATTTATTAATAAAAGAAGAGGCTGATAAATTGCTTGATGATGAAAAAATAATACGAAAAGCAATATTATCTGTAGAAGAGAATGGGATAATATTCTTAGATGAAATTGATAAAATTTGTGCTAGAGCAGATATAAAATCTGCTGATGTCAGTCGAGAAGGAGTACAAAGAGATCTTCTTCCTTTGATAGAAGGTACAACAGTTTCTACTAAGTATGGACCAATTAAAACTGATCATATACTATTTATAGCATCAGGTGCATTTCATATAGTTAAACCAAGTGATTTATTACCGGAATTACAAGGAAGACTTCCTGTTAGGGTAGAATTAAATGCGCTAAGCGAAAAAGATTTTATTAATATATTAACCGAAACAGAAAATTCTCTAACCAAACAATATTCAGCATTGATGAAAACAGAAGGAATTAGTTTAAAATTTGAAGAAAGTGGGATAGAAGCATTGGCAAAAATAGCTGCTGAAGTTAACGCTTCAATTGAAAATATTGGAGCAAGACGACTGTACACTATTCTTGAAAAGGTTTTTGAAAACTTAAGCTTTTCAGCTCCAGATCAAAAAAATAAAACAGTAACTATTGATAAAAATTTTGTTAATGAAAATTTAGATAAGTTTGTTAAATCAAATGACGTAAGTCGTTACGTTTTATAATTTTTTTTTAAATAGATATAAAATGCACCTTCGCCACCGTGACTAATATGAGAAGAAATAATCCCTAAAATATTTGGACTCATTTCTGATTCGTATATCCAAGATTTTAAAGATTTTTTTAAAATACCCTCTTTTAAGTGTGGATTGCCATGTTTTTTATTATTTTTGATACTTCCTTTTCCAGTTATAATTAAAATCAATCTTAAACCCATAGAAAAATTTTCCTTTACAAAGTTTATAGACCTACTTTTGGCTTCTAAATAATTATAACCATGTAAATCTAGTATTTTCTCAGGTTTAAGTTTTCCTCGTTTTAAAAGATTCAATTTCTTTTTATCTATTCTTAAATTTTCAGAGCTGCTTTTTTTTAAGGGAATTATTCCTATATCTTTCCTATAACCTTTTTTTTCGTCAATGATAAGATTATTATGAGGCTCAATTTTTCTTAAATCTTGATTAAACTTAATACTATTCTTAAAAGTAAAAGTTTTATTTATTTTATTATTTAACTTAAGATCTACAGTTTTCTTTAAATTATTCCAATGTTTAATATCCTCTTCTGATAAAATTTTATCTTTTTTATAAACCAATTTTAATTATTCCGTTTTAACCAAAAACCAATTAGGTATCTCTGACTTCATCTTTCTTGAAAATGTCCAGATATCTCTTTGTTTTTTTATTTTATCGGGACCACCTTCAATTAGTTTATTATTTTTATCCTTAATAGTGTATGTAAGATCACATTTAAATATCATTGTAATCTCTGCATTAAGAGTTCTTTTATTTAATTTAACTTCTTTAATTCTAATGTCACGAACACCGTCAAACACAGCCTCTACTGTCAAACCTTTTTTGTTTCTTTCATCTATGACTTCTTTGAAAGTTGAGTAAACTTCATTAGATGATAATTTTTTTATTTTCTCTAAATCACCGTTTTCAAAGGCCATCAATATTTCTTCATATGCTAATTTTGCTCCTGATACAAAGTGAGACACTTGCCATCCATCTTCTATTTTTTTCATTTCAGATAATGTTTTAAACTGGGCACTATTTTCTTCAACATAATCAGCAATGTCTTCATCAATCCTATTTGGTTCTAATTCGATAATATTATCGTTTTCATTACTTTTTTTCCTGGCTTTTGTTGGGTTCTTTACCTTATTAACGTCATTCTTTGTATTTTCAAAACCTTGCCTCGAACCTAGAACTGTCTTCAGTCTCCAAAATAAGAAAAATGCTACAGCAGCTAAAACTATAATTTGAACCATTAAAAATTGCCTTTCAATAGACTTGATGTAAGTTTGATGTATATACTTTTTTTTTAAGATCAATCCTAATACAACAAATAACTTAAATAAAACAGGTATTTTAAATATTAGATCCTTTTTTTAACCCAATTTTTTTGTAATATCCTTTCCAACTATTCATACAACCGATTTCATGTAAGAAATTCTTATGATTTAACATTGCTTTTTGATCTAATCTATTATTTAAAATTTTATTTCTTTTAAAACTAGAATCTTCTTTGCTTTGATAATTAGAATAGCTATTAGTGTTATCTCTATTCAAGTCCAAATTTGGTTGTTTACCACCTAATATTTCTAAATAAACTTCACTTAACAAAATACAATCAAGTAAAGCTCCGTGACCTTTTTGTATTCTTTCTTGAATGCTTATATCAAATTTTTTACATAAAGAATCTAAAGAAACAGACGAACCTGGATACTTAGATTTAGCTAATGTCAGTGTATCTATAACTTTATTATTTATTTTATTTAATTTATTTAAGCTAAGTTCAAAATTTAAAAACTTTAAGTCAAATTCTGCATTGTGGATTACGAGAATATCATCTTTTATAAAATCCAAAAATCTACTTATAATTTCACTAAATCTTGGTTTTTCTCTGACCATTTCATTTGTGATATTATGGATTTTTATACTTGTTTCAGGTATTATTCTTTCTGGATAAATATAACAGTGAAACTGTTCTTTTGTTTTCACATGGTCAATTAATTCAATTGCTGCTATTTCGATTATTCTGTGACCATCTGATGGATCAAGGCCTGTTGTTTCAGTATCTAGGACTATTTCTCTAATCATTTTAGTATTCTAAACTATTAATAATATCAATAATTTTATTTTCAATTATTTTTATTGACTGATTTGTATTTATTATAAAATTAGGTTTTTTTCTCTCTCTACCTAGTTCCATTTGTTTGGATAATAAATATTCAATTTTTTTTTTGTCATAATTTTTTCTCATTAATAATCTTTTCATCTGAACTTTCTTAGAACATTTTACTAATATTACTAAATCTAACCACTCATCAGCATTTGTTTCATAAAGTAATGGAATATCAAAAACAATAATTTTTTCATTTCTGTTTTTATTTATAAAATCTTTTCTACTTTTTGCCAAAAGTGGATGAATAATTTTTTCAATTTCTGATAAATCAATCTTATTTTCCCTTATAAATAATGATAATTTTTTTCTGTCGATTTTTTTCTCATCTTTTAAATTTGGATATAATGAGGTAATCATATTATATCCTAATTCACCTTTCTTATATAATTTATGGACTTCTAAGTCAGCATCCCAAACAGCTATTTTTTTTTTTGAGAAAATTGAAGCAACTGTTGTTTTCCCCATTCCTATATAGCCAGTTATACCTATTTTGATACTCATATATTTTTACTTGATAATCGATTTTTCAATAATTTCCTTGAGTTCAGATGTGTATGACGGTTTGCAACCAAACCAATTTTGAAATCCTTTTTTTGCCTGGTAAATAAGCATATCTAAACCGTTTACTACTCTCATATTATATTTTATAGCCTGACTTAGAAAAGAAGTCCTTAATGGATTATATATTAAATCAATAGCAATACTATTGTCTTTAACACCACCTAAATCAATATTAAATTTCTCACTACCATAATTGCCTAAACTTGTTGAGTTAACTACAGTTGACACATTTTTTAATGCATTTTTATAATTTGACCATTCATACACAATTATTTTTTTATCCAGATCTTCTTTTATTTTAATTGCTTTTTTAAAATTTCTATTAATTATTCTAATTTCTGAAACTCCATTTTTTAAAAAAACATATGATACAGCACGTGCAGCGCCACCAGCACCAAAAATCAGAACCGTTTCTTTTTTAAAATTATAATTTGGAAAGTTTTTTATCAATAAATTATAAAATCCATATGCATCTGTATTATCAGCTATAATGTTTCCATTATTAAAATATAAAGTATTAGCAGCACCTATAACTTTTACTGGTTCTAGTATGTCATCACAGTATTTTAAAATATTCTCCTTATGCGGAATAGTTATATTTAATCCTCTAAAATCTAGTTCTTTAATGTACTTTATTTTTTTCTCCAATTCTTCAAGTTTGACATTTAAAGGTACATAGAAACAATTAATATTATTCTTCTTTATCCAATATTGATGAATTAATGGTGACCGAGTATGAGCAATAGGATCTCCAATAACTCCGGCAATTTTGATACAATTTTTTTCTTTATGCATAATTATAAATTATTTTAAGTTTTCCACATTTGAAATTCAATAATTTTTTTGACACAATATTTTGCAATTATATCAACAAAGTTATTATAAAAAAATTTTGTGTATTTAATAATAACATATGTGAATAAATATTTTTTTTTATTTTTATTCAGTATCTTATTTTATTTTTAATGTGAATAAATTTTTAACATTTCTTTTCCACAGAATAAAGTGTTGCTACATATTACAACTAAATATATATATATATTTATATATGGATAAAGTTTTGTTAAATGTTCTATTAGGTGGTAAATCAAATTATGCACCAACCTGGCTAATGAGACAAGCAGGTAGATACCTACCAGAGTATAAAAAAACACGAAGTAAAGCTGGCAGTTTCTTAGATTTATGTTTCACACCCAAATTAGCAACAGAAGTCACTTTACAACCATTGAGAAGATTTGAATTAGATGGAGCAATACTTTTTGCAGATATTCTTTTAATTCCAAAATCTTTAGGTCAAAATTTAGATTTTAGAGAAGGAGTAGGTCCACTTTTAACTCCATTGAAAAATAAGGAAGACTTAAATCAATTAAAGAATATTAATCAAATTCATAATGTTTTGAACCCAGTTTATGATGCTGTAAGTAAAATAAAAGCAAAATTAGATAAAAAAATAACATTTATCGGCTTTGCTGGATCACCTTGGACAGTTTCAACTTATATGATAGAGGGAAAAGGTTCTAAAGATCACCATATAACGAAGTCTTTTATGTTAGAGTTTCCAGATATTTATGATCATTTAATATCAATAATAGAGGAAGCTACAATTGAATACCTTTCAAATCAAATTATTGCTGGTGTTGATGTAGTAAAATTATTTGACAGTTGGGCTGGTTCTTTACCAAACTCCTATATAGAAAAATATTCACTTATTCCAATGAAAAAAATAGCTATGGAATTAAAAAATAGATTTCCTAAGATACCCATAATTGTTTTTCCTCGTGGAGTTGGACCCATGTATGAAAAATTTTCAAAGGTTAATGTATTTGATTGTATTGCTATAGATTCTTCAATAAATTTAAAATGGGCAAAAGAAAAAATACAAAAAAATACTGTAGTTCAAGGAAATTTAGATCCAGCTTTTCTGGTAGCAGGCGGAAAAAATCTAAAAATAAAAACTAAAGAAATTTTAAGAAACTTTTCTTCTTCTGGGCATATTTTTAATTTAGGTCATGGAATAACGCCGGATGCTAAAATTGAAAATGTGGAATTATTAGTAAAAACTATTAAAGAAAAATAAAATTGACTTTACGTCATTTTGTATTATCCTATCAGATGGAATTCTCCACTGATTCATCTACTTTTTTGGAATAAATATGGTCGATTTAAATCTGATTGATCTTAAAAATATAAAAGAGCTTTCCTTAGCAGAGCTCAAATCACAATCTCCTTCTAACTTATTGAAATTTGCAGAAAAAATAGAAATTGATAATGCTTCTACTATGAGAAAAGGTGACATGATGTTTGCTATTTTAAAAGAAATGGCAGAAGATGGTGTTGAAATTTATGGAGATGGAGTTTTAGAAGTAGTACAAGATGGTTTTGGTTTTTTAAGGTCAACTGATGCAAACTATTTACCAGGACCAGACGATATATATGTTAGTCCCTCACAAATAAAAAAATTTTCATTAAGAACAGGCGATACTTTAGAAGGAATTATTTGTGCTCCAAAAGATAATGAAAGATATTTTGGACTTGTAACTGTAAAAGCTATTAATTTTGCTGTACCTGAAAAAGCAAAACATAAGATTCATTTTGATAATTTGACTCCACTGTACCCAGACGAAAGATTTAAATTAGAAATAGAAGATCCAACTATTAAAGATAAATCAGCAAGAGTTATAGATTTGGTTGCACCAATCGGTAAGGGTCAAAGATCTTTAATTGTAGCACCTCCAAGAACTGGCAAAACGGTAATTCTTCAGAATATCGCACATGCTATAGAAAAAAATCAACCCAACAGTTATTTAATAGTCTTACTAGTAGACGAAAGGCCAGAGGAAGTTACAGATATGCAAAGATCTGTTAAAGGAGAAGTCATATCTTCTACTTTTGATGAGCCAGCCACAAGACATGTTGCGGTAGCTGAAATGGTTATTGAAAAAGCCAAAAGGTTAGTTGAACATAAAAGGGACGTCGTTATATTATTAGATTCTATTACTAGACTAGGTAGAGCATATAATACAGTAGTACCTTCTTCTGGTAAAGTTTTAACTGGCGGAGTTGATGCGAATGCCTTGCAACGACCAAAAAGATTTTTTGGAGCAGCAAGAAATATTGAAGAAGGTGGGTCTTTAACTATTATAGCAACTGCTTTAATTGATACTGGTAGTAGAATGGACGAAGTAATTTTCGAAGAATTTAAAGGGACTGGAAATTCAGAACTTGTATTGGATAGAAAAGTAGCAGATAAAAGAGTTTTTCCAGCAATTGATTTATTAAAATCAGGTACAAGAAAAGAAGAATTATTAGTAGATAAAAATGAGTTAACAAAAGTTTTTGTTTTAAGAAGGATTTTAAATCCAATGGGCACTACAGATGCTATTGAATTTTTATTAAGTAAATTAAAACAGACAAAGACTAACTCTGAGTTTTTTGATTCTATGAATAATTAGTAGAAATGAAAAAAACTATATTTGCATTAGCAACTCCCGATAGTGTTTCAGCGATTGCAATTATAAGAATATCTGGCCCAAAAACCATGAGTGCCCTTAGCAAATTATGCAATTGTAATGCAAATTCATTTAAGAGATCAAAAGAGTTAATTTTAAAAAAGATATATTCATGCAATAAAACTTTGTTGGATGAAGCATTGGTTGTTTTTTTTGAAAAAAATAAAAGTTTTACTGGTGAAAAGATGGCAGAACTACATATTCATGGTAGTCTAATTGTAATAAAAACAGTTTTAGAGACCCTGGGAAATATATCGTTTTTACGAGAAGCTTTACCAGGTGAATTTACTCAAAGAGCTCTTGAAAACAATAAATTAAGTTTAACACAGGTTGAAGGTTTGTCGGACCTCATGATTGCTGAAACAGAATATCAACAAAAACAGGCTCTTAATTTCTATACTGGATCTATAAATAAAAAAATCGAAGACTGGAAAAAACAGTTAATAAGATTGTTATCATTTGTTGAGGCACAAATCGACTTCTATGAAGATATAGATGAATTAAACATAGTTAAAATTATTGATACAGGTATAAAGTCATTAGAATACAAATTAAAAAAAGAAAAAAAAGGCTTTAATTTTTCTGAATCTATAAGATCAGGATTTATAGTTGCCATTGTGGGAAAACCAAACACTGGTAAATCTACATTAATTAATAGTCTTGCAAAGAGGAACTTAGCTATAACCTCGAGATTTTCAGGAACAACAAGAGATATTATTGAGCTTAAATATAATTTAGATGGTATTCCAATAACATTTTTAGATACAGCTGGAATTAGAAAATCTAATGACAGAATAGAAAAAATTGGAATATCTAAAACCCTACAAAGAGCAAACAAAGCTCATATTAAGGTCATTTTGTCCGTAGATGAAAACGATGTTTATTTGTGTGGATTGACCAAAAGTAAAAATGACATCTTTTTAAGACCAAAAGGTGATTTAAAGGGAGCAGAACCTAGTATTTCGGGAAAAACTGGAAAAGGCATTGACAACTTGCTTAATTTAATTAAGAAAAAACTGGCTCATGAAAATCCTGCTTCAACTGTTATAAATAGATCAAGGCATTTAAAACGAGTAAATATATGTTTGGATTATATTAATAATATAAATGAATTAATGGCAAATAATAGAGTTGAGTTAGAGTTGATAGCAAATGAATTAAGAGGTATAATTATGAATCTTGATGGTATATTAGGACTAATAGATACAGAATCCATTCTTGGAGAAATTTTTTCTAATTTTTGTGTTGGTAAATAACTATTATCTTAAAGGTTTCACGTGAAACAAAATTATGAAATTATTATTATTGGTGGAGGTCATGCAGGAACTGAAGCTTCTTATATTAGCGCTTTTTTAGGTGCAAAAACATTATTAATTACTAACAACAAAAAAAAAATAGGAGAAATGTCTTGTAATCCTGCAATTGGCGGTCTTGGGAAAGGACATTTAGTAAGAGAAATTGATTCTTTAGGAGGACTTATGTCCTCAGCAGCAGATTTTTCAGGTATTCAGTTCAGACTTCTGAATAAAAGTAAAGGACCAGCTGTACAAGGTCCTAGAACTCAAATTGATAGGGAAATTTATAAGAATTATATACAGAAAGAACTTAAATCACTAAATAAACTTTCTATATTACAAAGCGAAGTTTCTGATTTAATAATTTCTAGTGAAAATGTAAGAGGAGTTGTTTTATCAGATAATACAAAAATTTACGCAAACTCTATTGTTTTAACAACTGGAACCTTTCTAAACGGAAAAATACATATAGGAGAAAAATCATTTTCTGGTGGTAGAAGCGGTGACAAAGCATCAATTTCTCTTGCAAAAAGACTTTATGATTTAAATCTACCGATTGCTAGGCTTAAAACAGGAACACCTCCAAGGCTTGATCGAAAAACAATAAACTGGGAAAAATTAGAAAAACAAAATGCTGATGAAAATCCATTTTTCTTTTCTTTTTTAACAACCGAAGTAAATTTAAAACAAATAAGCTGTTATATAACTCACACTAATTCTAAAACACATGATATTATAAGAAATAATTTCAAAAAGTCTGCTATTTTTAATGGCAAAATAATATCAAAAGGTCCAAGGTATTGTCCTTCTATTGAAGACAAAGTATTTCGTTTTTCAGATAAAGACAGTCATCAAATCTTTTTGGAACCTGAGGGTCTAAATACAGATACAATATATCCAAATGGTATTTCAACTTCTTTGCCTGAACAAATTCAAAAAGAATTTTTATCTACTATTACTGGTCTAGAAAATGTAAAAATTTTACAACCTGGTTATGCTATTGAATACGATTATGTTGATCCAAGATCTCTTAATCAATCTTTAGAACTTAAGAAAATAAAGGGTTTTTTTCTTGCAGGTCAAATCAATGGAACAACGGGCTATGAAGAAGCCGCCGCCCAAGGTTTGGTAGCCGGCATAAACGCAGTTCATTATATAAGATCTAAAGAGCCTTTTATTATTAAAAGAAATCAGGGTTACATTGGCGTTTTAATTGATGATCTTACAACAAAAGGAGTTTTAGAACCTTATAGGATGTTCACCTCTAGGGCAGAATTCAGACTTTCTTTGAGGGCTGATAATGCTGACCATCGATTGACTGGTTTAGGTTTACAAATAGGAACTATAAGTATTAAAAGAAAAAAATCCTTTGAATGTAAAATGAATGATCTAAATAATGCTATTAGGGCTTTAAAACTATTAAAAGTTTCGCCAAATCAAGCTGAAAAAGTTGGAATAAGATTAAAGAAAGATGGCCAAAAAAGAACAGCTTTTGAGCTTTTGGGACTTTCAGATATACCTTTAAAGAAAATTCAACTTATTTGGCCATCTATTAATAAAATTGACATTAAAATACTTAATCAATTATCCAATATATCAAAGTATGATATTTATATTGAGCGACAGAAAGCTGAGGTTGAAGATATAGAGCGGTATGAATCTATAAAAATTCCTAATGATATAGATTATAAGAAAATTAAAGGCTTATCCAAAGAAATTCTTTCTAAACTAGAAAAAATAAGACCTATGAATTTATTACATGCTTCAAGGATTGAAGGAGTAACTCCTGCAGCAATGACTTTAGTTAATTTACATATAAAAAAAAATCCTTTAATTAACGCTAATAAAAATTTTTTGCATCAAAATTATGGAAAAAAAACAGCTTAAATATGACTTTCTTTTAAAAAAAATCAATGTTTCACATGATACGTGTAAATTGTTTGAAATATATTATCATACACTTCTTTTTTGGAATCAAAAATTTAATTTAGTTTCTAGGAAATCCATAGATATGTGTTGGGAACGACATTTTCTTGATAGCGCTCAACTTTGGTTCTTTTTACCAAAAAAAGCCAAATTGTGGTTAGATTTTGGTTCTGGCGCAGGTTTTCCCGGTTTAGTTATAGGTGTTATTTCAAAGGAGTTAAAACCGACTTTGAAAGTAGTTTTGGTAGAAAAGAATAAAAAAAAAGCTAATTTTTTAAATGATATTGTGAATAAAATTGGTTTGAATGTTGAAATATTTTCCAGAGATGTTAAATCAATTGAACCACAAAGAGCTGATGTTATTAGTTCAAGAGCTTTTGGTAATTTAAATCAACTTCTTAAGATAAGTTATTTGCATAAAAATAAAAATACGATTTCTCTTTTTCCAAAGGGTGTAAACTTCTTAAAAGAAATAGAAAGTTCAAAAAAAAACTGGAATTATGATTTAGAAAAAATTAGAAATATAATAGACTATAAATCCTATATTTTAAAAATAAGGAATATAACATTTGTGCACGACAAAAAGGATGCAAAATAAAGCGCCCATTTTCATTTCTGTAGTTAATCAAAAAGGTGGTGTTGGAAAAACGACCACTGTTTTAAATCTTGCAACAAGTATTGCTGCATCTGGAAAAAAAGTTTTAATAATTGATTTAGATGCTCAAGGTAATGCATCAACCGGGCTTGGTATAATTATAGAACAAAGAAAACTAAGTTCATATGATATTCTTGTTTCTGATGAGGATATTAAAAATGTTATAAGAAAAACTGATATAGAAAACTTATTTATTGTACCGGCAAATCAAGACCTTTCGTCTGTAGATATGGACCTAGTTGAAGTTGATAAAAAAGCTCATATGTTAAAAAAAAGTTTCAGTAAGAATAAAAATGACTTCACAAATTTTGATTATGTCTTCATGGATTGTCCTCCTGCATTAAATATGCTGACTGTAAATTCATTAGTATTAGCAAATTTAATAATCATACCTCTCCAAACTGAATTTTTTGCCTTAGAAGGTTTATCACAATTGATGGTTACAATAAAGGAAATTAGAAATACACTTAATAAAGAACTTAAAATATTAGGTGTTTTATTGACAATGTATGATAGGAGAAATAATCTTTCGATTCAAATTGAAGATGATGTTAGATCCACATTAAATGATTTAGTTTTTAATACTGTTATACCAAGGAATGTAAAATTAAGTGAAGCACCTTCTTTTTCTTTACCTGGTGTATTATACGACCAAAAATGTTTGGGATCAATGGCTTACCAAAAATTAGCAGCAGAATTTTTTTTACGTGAAAAGAAATTTTTTAATAATGGAGCAGTTTAAATTGAGCAAAAAAAAAGTTCTTGGTAGGGGTTTATCTTCTTTTTTGTCTGAAGGAGAGAATTTATTGAGTAATGAATATAATGCTAAAGAAGATCGAATAATTTTACCAATTGAATATTTAACACCAAACCCTGACCAACCAAGAAAATATTTTAATAAAGAAGAATTACAAGATTTAGCAGAAACAATTTCTGATAAAGGTATATTGCAACCATTAATTGTAACTAAAAAAGATGAAAAAAAATATATAATAGTTGCAGGCGAAAGAAGATGGCGAGCAGCTCAATTAGCACAAGTGCACGACCTGCCAGTAATTGTAAAAAAACTAACAAATGAAGAAATTATTGAGATTGCAATTATTGAAAATGTACAGAGATCAGAGTTAATGCCTTTAGAAGAGGCTAATGGATATTATATGTTAGTAAAAGAATATGCATATAGTCATGAGAAAATATCAAAGTTGGTTGGAAAATCAAGACCTCATATCTCCAATGCAATTAGACTTCTTTCACTGCCAAGAGAGGTAAAGAAATTTATCGAGTCTGGTGATCTTTCATCTGGACATGCTAGATCATTATTAAATTGCGAAGATTCAATTGGTCTTGCAAACTTGATAGTTAAAAAAGGCTTATCTGTTAGACAAACTGAACTTTTGGCAAAAAGAAATAAAGTAGAAATTAATAAATACAGATTATTTTCAAAAAACAATGACTCAAATAAAAAAGAATTAGAAGACATATTATCTGCGCACTTAAAATTTAAAGTAAAAATAGTAAGCGAAAAGAATAACAAATCTGGAAAACTGCAAATTCTTTTTAAAAACAATAGTGATTTACAAAAAATTTGTGATATTTTGAAGAAACAATTTTAAATAAGTATCTCTTGTATAACCTTATCTAATACTATTTTTCCTTTTAATAATAGCCTTAAATTATTATTTTTTAATGAAATAAATTTAAAATTTTTTAAATAATTTAACTTTTTCATATTAATCTCATAACCAGTGTTTTCCTGAACATGTTTTAAGTTAATTCCTTTGTCAGTTCGTAGGCCCATTAAAATAAATTCTTCAAAGTGTTCTAGTTTTGACAATTTCTCTATTTCAAAAATTGGATTAATTTTTTTTAATGATTTATCAAGCCAATTTTCTGGGTTTTTTACATTATGATACGAATATCTTGAATTATTTTGTTTATAACGACCATGGCCGCCCGGTCCTATACTAATGAAATTTCCACATTTCCAATAATTTAAATTATGGAAACATTCAAAACCCTTTTTTGCAAAATTTGAAATTTCGTAACTATAAAAGTTATTGTTTTTACACAGTTTATATGTTGTTAAAAAAAACTTTTTTGATAATTCTTGATTAGGTAAACCCTTTAATTTACCAGCACTATAAAGATTACCAAAAGCAGTACCTTTTTCAATTGATAACTGATATAATGATAAATGCTTACTGCCTAAAGATTGCGCAAATGTTAATTCTTTTTCCCAGTCTAATATTTTCTGAAATTGTCTGCCATAAATTAAATCAAAATTAACGTTCAAGAATTCACTATTAGCTATGTCAACGGCTTCAATTGCTTCTTTCGATGAATGTGTTCTTCCTAAAGTTCTAAGATCTTTATCATTGAAAGATTGAACACCTATTGAAATTCTATTTACACCCAAAGAAGAAAATTCTCTGAATTTTTTTTTCTCTACAGAACTTGGGTTTGCTTCAAGTGATATTTCAACATCCTCTGAGAGAGTAAAATTTTTACACAGATGCTCTAATATTACTGATATTGATCTTGTTTCCATTAAACTGGGTGTTCCACCACCAAAATAAATTGATTGAATTATTGATGGATTGATTTTTTCTTTCCAAAGGTCTATGTTGTTAATATATGCTTTAAGCCAATTTGTATGATCTATATGCGTTCGTACGTGACTATTGAAATCACAATAAGGGCATTTTGATTGACAAAATGGCCAATGAAAATAAATAGAGATCTGGTTTATTTCCATTATTTGTGGCTTTTTTTGTAAAATTTTATGAATTTTCTTAAAGCAATTTTTCTATGACTAATATTATTTTTTTCATTATCATCCATCTCTCCAAATGTTTTTTTATGACCATCTGGTAAAAATATAGGGTCATATCCCTGTCCATATTTTCCTCTCATAGGCCAAATTATTGATCCATTCACTTTTCCTTTAAAAATTTCTTCTTTACTATTAGGAAAATTTATTACAAGGGTACAGATAAAACTAGCTTTATATGGCCCCCGTTTTTTTGAAAGGATTATCTCATCCCAAACACGCCTCATTCCTTTTTTATAATCTCTACCATTTTTAGTTTCAGCCCAATCAGCTGTATATACTCCTGGTTTGTTTCCTAATACATCAACACTAAGGCCACTGTCATCAGCTAAAGATGGTAATTTACATTTCATACATGCATTTCTAGATTTTATTCTAGCATTGCCTAAAAATGTATCTTTGTTTTCTATCGGTTCATCAAGATTTAAATCTTTGGCGGAAAATATTTTTAAATTTAAATTTTTCAAAATATATTTAAATTCGTCCAGTTTTCCACTATTGTGAGTAGCTATAAGTAGAGTGTTGTTAGGAAATAAGTTCATTTTTTAATGCTTCTTTTTGACAACTAATAAGTTCATTAATACCAAGTCTAGAGAGTTCGAACAGTTCTTCAAATTGTTGAAAACTAAAAGCTTCTTTTTCTGCTGTTACTTGAATTTCTATAATTTCATTTTTCTGGTTTAAAACAAAATTTGCATCAGAATCTATATTAGAATCTTCGTCATAATCAAGATCTAAAATTGCTGAACCATTAAATATTCCACAAGAAATTGCAGCTACATTATTAATTATAGGGTTTTCTTTAATTAGATGATTTTTTTTTAAAAAATTAGCTGCTAACTTAAGTGCTACCCATCCTCCTGTGATAGCAGCACATCTTGTTCCACCGTCCGCTTGAATAACGTCACAATCAATAATTATTTGCCTTTCTCCTAGTAATAATCTGTCAACACATGTTCTTAGACATCTACCAATTAATCTTTGAATTTCTAGTGTTCTACCCCCTTGCTTTCCTTTAGAAGATTCTCTTTTCATCCGGTAATTTGTAGATCTTGGTAACATCCCATACTCTGCAGTAACCCACCCAAGACCTGATTTCCTCATAAAAGGAGGAACATTTTCTTCTACAGTTGCTGTACAAATTACTTCCGTATTTCCACATTTGATTTTGCATGAGCCTTCCGCATTTTTTATTATATTTGTTTCGATAGAAACAGGTCTTATTTGATTGAAATTTCTTTTCGATGGTCTCATAATTTAATTCTCTTATCTTTTATGTTATATTATTAATAACTTATTATGAAAATATTATAAAAGTGACAAACTAAAAATGAAAAAAAAATCTCAAATAGAAAAATTAACTGAGAGAAGTAAAGATATTTTTAGATGTCTTGTTGAAACTTATCTACATACTGGAGAGCCAGTTGGATCTAGGACTTTAGCTAAGAACTTAAAAAATAATCTTTCATCTTCAACTATCAGAAACATAATGCAGGATTTAGAAGAGAGTGGATTGCTAGGAAGCATACATATTTCTTCAGGGAGAATACCCACTCATTCCGGTTTACGTCTCTTTGTTGATGGATTATTGGAAGTTTCTGATATGGCAAAAGAGACTAAAGAAGAGTTAGAAGGATCAATAAAAGGTGTTGAGAATGAAATTCATCCTATTTTAGATAGAGTGGGATCCATACTTTCAGGATTAACTTCTGGTGCTAGTTTAGTTTTGGCACCTAAAATTGACACAGCTATTAAACATATTGAGTTTGTATCTTTATCTACAGAAAGAGCCTTAGTTGTTTTAGTAACTACTGACGGTCAGGTTGAAAATAGATTTTTTAAACCTCCAATTGGTTTAAATAATAGCAATATGCGAGAAGCTGGTAATTTTTTAAATGCTATATTGTCTGGTCACACAGTTTCTGAAATTAGGGAAATTATAATCAAAGAAATAGAAAAAAATCAAACTCACTTAGATAAAATAACTCATAAACTTATAAAATCAGGAGTTGCTACATGGGCGCCAGATAAAATTTCTGGAAGGGACAGATTAATAATTAGAGGAAGATCTAATTTAATAGGAGATCTAGAAAATCAGACTGAAATTGAAAAGGTAAGAATTCTGTTTGATGATTTAGAAAAAAAGAAAGATTTAGAACAATTATTAGATTTAACTGAAGAAGGTGAAGGTGTTAGGGTATTTATTGGTTCTGAAAACAAATTATTCTCTTTATCAGAATCTTCACTTGTTTATTCTCCATATATGAATAAAGAAAGCAAAGTAATTGGGGCTGTTGGTGTAATAGGGCCAACAAGACTTAATTATGGTAGAATTGTTCCAATAGTTGATTATACTGCTCAATTAATAGGTAAAATGATCTCAGAGAGAAATAGTTAAAAATTTAACTCTGATTATGTATTTAAGCTATCTTTGATATATAGATTAGATTGTATTCTAATTTATTTCGTTAAATAGGTTTGAGATTTTTATGATTAAAGTTCAAAACAATATAACTCCATTAATGGAACAATATATTGAAATAAAAAAGAATTATTCTGAAGACTTACTTTTCTTTAGAATGGGAGATTTTTATGAGCTTTTTTTTGATGATGCATATTTAGCAAGCGATATTTTAAACATTACCCTGACCAAAAGAGGTAAATTGGATGGAAAAGATATTCCTATGTGTGGTGTACCTCACCACTCGTCTGAGCGATATATTGAACTCCTAATCAAAAAAGGAATAAATGTAGCAATTTGCGAGCAAACGGAGACACCTCAGGAAGCAAAAAAAAGGGGGTATAAATCAATTGTTAATAGAGAAGTTGTTAGGGTTATTACCCCAGGTACAATCTTAGAAGATAATTTGATTGGAAATAAAACTAATAATTATTTATTGGCTGTAAATGAGTTAAGAGATGAAATTTCAATTAGTTGGGCAGATATTTCAACTGGTAAATTAAGTACTTTATCGACTTTTCCAGAGAAATTGTTTTCTGATATAGCAAGAATTAATCCTAGTGAAATTTTAGTTTCAAATTCTTACTCCGAAAATAAAAATATAAGATCATTAAGTAAAAAACATAAGTTAACTATTTTGTCAGATTCTAGTTTTAACTCTATTAATTCTCTTAACAAACTTTGCAATCATTATGGTGTTAAAAGTTTGAAGAGTTTTGGTACATTTACTCACTCAATGATTGGTTCATTAGGAGCCATTCTAGATTATCTATTAATTACAAAAATTGATAGTAATATGACTTTAAAACGACCATTTATAGAGAAAAAAAACTCTGTTTTGGAAATAGATGAAAACACTAGGAAAAATTTAGAAATTAATTTTTCTATAACTGGTGAAAAAAAAGGGTCTTTGATAAGTATACTTAATAAAACGTCTACAAATTTTGGATACAGGATTTTAGAAAATAGTTTAAATGCTCCACTGACAGATATTGAAATTATTAACAAAAGACTATTAACAACCAAATTTTTTAATGAAAATCCAATTATAACTTATGATTTAAAAGAAATTTTGAAGTTGTGTCCAGATTTTGAGAGAGCCTTATCAAGAATAGCTTTTTATAAAAATAGTTTTCTTGATCTTTTGATTATAAAAAAAGGAATAAAGACAACTAGAACTATAAAAGAATTTTTTAAAAAGATAAAAAAAAATTATAATTTACCTAGTAAATTATTTGAGGTTATAAATTCAATAAATGAATGTTCAAATCTAGATAATATTTTGGATAATGCATTAACAGATAATTATTATGAAATTGGTGATTTGAAAAGTTATATTAATTATGGATATAATCACGAACTTGATAAATTAAGAAATATATTATCAGAAAGTAAAAATTATATATCTGAACTTGAAAATCGATTGGTAAAGGAAACAAAAGTATCAAGTTTGAAAATTAAACAAAATAACGTACTAGGTTATTTTATAGAAGTTACTTCCAAGAATTCAAACATTTTATTTAGTGACAAGCATAATATAAATTTTACTCATAAGCAAACTACTGCAAATACTGTTCGATTCACAAATAACGAACTGATATCTTTTGAAAATGAGATAAATTCAGCTACTTTTAAAATAGAGGAATTAGAATTTAAAATTTTTTCTGAATTAAAGAACCTTATTTTAGAATTTAAATCCGAAATCAGAATATCAGCTGATTCAATAGGAGAATTAGATTTTTTCTTAAGTTTAGGAATTATTTCTAAGGAAGAAAATTGGATAAAACCTGATATTTCAAATAAAAAAGAGCTTAATATTATAAATGGTAGGCATCCAATAGTAGAAAATAATGTAAACCAAAGAGGAGAGGCATCATTTATACCAAATGATTGCCAGCTTGATGATAGCAAAAACTTTATTAACTTAATTACTGGCCCTAACATGGCAGGTAAATCAACTTTTCTTAGACAAAACGCTATTATAATAATTCTTGCACAAATGGGAAGTTATGTTCCTGCTTCAAAAGCAAAAATAGGTATGGTTGATAGAATTTTTTCAAGAATAGGTGCTTCTGACGATTTATCTCAAGGCCATTCAACATTCATGGTTGAAATGCTTGAAACTGCAACGATATTAAATCAGTCAACACCTAAATCTTTTGTGATATTAGATGAGATTGGTCGTGGAACCTCAACATTAGACGGTTTATCAATAGCTTGGTCGACATTGGAGTATATTCACAAAAAGAATAAATGTAGAACTCTGTTTGCTACTCATTTTCATGATTTAACAATTTTAGAAAAGTCGTTATCAAAATTATGTAACTTTACAGTAAAAATAAAAGAAACAGATAATAATATTATTTTTTTACACAAAATTATAAAGGGAAAATCTAATCATTCTTTTGGTATTGAGGTTGCTAAATTAGCTGGTTTGCCAAATGAAGTAGTGAATAGATCTAAAATAATTCTAGAAGATCTTAGTAGAGATTCGAAAGTAAATAAAATTAGTTTCACAAATAGAAATAATAAAAAAATCAATAAATTCATTAATGATCAAAATCAACTAGAAACTGCAAAAGCTGTAAAATTGATAAAATCTTTAAATGTTGATGAGGTTACTCCAAAAGAAGCGCTTCATTTTCTTTACAAAATACAGTCTATTTTGTTAACAAAATAGCTAAGAGTTTAATTATTTTCATCGTTTTTTTCTTTTGTTCCTGAAGAAACTGTCACATTTGAAGCCCTGAGAAGCCTATCTCCTATTAAAAAACCAACAGTTAAAACCTGTAAAATTTGACCTCTTTCAACTTCTTCAGACGGTGTTTCCATCATCGCCTGGTGTAATTTTGGATCAAATCTATCACCTGGTTCTGGCTCTATTTTTTCGATTTTATTTTTTTTAAATGTTTCAAGAAGATCTTTTTTTGTAATTTCTAATCCTTCAATCATGGGTAATGATTTTTCATCTAAATTTTCGTCTGCAAGGTCTAATGCTCTTTGTAAATTATCATAGACATTTATTATGTCCCTAGCCAATTTTGTGATTGCATAAATTTCAGCATCTTGTCTGTCTTTTATTGCTCTTTTTCTGATATTTTCACCTTCTGCTAATGCTCTCATCAATTTATCTTTAGTTTCATCTCTTTCTTTTAATAATTCATCTACATTTAAATCTTCATCAATTTTGTTTTCATTATTTATTGCATTTTCTGGATCAGATTTTATTTCTGGATTATCGGATGTTTCTACTTCTTCATTATCATGAACTTCTATTGTTTGATCGCCTATATCTTCTAACTTTTTCTCTTTATTTTCCATGTCATTCTCAATTAGTTTGCGTTCCAAAAATTTTTAACTTTGCTAAAGAAGTCTTTGTTTGCAGGACTATTATCAGAACAAGATTTTTCAAATTTCTTAAGTAATTGAATTTGATCAGAATTTAAATTTACTGGAGTTTCAACTAAAATCTCAATGTAAAGATCCCCTTTTGTATTTCCTCTAATAGAAGGCATACCTTTTCCTCTTAATCTCAATTGTTTATTATTTTGAGAGCCCTCAGGAATTTTAACTCTTGTTTTTCCTCCGTCTAAGGTAGGTGCTTCCAAATCACCACCTAAAGCAGCTGTAGTCATTTTAATAGGTATACGACAAAAAAGGTCATTTCCTTCTCTTTCAAAAATAGAATGTTTTTCAACTTCAATGAAAATGTATAAATCTCCGGATTGACCTCCTCTAATGCCAGCTTCTCCTTCACCTGCTAATCTAATTCTTGTACCTGTTTCTACACCAGGTGGTATGTTTACACTTAGTTTTTTGGATTTTTCAGCTCTCCCTTGTCCATTACATAATCGACATGGGTCATTTATTATTTGACCTTTTCCAGAACATGTAGGACATGTTCTTTCAACTGTAAAAAAACCTTGTTGCGCTCTTACTTTTCCAATTCCAGAACACGTAGGGCAAGATGTAGGGTTTGCACCAGATCTAGCCCCAGTACCAGCACATGTATCGCAAGAAACTGATGTAGGCACATCAATATTTGTTTTTTTACCAGAAAAAGCATCTTTAAGAGAAATTTGCATATTGTATCTTAAGTCTGCACCACGATTTGCTCTATTAGTGTTACTTGACCTAGAATTACCACCTCCCATAAAGTCGCCAAACAAATCTTCAAAAACATCTGAGAAAGCTGATGCAAAGTCTCCATTGGAGGATCCTCCACTATTAAAACCTCCCCCCATACTTCCATCAAAAGCAGCATGGCCGTATCTATCGTATGCAGCTCTTTTATTAGGATCCTTAAGTATATCGTAGGCTTCATTAACTTTTTTAAACTTTTCAGTAGCTGATGAATTTCCAGCGTTTCTATCAGGGTGAAGCTCTTTTGCCTTTGATCTAAAAGCTTTTTTTAATTCAGCTTCAGAAGCATTTTTTGTACAACCTAGGATTTCATAATAGTCACTTTTGGACATAATTTACCTGTTTATATAAAATTTAACAAAACAAATTATTATCTATCATATAATTATTTATCAGTCTTGTTTAAATCTTCAAAATCAGCATCTACAATGTCGTCATTATTATCTTCATTATTTGTATTATTGTTTGTGTTCTCTTCTTTAGATTGATTTGCCTCTGCTTCAGCTTTATATATGGCCTCGCCAAGTTTCATGGCAGCATCTGTTACATCCTGAGCCCTAGCTCTTATTTTATCAGCAGACGGATCCTCACTTTCTAATGTCTCTTTCAAAGCTTTGATTGAAAGTTCAATTGCTTCAACAGTTGATGGGTCTATTTTGTCAGAATGCTCTTCTAGTGATTTCTCAGTACTATGAATCAAACTTTCTGCTTGATTTTTAGCTTCAATTAAATCCTTTTTTTCCTTATCTGCTTCAGCATTTTCCTCTGCATCTTTAACCATTTTTTCAATATCTTCATCTGATAAGCCTCCTGAAGCTTGAATTGTAATATTTTGTTCTTTTCCTGTACCTTTATCTTTTGCGGATACTGACACAATTCCATTAGCATCAATGTCAAATGTAACTTCAATTTGAGGTACACCTCGCGGTGCAGGTGGTATATTTTCTAGATTAAATTGACCGAGAACCTTGTTATCATTTGCAATTTCCCTCTCTCCTTGAAACACTCGAATTGTAACAGCACTTTGATTATCTTCAGCAGTTGAAAAAACCTGACTTTTCTTTGTAGGTATGGTTGTGTTACGTTCTATGAGACGAGTAAATACTCCTCCAAGAGTCTCGATTCCCAATGAAAGTGGTGTAACATCTAATAATACTACATCTTTTACATCACCTTGTAAGACACCAGCTTGTATAGCTGCTCCCATTGCAACGACCTCGTCAGGGTTTACTCCTTTATGGGGTTCTTTTCCAAAAAATTTAGTAACTTCTTCTATTACTTTTGGCATTCTAGTCATTCCACCAACTAAAACAACTTCATCAATTTCTGTTTTAGAGAGGCCAGCGTCTTTCAAGGCAGCTTGACATGGCTTTAATGATCTAGAGACAAGATCTGAAACTAAACTTTCTAACTTAGCCCTTGTTAATTTAATAACCATGTGTAAAGGTTGACTAGTCTTGGGATCCATAGATATGAAAGGTTGGTTAATTTCAGTTTGTGATTGAGACGAAAGTTCTATCTTTGCTTTTTCAGCAGCTTCTTTCAAGCGCTGTAAAGCCATTTTGTCTGATTTTAAATCAACCCCACTTTCTTTTTTAAACTCAGTTGCTAAATAATCAACAATCCTCATGTCAAAATCTTCACCACCTAGGAAAGTATCACCATTGGTAGACTTTACCTCAAATAATCCGTCATCAATTTCCAATATTGAAATATCAAATGTACCACCTCCTAAGTCGAAAACAGCAATTGTTTTTCCACCTTCTTTATCTAAACCATAAGCTAATGCAGCTGCTGTTGGTTCATTTATAATTCTTAGAACATCTAGACCAGCAATTTTACCTGCATCTTTGGTAGCTTGCCTTTGTGCATCATTAAAATATGCTGGAACAGTAATTACTGCTTGAGATACATCTTCGCCTAGAAAACTTTCAGCAGTTTCCTTCATCTTTTGTAAAATAAATGCTGAAATTTGGCTTGGGGAGTATTTTTGTTTATCTACTTCAACCCACGCATCACCATTACCTTCATCCACTATAGAATAAGGAACCATATCTTTATCTTTCTCAACCATGGGATCGTCTAATCTTCTACCAATTAGTCTTTTAACAGCAAAAAGTGTTTTTTCTGGGTTGGTAACAGCTTGTCTTTTTGCAGGCTGGCCAACTAGTCGTTCGTCATCAGTAAAACCAACTATAGAAGGTGTTGTTCTTGCACCTTCTGAATTTTCAATTACTTTCGCATCTTTCCCATCCATTAATGCTACGCAAGAATTTGTTGTTCCTAAATCAATACCAATAACTTTGGACATATTATTTTCCTTCCCATTATAAATTATACAACCTTTATTATTTTAGGTTTAGGATTTATATGGGTTTTCATTTTCACACTACAAGGATAAAATCATAATTTATTACAAATTTTTATGACTTTGATTTCTTTATATAGTAATATTTAACGAAGATTATTTTTAATTTTTGATGTTAATATGATTTATTTAATTATTTAATAAAGTTTTTTATCATGAGCAATCTTTTAGTAATACCTGCTAGATTCGAATCTTCTAGATTTCCTGGAAAACCTTTAGCTTTACTTGAAGATTTTGATGGAAAAAAAATAAGTTTAATAGAAAAAACTTGGAAACTGGCATTAAAACTTGATACTTTTGATAAAAAAATAATTGCTACTGATGATGTGAGGATAAAGGAATTTTGCGAAAGTTTTGGTGCTGAAGTTTGCATGACTTCAAAAAACCTCAATAATGGCTCTGAAAGAGTGGCTGAAGCATTAAATTTTCAAGACAAGAATTATGAAATTATTGTTAATCTTCAAGGAGATGCTCCTCTTACACCAATATGGGTAATTGAGGAACTTGTAAAAGAATTACAAAATAATCATTATAATGTAACTACACCCGTTCTGAAATGCGATAAAAAAACATTAGAAAAATTGTTCTGGGATAAAAAAGCTGGAAGAATTGGGGCAACCACTGTTGTTTTTGACAAAAATTATAAAGCTTTATATTTTTCTAAAGAATTAATCCCTTATATGAACCATTGTGATATTGATGATGATTCAAACTTTGTTTACCATCACATCGGTGTTTATGCATATAGGTCAGAAGCATTAAAATCATACATAAAATTTCCACAAGGCTATCTTGAAAAACAAGAAGGCCTAGAACAACTCAGATTTCTTGAAAACAATATTGAAATAAATTGTGTCCTTTCTTCCCTAAGAGGTAGACAATTTTGGGAATTAAATAATCCAAGTGATATCCCTATTATTGAAAAAATTCTAAAAGAAAATGAAAAGATTTAATTCAAGCTGCTTGAATTTCTTCATCAGTTGTTAAGATTGAGTAAAGGGCTGATTTGTCAATAGTTGATCTTAATTTTTCACAAGTTGATTTATTTCTTAATATTCTTGATACTTTTGCTAAGGCTTTCAAGTGATTAGCTCCTGATTCATGTGGTGCTATAAGAACAAATATTAAATCAACATTTTGGCTATCCATAGACCCAAAATCTAAAGGATTTATTAATTTTGCAAAAACCCCCTTAATTGAAGAAATAGAATTAATCCGAGCATGAGGAATGGCAACGCCATGTCCCATACCAGTGGGACCTAATTTTTCTCTTTCCTGTAATGCTAAAAAAACTTTTGTTTGTTCTAATCCATAGATATTGGATATTCCAACAGATATTTCTTGAAGAACTCTTTTTTTACTTGAAGCCTTAATTGATGTTAAAATAGCATCAGGTGACAAAATTTCAGAAATAATCATAAATGATATTTACCCCAAACAAAATTTAATTTTGTTTTTTAACATATTTGAATTTAAAGTAAAGATTAATATACCTAAATAAAAAAAATTTAATCAATCGGTATTTAATTTTTTGTCAATTAAATGATGGCTTCTTAATCTCCTTTTGTGTCTTCGAAGGATTTTCTCTAACCTAAGAATTGATTTTTGATAAGAGTAATATATTTCCCTAGCTTTACCACTACAGCGGGCTGTTAAACCACTAGATAGATGTAATAATGTTTCACACCTGAATTGATTATTTTCTTTAGTAAATGTAATATTAGCATAAGTCGGTCTTAATAAATATTTCTTGTTAATTAAATCAAGTTGGTTTTTAGCATAATCTGTAAGACTTTTTCCAATTTTCAATTGTTTTCCACTGATCTGAATATCCATTATTTTTCCTTATTACTGCATTTTAATAAAAATCTTCATATCCGAAATTGATTTCCTAAATAAACTTTTCTTACACTTTCATCATTGACAACCTCTTTAGGTGTTCCTTTCATTATGACATAACCTTCATGAAGTATATAAGCTCTATCAACGATTTCTAGTGTTTCTCTGACATTATGATCTGTAATTAAAACTCCTAAGCCACGTTCTTTAAGTTGAGAAACTAATTTTCTAATTTCATTAACTGCTATAGGGTCGACACCGGCAAATGGTTCGTCTAATAATATATATTTTGGTTTACTAGCTAAGCATCTAGCAATTTCTACTCTTCTTCTTTCACCTCCTGATAAAGTGATAGCAGATGCTTGTCTTAAATGGGTTATAGAGAATTCTCCCAAAAGCAGTTCTAGCTCTCTCTTTCTCTCTTGCTTATCTTTTATACTAATCTCAAGAACTGCCATTATGTTTTTTTCTACTGACAATCCTTTAAAAATACTGGACTCTTGAGGCAAATATCCCAATCCTAATTTAGCCCTCCTATACATTGGAAGATTTGTTACATCAGCATTGTCAATAATTATTTTTCCAGAGTCTATTGAGGTTAGACCTACTATTGAATAAAAGCACGTTGTTTTCCCTGTTCCATTCGGACCAAGTAAAGCAATAGCTTCACCTTTTTTTAGTTTTAAACTTACATCTCTAAGTATTGGTTTTTTTTTAATACTTTTTCTCAAATCTTTTATAACTAATCCTGTTTCACGCAGATTTAGTTGTTTTATTTTATTATTTTTAATTGAATGTATATTTTTAATGTTTCTTATCCTTAGATTATTTGTGAAATTTAATTTGAAATATTTTTAATTTTTTAAATTAATTTCTAGCTTTTCAGATTTAAAACCCATATTTTTTCCTTTGACAATTTTTACATTGCCAATAATTTTGACTTTATTTTCATTAGTTGCAAAAGATACTAAATCACTACTAATTATTTCTTCATCTCGTTCAAAAAATACATTTCCTCTGGCAATGATTTTTTGAATGCTTGTAAAATTTTCAATTTCACTTTTTTTTTCAAATAATAGTTGCATCTCGTCTGACCTAAAATTAAGATCTTCATATTTTAAAATAACATTTTCATTAAGAGTTATAATTCCCAATTCTTGATTAAAAGTTGCAGATTTTGCACTTAATAAAATTTCATCAAAAGTAACTTCATTACTTGAAATCTTTGTAACAAATAAGAGAGATAAGACTAAGAACAAGGCAATGTAAAATGATTTAGAATTTTTTTCTAAATATGATTTATATATATTCATCTTATTTATTCATAAAAAATTAATTTCATCATAGCAAGTATTTAAAATTAACACCATCATTAATATAGAATATTAGGTTTTGTTTTAGCTTATTAATATTAAAAATTTTTATTTTACCACCGGATATTTGACCATTTTGAGTTAAAAAAGTAAAACCATCATAACTCATAATAATATTTTCGTTAAAATTAAATAGAATTTCATTGCCTAATATTTGAAAATATTTATTTTTAATTTCATAACCACCACCTAATTTTAAAGTACTATTTTCGGAATTTAATTCTAATTTTTCAGCTTTAACTTCAATTATAATTTCAGAAGATAAATTTATATTACCAGAAATTTCATTGCTTGAGATAATTGGTAATTTATTATCGAAAGGATATATTTTGTTAGCTTTAATTTTAAAACTATTACCATTTATATTCAAACTGCTAAGTTGTGCATTATCAATTTGGAAACTATTTCCTTCAGAGCCTAGATTTAAATCCTTCGTCTCAACAAGAAAAGTTTTTTCAAAATCATCTTTGGTAGACACAAAAAAAATCATCATTACTAATGAAAAGGAAAGTAATAAAAAACTTAGCTTAAATAATCTGATTATATTTGTATGTGTTATTTTTTTTACCTTTTGTTAAAAATCATAAGTTTATTTTATTTATGAGACATTAAATTATTAATATCCCAACCTTCAATATCAAGGGATGATAGTTGTGGTAAAAAAATGAAGATGTTTTCTGCTATTTTTTGTCTTTCTTCTCTTATCAAAATTTTGTCTAAAAAATCTTTAAGTTGATGCAGATATAATACATCAGAAGCAGCATATTCTAATTGAGATTTTGTTAATTTATCTGAACCCCAATCAGAAGTTTGTTCAAATTTAGGGATTTCAATTGACAAAAAGTGTGAAACTAAATTTTTTAAACTATGGTTATCTGACGAAGTTCTAGCTAACTTTGAAGCAATTTTTGTACAATAAATATTTAATACATCACACTTGATTTGATTCATAAGCACAGCTATGTCAAATCTAGCAAAGTGAAAAATTTTCAATATTTTGTTATCACTAAGTATATTTGCTAATACTGGGGATGAAGATTTTTTTTTTATTTTGATAAGATGAATTTCTTTTTTTTCTGTACATACCTGAATAAGACATAATCGATCTCTTCTAAGATTTAATCCTGTAGTTTCTGTGTCTATCGCTATGGACTTTCCGATTTTAATGTCTTTAGGTAAATCATTTTCATGCAAAAAATATTTCATTTATTTATTTCCGTAATTAATATTTTGAGATTTGCATTTTATAACTATCTTAATATATAAATCATATAATATTTTAATGCAATTTATAATAGATCAATAAAATAAAATAAAGAAACCTGAAAAATTTGGATAATAATAATAAAATTAGTAGTTTTTCTTATAAGTCACCAAGTGTAACTATTTTTGGAGGTTCAGGTTTTCTAGGGAGATATATAGTAAATCGTCTAGCTAAACAAGGTTATCTAATAAATGTAGTTACAAGATCACCCAGTGAAGCAATTTTTTTGAAAACTTCTGGTAATGTTGGTCAAATAAGATTTATTAAAGGCTCGTTTAACAATCTTGAACAACTTTCATCTTTATTCGAAGTATCAGAAATTATTATTAATTGTGTTGGAATTTTACATGAAGAAAAAAATCAGCAATATAAAAAAATTCATACGGATGCACCAGAAAAATTAGCAATTTTGGCAAAAAAATCTGGAGTAAAGAAATTCATCCATATATCGTCTATTGGTGCAAACATAAATTCAGAAAGTAAATATGCGAAATCTAAAGGTTTAGGCGAAATTAAAATTTTAGCTGCATTTCCTAAAGCTATAATAATTAGACCTTCTATAGTTTTTGGAGCAGAAGATCAATTTTTTAATTTATTTGCACAAATTGCTTGTTTAAGTCCATTTTTACCCATAGTCGGTAGGAATACAAAGTTTCAACCTGTTTATGTTGATGATATAGCCAAATCAGTAATTAAAATTTTAAATAGTGACAATTGTTTTTCAAAAAATAATAAAGTAATCTATGAATTGGGAGGGCCAGAAATATTTAATTTTCAATCACTAATGATTAAGATGTTGTCCGTGATATATAGGAAAAGATTAATTATTAACTTACCATTTTGGTTAGCCAAAATAATTTGTCCTATAATCTTTATTTTAAATAAAATAACTTTTAAAAAAATACCTCTTTTAATTACGGATGATTCAGTTATTCAATTGAAATATGATAATGTTGCAAGTAGAGATTTTTTAGGATTTACTGATCTTTCAATTAAACCAAAATCAATGGATTTGATTTTACCGTTTTATTTGAAACATTATAGACCTAGAGGAAATTTTTCAGATTTGTAAAGAATGTTTATTTAAAAATAAACCGTGTAAAGTAATATTAAACCTAAGGTTATTCTATAAATTATATATGGTGTAAATTTAAAAATATAGATATAGTTGATCATTATCTTTAAAGCAATTAATGATGCAGTAAAAGATAATGAAAAGGGGATAAAGAACTCAATTAAATTAACATCATTCTCTTTTAAAATGCTAGGAGTAATGAAAAATACTGAAAGTGTAATGGTGGGTATTGACATCAAAAGAGATATTTTTATTGAATTATACCTGTCATATCCAAAAACTCTTAGGCCAGTAATTGTAATTCCTGATCTAGATGTTCCTGGAATTAGAGATATGGCTTGAAAGATACCAACTATAAATGCACTTTTAAAACCCCAATTATCAATTGTCTTTTTTTCTCCACCAAATTTATCTGTTAAATAAAGTAAAATACCAAAAATAATCATTGTCCAACCTATTACTTCAACAGATCTTAGAACGATATCAAAACGATAAATTTTAAATATTAACCCTATAAAAATAATAGGAATGGTAGCCGTTACAATTTTTAAGAAAAACAAAAGTTCTTTTTTTTGAAATTGTATAAGAAAAAATTGTATCATTCCCCTAAACAAAATAGATGTATCCTGTTTAAAATAAATTAATAAAGCAAAAAGGCTGCCTAAATGAACTGAAATGTCAATTACAACACCTTGATCTACTACCTTCATAAAATAAGGAAGTATTATCAAGTGAGCAGAAGAAGAAACTGGTAAAAACTCTGTTATCCCTTGAATTATGGCAATAAAAAAAATATGAATTGTGATCATATATTATGGTACCATAAGAGCTAAGAACCTTAAATTAAAAAAAACATTTTTAATATTTACAAATGAAAAAATTATATCACTTCTCTCTATCACCTTTTTGCAGAAAAATTCGATTGATAATAAGTGAAAAAAAAATTGATGTGGAATTAATAGAGGAGAATTTTTGGGAAAAAAGAGTACAATTCTTAAAAATTAATCATGCAGGGGAAGTACCAGTTTTTATTGACGATGATATAAAAATATCAGACAGTAATGCTATTTTCGAATATTTAGAAGAAAAATATCCAGATCTACCTTTATTGCCTAATACCTTAGAGCAAAGAGCTGAAAGCAGACGATTATCCAATTGGTTTGATACAAAGTTTTATAAAGAGGTCACACAGAATGTATTGTATGAAAGAGTATATAAAAAAATTATGAAAACTGGATATCCTAATAGTCAAAAAATAAAATTTGGACTGAAAAGTCTTAAATTTCATCTTAACTATTTAAACTGGTTGCTTGAAAAAAGAAAATGGGTTGCCTGTGATTTACTAACAGTTTCTGATTTTACAGCAGCTTCTCATTTGTCATCATTGGATTATATAAATGATATAAATTGGGAAGATTTTCCAAATGTTAAAGATTGGTATTCAAAGATAAAATCAAGACCAGCATTTAGACCCATTTTGTCAGACTTTTTACCAGGTTTTATTCCCTCAGAACACTATAATGATTTAGATTTTTGAGGTAAAATGGTAAACCAAATAAAAAGCTTGAAAGAAAAAATTTCTCAATTTGCCTATCTTCAAGGGTTATCTGACGTAAGATTTACAAATCCAAAAGTTGATCCAGAGGTGTTTCAAAATTTTAAAGAATTTGTCAAAAAAGGATACCATGGCCAAATGGAATGGCTTAGTAATAATATAAATTGGAGAAGTAATCCAAAGCTAATGTGGAATGATGTTGAAACCATTATTGTCTTTGCAGAAAATTATTATAAAGGTAAAAATCCATTAGCTGGATTAAAAATGAAGGATAAAGCTAATATTTCAATTTATGCCAGAGGAGAGGATTATCATAATATTCTAAAAAAGAAATTAAAAGTAGTTGCCGGTCAACTGATCAAGCTTACAAATAATTGTGAAGTGAAAGTATTTGTCGATACAGCACCAATTATGGAGAAGTATTTTGCTCAAAAGTCTGGAATAGGGTGGCAAGGAAAGCATACTAATATTTTAACAAAAAAACTTGGTAATTGGATATTTTTAGGTTTTATCTTTACAAACATTAAAATTACAAATGATAAAAAAGAAAATAACCACTGTGGTAGCTGTATGAAATGTATGGAAATATGTCCAACAAATGCTTTTATTGGACCTTATAAGCTTGATGCAACAAAATGTATATCTTATTTAACAATTGAGCATAAAGGACCAGTTGAAAAAAGTTTAAGGTCATTAATAGGAAATAGAATTTTTGGTTGTGACGATTGTTTAGCAGTATGTCCTTGGAATAAATTTTCTAAGAATTCAAGTGAAATAAAATATTCTAACGAAAAATATGAATTGTTAGATTTGAATGAACTTGCTCAGCTTGATGATATAAAATTCAGAAATTTGTTTAGAAAATCCCCAATAAAGCGTATTGGAAGGAATAGATTTGTTAGAAACATTTTATATGCAATTGGTAATTCTAGAAACAAAAAATTTATAAATACATTAAATAAATTATCTAATGATGAAGATTCTACAATTGCTGATGCAGCTATATGGGCAATTTGTGAATTAAAAAAATATGATAGTTAATCAAATATTAATTTTTGGTTTTGGGTATTGCTCAGAAGCATTAATTCATAAACTAAAAAGAAGTAAGAGAAAAATATTTGTAGTGTCCCGTGATAAATCTAGTATTAATAAACTTAAGAGACAAGGTATTAATGCCTGTTTGTGGACAAACGAGAAACTTGTTAAGCAATATATAAAACAGTCATACGCAATTTTGATAACAGTTCCTCCTAGTTGTTTATCTGACCCAGTTAAAGATAAATTTTCTAAATATTTTTTAAATTCAAAGAATAAACTTAGATTAATTTACCTTTCTTCAACAAGTGTTTATGGAGATCATAATGGTGCTTGGGTAAATGAAAATTCTAATTTAAAACCATCCACAAGATTGGGTAAATGGCGTTTAAATGCTGAGAAGAAGTGGTTATCATTTGGAAGAAGTAATAATTTCCAGTTAACTATTTTAAGGTTATCTGGTATTTATGGTCCGGATAGAAGTCCATTTGATAGAATTGAAAGAAAATCATTTAAAATTATTAAAAAGCCAAGGCTCTTTTTTTCAAGGATTCATATTGAAGATATTGTTAATGTAATTGTAGAGTTATTGAACAAAAATAATAACAGAGGCATTTTTAATTTATCTGATAATATGCCTGCATCAACTGAAGCTATTTACAAGGAAGCTTTCAAATTATTAAATTTAAAGCCGCCTACTCCAGTTGGTATAAACGATATTAATTTATCAGAAACAGCTTTAGGTTTTTTTTCAGAATCAAAAAAAATAAGTAATAAAAAATTGTTAAATAAATTCTATTATAGATTAATCTATCCTGATTATATGAAAGGACTTAAGGATATATTTAACAAATTAAAACTGAAAAAATTCTAAATTAAACGAACAGGCGTTCCAATTTTTACATAATTAAAAAGTTCTTCTATGTGTTCATTATAAAGGCCAATGCATCCTGAGGAACTTTGTCTTCCAATTTTCCTTGTATCAGATGTTCCATGGATTCTAAAATTCGGCCAACTTAGGTATAACGCATGAGTTCCTAAAGGATTATCTGGTCCTGCTGGCATATACTTTGGTAACTGAGGATCTCTTTTTCTCATTGATTCCGTAGGCCTCCAATCTGGACCAACAACCTTTCTTATAACCTTAGTATAACCAGTTCTTGTTAATTCTGGAGTTAAAGGAACTGAGGTAGGATAAATTTTGTATATGTTTTCTTTACCATTCCAAAAATGTAGACACTTAGATTTAGTATCCGACAAAATTGCTCCGTCAGTAATAGATTTGAAATGGTTTTCCCATTTCTGGTAGCGATAGCTTGATATATTATGAAGTGTTTCACCACTTTGAGTTTTTTTTACTGCTTGTTGTGCATTAGATACAGCTTGAGTAAAAAAATTTAAGCCAACTAATGTCGTTCCAAAAATAAAATATCTTCTATTTACCATAATTATATTTACAATTAGTGAATAATTATTTCAACGATGATTAGTTAAATTTTTTTTGAATTAATATGGATTATAACGTATATCAAATAATTATGATTAATAATTTTTCAATCATCATAAGATTTATCCAACTATCATTATTCTTAATTATTTTTACTGCTTGTGTTAATAATAATGGGGATATTTATAAAAATAACCAAGATTCTGGTAGGATAGAGAATTTTGATTCTGTAGAGATAAGAAAA
Organism: uncultured Alphaproteobacteria bacterium; assembly: GCA_902541695.1. GTDB lineage: Bacteria > Pseudomonadota > Alphaproteobacteria > Rhodobacterales > Rhodobacteraceae > CACIIZ01. Next base: position 13,818 of record CACBRT010000004.1, on the reverse strand, counting down.
AGACACTTAGATTCTCTTAATGCGATAAGACATGAAAGAGACTTAGGAAATCTTGAGATATCAGATTTTTTAAATTCAAGCGCTGCCACACATGCTAGAGATATTTTCAAACAGCAAAGAGCTTGGAATTTTGGGTCTGATGGATCATCTCCTCAAAAAAGAGCAGAGGTGTCTGGTTTTGTCGGAATTATAACAGGTGAAAATGTTTCTGAAACATATGAAGGTGAGTTTTTAGTACTTCAGGTTTGGCTTAAAAATTCATTATCTAGGAGTGTATTATTAAATAAAGAAGCAACTCATCTAGGTTTAGGTTGGTATCAAGAAAAAAATGGTAAGATTTGGTGGGTTCAAGTTTTAGGTTTTAAAAAATAAAGTTTTGTTAATTTTAAGATGTTATAAAAATAGGTGTATTTTTTTGGACCATTGAATAGATCTCTTCGATCTCACTATCTGTTACAGCTATACATCCTTCTGTCCAATCGAAAAATAAATGTTTTAAAAAATTTCTTGGCCCACCATGTATAAAAATATCTTTTCCAGGATTATGACCATTCATTTTTGCAAAATTTTTATCTTTTTTGTTTGGATAACTAATAGCTAAGCTTTTATGAAATGCACTATTAGGGTTTTTATGTGTAATCCAATAATTACCCTCTGGTGTTTTTCCATCACCCTCTTTTGTCTTATGACCTTTTGGATTAAAACCTAGTCTTATAAAATATGATCTAATAGGTCTCTTTTTATAGAATAATGTCATACGTCTTTTTGATTTCCAAACTACTATGAGATCAACTTTTTCTAAATTAACACTAGCTTCAGCTGATTTTGATAAAAAATACATACTACTAAAAGTTGTTCCAAAAGATAAGGTTTGAATAATATTAACCAAAGCTTTTCGTTTACTTATTTTTTTCAACCTAAATCTCTAATTTTTTTTTAACTGAATTATTTATAGAATCCGACTTTAGTTGACCACATGCAGCCATAATGTCGATACCCCTAGGTTTTCTAATTGGTGAAGAGTAACCAGCTTTCTGAATATAATTTGCAAATATTTTTACAGTATCAGGTTCTGAGGTTTGATAATTTGAGCCAGGCCATGGATTAAACGGAATAAGATTTATTTTTGCAGGAATATTTTTTATTAATTTTACTAATCGTTTTGCATCATCAATTGTATCGTTAACTTTCTTCAGCATAACATATTCGAAAGTTATTCGTTCACTATTACTTAAATTAGGATAACTTTTTAACGTTGCCATTAATTCTTCAAGATTCCATTTCTTGTTAATTGGTACTAAATTATTTCTGATTTCATTAGTAGTCCCATGGAGACTGATAGCAAGAAGACATCCTATTTCAGAACTTACTCTATGTATATAGGGAACTATTCCTGATGTTGAAAGAGTAATCTTTTTCCTAGATATAGAAAGACCGTCATTGCTCATTATTATTTTTAAGCTTTTTTTCATATTTTCAAAATTGAAAAGTGGCTCACCCATGCCCATCACTACTATATTAGATACTACCCTCTTTAAAGTTTTATTTCTTACATCCCAGTCTGAAAGATCGTCTTTCACAGCCGATATCTGTCCCACAATTTCATGTGGTTCTAAATTTCTAACTAACTTTTGTGTTCCTGTATGGCAAAAAGTACAATTTAATGTACATCCTATTTGTGAAGATATACATATAGTTCCTCTTTCATTTTCAGGTATAAAAACAGTCTCAAACTCTCCATAATCAGATGATTTAAAAAGATATTTTCTAGTTCCATCTTGGCTTATTTGTTTTTTAATAATCTCAGGTCTTGTGATAGAAAAATGTTCAGACATTAAAAGTCTAAATTCCTTAGAAAGATTAGTCATTTCGTCAAAATTTAGTTTTCCATGAACATGTATCCAACTAAATAATTGCTGAACCCGCATTGCTAATTCTTTTTTATGAATTTTTAGGTCAAAAAGTTTTTGGTAAAGCTCATCTTTAGACAGTCCTAAAATATTTAACTTTGGAAAATTGTTAAATTTATATTGAATCGTTTTAAATTTTGTCATGATTAGAACAGTAAAATTTTATTTATTTACATATATCTTGAAGTCTTTGAAGTGCTTTAGTAAATCCGGTTAATTCAAATGTATCTTTGGTGATTGTTCCTCTATGAGAGACAGCTTCTAAGACAGCCTTATTTCCAATCTTTAAGTAGTTAATCAAATTTTTATCATCATGAGCTTGTGTCCAAGCCCAATTTTTTTCTTCAGATGTTTTAGGTTCTGGAGAGGCCAAAAAAACAATTTTTTTTGAGCCATCTATTTTAAGTATAAACTTTCCACCAATTTTCAAAGGATAACCTGCATTAAAAGATCCAACAAAACCAGCGACGCTTGATTGACTTTTTTGAACAAATAGCTTTCCTCGGTCTCTATTCACACTAGATAACTTTTCTCCATTTCTAAATGCCTCATCTTTTATAGATTGAGAAACAATAAAGCATTTATTTTTATCTTTTGGATTAAAAACACTCCAATTTTTTTCACTCGCAACCATTCGAAGTTCTTCAGAAAAAACTTTATTTGCAGCAATGAAAATTATTAAAAAAATAAAAGAATTTTTTATTAGAATTTTTTTCATATTATTTCCTAAAAATCCAAAAGTTGCCTGTCATAACAAAAATATAGTTGAAATTATTTAAATTAATAGTAAGAAATTTATATCCATCATTATTTATTTAGGTTTAATTAGTTGAAACCAGAGAGGTTAATAGAGGTTTATAGAGGTGAATTAGTTGAATCTTTTCATTTTGGACATTTGGCTATATCAAATAATCGTGGAGAGATAATTGCATTTTGGGGAGATCCTAAGGCTCTAATTTTTCCAAGATCTTCATGTAAAATTATACAAGCACTCCCCCTAGTTGAAATGGGTTCAGCAAAAAAATTTTCATTAGAAAATAAGCATTTAGCTTTGGCTTGTGCTTCACACAGTGGTGCTGAAAAACATTTAAATGTTGCCAAAAATTGGCTTCTAAAGATAGGACTTAATGAGAAAGATTTACTTTGTGGTTACCATCTTCCATATGATAAAGTTCAATTAAATAAATTGAAAAAAAATAAAAAAATGCTCTCGCAACTTCATAATAATTGTTCAGGAAAGCATTTAAGTTTTTTAACTATATCTAAAACTATTTCTCAAGAAAGTGATAATATAAAAAATTACATTAATATTAATCATCCTGTGCAGAAAGTTGTAAAAAAAACGTTTGAGGAAATTAGTGGGTATCAAAATTCTGTTTTTGCTTTAGATGGATGTAGTGCTCCAAATTTTGCATGCTCTATCCAATCTTTGGCTAAAGCTATGGCTATTTTTGCAAATCCTGAGAAAATGGAGCAGAAAAGAAAAGATTCGATAGAGATTTTAAAAACTTCTGTTCTTTGTTATCCAGATTTAATTGCAGGTGATGATCGTTTATGTACTAAAATAATTAAAAAATCAAATAATCAATTAATTGTTAAAGTAGGTGCAGACGGTGTTTATACAGCCATATTGTTAGATAAAGGCTTAGGTATTGCTTTGAAAATTTGTGACGGTTCTAGAAAAGCTGCAGAATGCTTAATTGTTACTATATTGATAAGATTAGGATATTTAAAGTCAGATGACCCAGACTTTATTAATTATCTAAATATACCTATTCATAATTGTTCTAATAAAAAAACTGGTATTATCAAAGCAAGTGATGTGGTATGGAAAAGAGTTATATTGTAAGTAGTAAAATATTTATTAATTGATGTAATTAAATATTTTATATGATAAAACAACGTAAATTTAAATTTTAGAGATTAAGAAGGTGAATTATTATGTCAGAAAATAAAACACTATATGATAAAATATGGGAAAATCATCTTATTTCTGAGGAAGATGATGGAACTTCCTTATTGTATGTTGATAGACATTTAGTTCATGAAGTTACTAGCCCTCAAGCCTTTGAAGGCTTAAGAATGTCAAACAGAAAAGTGAGATCACCAGATAAAACTATTGCAGTTCCCGATCATAATGTTCCAACTACCTTAGATAGAGAAGAGGGAATTTCAAACAAAGAAAGCAGGATCCAAGTTGAAGCATTAGATAAAAATGCTACTGATTTTGGTATAAACTATTACCCAGTAAATGACATAAGACAAGGGATTGTTCATATAATAGGTCCAGAGCAAGGATGGACATTGCCTGGAATGACTATTGTTTGTGGTGATAGCCATACAGCCACACATGGAGCTTTTGGCGCATTAGCTCATGGAATTGGAACTAGTGAAGTTGAACATGTTTTAGCTACCCAAACATTAATTCAAAAAAAGTCAAAGAATATGAAAGTTGAGGTAAATGGTTCTCTAGGAATAGGTGTAACTGCTAAAGATGTAACTTTATCAATTATTGGTCAAACCGGCACAGCAGGTGGAACGGGTCACGTTATTGAATATACTGGTTCTGTAATATCAAATTTATCCGTAGAAGGTAGAATGACAGTATGTAACATGGCAATTGAAGGTGGTGCAAGGGCTGGACTAATTGCTCCAGATCAAAAAACTTTTGATTACATACAAGGAAGGCCACATGCTCCAAAAGGGTCAAATTGGGAAATGGCAATTAATTCATGGAAAGAATTATTTTCAGATGCTGGTAGCAAGTTTGATAAACTAGTTGTTATTGATGGAAATAAAATTGCACCTGTAGTTACTTGGGGAACGAGTCCTGAGGATGTTTTACCTATAAATGAAATTATTCCGAATCCTAATGATTTTGATGTGCAGAAAAAACAGGCTGTTGAGAGATCACTTAATTACATGGGTTTATTCCCAGGTCAAAAATTAGAGGAAGTAAAAATAGATACTGTTTTTATTGGCTCATGTACTAATGGTAGAATTGAAGACTTGAGAGAAGTAGCCAAAATTATGGACGGAAAAAAAGTAAAAGAAGGAATTAGAGCAATGATTGTTCCAGGTTCAGGTCTTGTCAGGGAACAGGCTGAGGAAGAAGGGATCGCTCAAAAACTCATGGAAGCAGGGTTTGAATGGCGATTGGCAGGTTGTTCTATGTGTTTGGCTATGAATCCAGATCAATTAAGTCCACAAGAAAGATGTGCAGCTACTTCAAATAGGAATTTTGAAGGAAGACAAGGAAGAGGTGGAAGAACCCACCTTATGAGTCCTGCTATGGCTGCCGCTGCTGCAATCACAGGTCATTTAACTGATGTTCGAAATTTAATTTAGAATAAGGATAATTACATGGAAAAATTTACTGAAGTAAGATCTGTTGCAGCGCCACTTCCTTTAATAAATATCGATACTGACATGATTATTCCAAAACAATTTTTAAAAACTATCAAAAGGTCTGGATTAGGGAAAAATTTGTTTGATGAAATGAGATATGACCAATATGGCAATGAAATTGAAGACTTTGTTCTTAATAAAGCAAAATATAAAAATACAAGTATTCTTATAGCTGGTGATAATTTTGGATGTGGTTCCTCAAGAGAACATGCTCCTTGGGCTTTATTAGATTTTGGAATAAGAGTTGTTATTTCAACAAGTTACGCAGATATTTTTTATAATAATTGTTTTAAGAATGGAATCTTGCCTATCATTTTACAAAAAAAAGATAGAGATTTATTAATGGACGATGCTCTAAAAGGTTCAAATTCAATTTTGATTATAAATTTAGAAAACCAAGAAATACAAAGGCCTGATGGTAGTATTATCACATTCGATGTTGATCAATTTAAAAAAAAATGCCTACTAAACGGATTGGATGATATTGAACTTACAATGAAAAAGTTTGACAAAATTAAATCATTTGAAGATTCATATTCTAATAAATTCCCATGGCTTGGAAAATAAGTCACAGATTTTTAAAATTTAAAAGATTTGTGTTTTCATAATATAAAATTTGCGAAAGGGTGGTTTTTATGACTGTAGGTTCTTTATTAATATTGCCTGGAGATGGTATTGGTCCAGAAGTTATGGATGAGGTCTGTAGAATTATAGAATGGTTTGAAAAAAAATTAAAAATTCAATTAGACACAAAATTTGATCTTGTAGGAGGTTCCGCATACGATAAGTATGGTACTCCGCTTGCCGACACCACATTAAAAATAGCAAATGAAGTTGATGCCATTTTACTAGGAGCAGTAGGTGGTCCGAAGTACGATAATCTTGAATTTTCTCTTAAACCAGAAAGAGGTCTTTTAAAATTAAGAAAAGAATTAGATTTATATTCCAATCTAAGGCCTGCACAATGTTTTGATGCTTTATCAGATTATTCTTCTTTAAAACCTAATATAATTTCAGGTCTTGATATAATGATTGTTAGGGAATTAAGTTCTGGTTCATATTTTGGAGAACCCCGAGGCATAGAAATAAACAAAAAGAGTGGTGAAAGATATGCTATTAACACAACTTATTATTCAGAAAGTGAAATTGAAAGAGTGGCTATATCTGCTTTTGAAATAGCCAAAAAGCGAAATAAAAAAGTTTGTTCTATGGAGAAAGCTAATGTTATGGAAGTTGGAGTATTGTGGCGTGAGGTAGTTCAGAAAATTAAGGATAAGAATTACCCAGAAATAGAACTTAGTCACATGTATGCTGATGCTGGAGCAATGCAGCTTGTAAGATGGCCAAAACAATTTGATGTTATTGTTACGGATAATTTATTTGGAGATTTATTATCTGATTGCGCAGCTATGCTAACTGGAAGTCTTGGAATGTTACCTTCAGCAAGTCTTGGAAACAAAAATGCTAATGGTAAATTAAAAGCCATGTATGAGCCTGTCCATGGCTCAGCTCCAGATATTTCCGGCAAAGGTTTAGCTAATCCTATTGCTTGTATTTTAAGTTTTTCAATGGCACTAAAATATACTTTTGATTTAAAAAAAGAAGCTGAGCTTTTAGATAAATCAGTAGAAAGAGTACTAAGTAAAGGTATTAGAACTGCTGATTTATTACAAAAAGAAAATCAAAAACCATCTAGCACTAAAGAAGTTTGTGATGAGATTTTGGTTGAGCTTAATCAGCAATTAAAAGAAGGATAGGAGACAAAAATGAGTATTTCAGTTGCCATTGTGGGTGCTACGGGAAATGTTGGTAGGGAAATACTCAACATATTAGCGGATAGGAAATTTCCTGTTTCAAGAATTGTAGCACTCGCAAGCAGAAAATCAGTTGGAACAGAAATAAGTTTTGGTGATGAATTATTGAAAGTTAAAGATTTAGAAACTTTTGATTTTAAAAACTGGGATGTTGCATTATTTGCAATTGGTTCTGAAGCCACAAAAAAATATGCAGCTAGGGCTGCAAAAGATGGTTGTACTGTAATTGATAACTCTTCCCTTTTTAGATATGATTTAAATGTTCCACTAATAGTTCCTGAGGTAAATCCTCAAGACATTGAAAATTACAAAAATAAGAATATTATTGCGAATCCAAATTGTTCAACTGCTCAAATGGTTGTGGCATTAAAACCTCTACATGATCAGGCCAAAATAAAAAGGGTAGTTGTTTCAACTTATCAATCTGTATCTGGTGCAGGGAAAAATGCTATGGATGAGTTATGGTTGCAAACAAAAGGTATATATGTACCAGGTCAAGAAGTTACCCCAAAAAATTTTACGAAACAAATAGCATTTAATGTTATTCCTCATATTGATAATTTTCTACCAGATGGTCAAACAAAAGAAGAATGGAAGATGGCGGCAGAAACAAAAAAAATATTAGATAGCAAAATCAAAGTTACTGCTACTTGTGTACGAGTTCCAGTATTTGTAGGACATGCTGAGTCTATAAACATTGAATTTGAACATCCTATTGAAGAATCTGAAGCAAGAGAAATATTGAGATATTCTGATGGTATTTTAGTTGTTGATAAAAAAGAAGATGGAGGCTACATTTCTCCTTTAGAATGTGTCGGTGATTATAACACGTTCGTAAGTAGAATAAGACAAGATTCTACTATTGAAAACGGTCTAAATATATGGTGTGTTTCAGATAATTTAAGGAAAGGTGCTGCACTTAATGCTGTTCAAATAGCAGAACTCTATATTGAGAAATTTAAATAAATTAGTAAAGCTCACAATTGATAGAAAAATCCTTAGAAAGAATAAATACAAATTCAATATCTTGTCAGTCTAAAAAAAAGGCTATCCCTGTTTATTTCTCAACTAATATTGCTAAAATAAAAAAGAAACTTACTTCAGCTAATTATAAATTTTTAAAAGCTTTAGGTTTTAAACCAATATATGGTAATTGGATTGTTTTATCTAAAAATAATGGTAAAATTGCATCTGTAATTGTTGGATTAAAAAGAACAAAAAAAAATTACTCAAAATTTCTAATAAGTAGTATACTTTCAAAATTACCTAAAGGGATCTACTTCTTAAAAAATATTCCAAAGACCGAGGATATTGATGAATTAGCATTAGGTTTTCTTTTAAGCTTTTATTCATTTAGAGATTTTGATAAAAAAATCAAAAATGAAAAAAATTTTGGTAGTCCAGTTCTCAATTTACCTAATTTTACTAATTTGGATAAAACATTACGCCTAGTTGAAAGTGAGTTTATAGTAAGAGATTTAATAAATTTGCCAGCAAACATTCTTAATCCTGATTATTTTGAAACCTATATTAAAAAATTTTCAAATTTTCATAATGGAAAAATAAAAATTGTATGTGGTAATGATCTTAAAAAAAACTTTCCATTAATTCATGAGGTTGGGAAAGCTTCATCTAAGAAACCGAGATTTATAGAATTTACTCATAAAGGACCTAGTAAGTCTTTTAATATTACACTGATAGGAAAAGGTGTTTGCTTTGATAGTGGTGGACTAAATTTAAAAAGTAGCACTGGTATGCTTAATATGAAGAAAGATATGTCAGGTGCTGCATCAGTTTTAGGTTTAGCACACTATTTAATTAGATCGAATTTAAAATTAAATATAAGAGTATTAATACCTTGTGTTGAGAATTCAGTTTCAGAAAAATCTTTTAGGCCAGGCGACATTCTAATTTCTAGAAGTGGTATTGGTGTTGAGGTTAAAAATACAGATGCAGAGGGTAGGTTAATTCTTGCTGATACTTTGACTTATGCTACAGAAATAAATACTGATATTTTGGTTACTTTTGCATCACTTACTGGGGCAGCCAGAGTTGCAATGGGAACAGACATTACGCCCTTTTTTTCTACTAGTAATGATTTTGCAAACTTATTAAAAAAAAATGGAGATAAAATGCAAGATCCTGTTTGGCAGCTTCCTTTTTATGAAGATTATAATAATGAACTACTCTCAACCATGACTGATTTAAATAATGCACCATTAGGAGGTATGGCAGGAGCTATAACTGCTGCACTTTTTTTAAAAAAATTTACCAATAATCACAAGATGTTTTTGCACTTTGATATCTATGGTTGGAATACTAAATCAAGGCCTGCAAAAACATATGGAGGTTTAATGCAAGGTGTACGTTCTTTGGGTGCATCAATTGAAGAAAAATATCAATTCCATATTAAAAACCACGTTCAATTGTAAACCTTGCTGCAGTTTTTAATATTTCTGATTTTGTTCCAAAAAAATCGAGAGAGTCACAAGCTTCTTCGCATAGCTCTAAACATCTTTTTTTCGCATTTTCTACTCCTAAAAGAGAAACTAGAGTAGCTTTTCCTGCTTCATTATCTTTACCAACTTTTTTCCCTATTTTTTTCATAGTTCCCTCATGATCAAGAAGGTCATCTTTTATTTGAAAAGCTAAACCTATACAGTTGGCATATATTTCTAAAGAATCATGATTTTGTTCAGCCAAAATAGTTGCTGATTTCAATGACCAATTAAAAAGTGCACCAGTTTTTAGTTTTTGTAGATGTATTATATCGTTAAATTCAAGTGATTTATTGGTTTTTTCAGCTTCTAAATCTTTGGATTGACCTAACACCATTCCCTTAAAACCAGATGCCTCAGACAGAGTTCTAATTAAATTTAATCTAACTTCAGATTTGGGGTGAGTTTCTTCAAAAGAAAGTATTTGATATGCAAAAGCTTGTAATGCATCTCCAACCAAAACTGCGGTAGCCTCATCCCACTTAATGTGTATAGTAGGTTTGCCTCTCCTAACGTCATCGTTATCCATGGAAGGCAGGTCATCATGGACTAAGGAATATGCATGTATAATTTCTATAGCAGAAGCAGCTTGTAATGCTCTTAAATCAGGAATTTCAAAAAGCTTAGCTGCCTGAATAACCAAAAATGCTCTAAATCTTTTTCCTCCACTAAAAACTGCGTAATTAATAGCATCATATAGTTTTTGTTCACATTTGGGTGGTAGTAATCTTCTCAGATGAGAATTTGTTTTATTGGAACAATTGGATAATTCTTTTAAAAAATCATGGAATTTAATTGATTTTTTATTATTTATATTCTTCAACAGTTATTTCCTTAGTTTTTGTCTTTTCGTTTATTTTTTGTATTTTAACCTCAGCGGATTCTAATTTTTTTTCACAAAAATCTTTTAATTCTGAACCTTTTTCATATAATTTTATAGTTTCATCTAACGGTACATCTCCCTTTTCAAGACGGTTAATAATATTTTCTAATTCTTCAATTGCTTGTTCAAAAGTTATTGTTTCTTCTTTGTGGTTTGACATATTTACTCCATTAATGTTTTTAGATGTGAGACACAACATGTGGATAGCTTTTCTAGATGATATCCTCCCTCTAAACAGGAAACAATTCTATCTTTACAAAATTGATTAGCAATAGATTTTAATTTTTTTGTTATATAAATGAAATCACTTTCCTCCCATTGGGTTTGAGAAAGTTGGTCATCTTTGTGCCCGTCAAAACCTGCAGAAATTAATAAGAATTCTGGTTCAAACTTTATTAATCTTGGTAAAATAATATTATCAACAAAGTTTCTAAATTCAGTACTATTTGAACTAGAACTTACTGGTATATTAAGTATATTATTTTTTATTCCAGTTTCATTTTTACTCCCAGTGAATGGAAATATTTTATCTTGATGGATTGATATAAAAAGACATTCTGGATCATCCCATAAAATATTTTGAGTACCATTTCCGTGATGAACATCAAAATCAACAACTGCTATTTTAGATATTTTTTTTATTTTTTTTAAATATTTTACACCAATTCCAATAGTACTAAAAAAGCAAAAACCCATGGCCTTTTCTCTCTCAGCATGGTGGCCTGGGGGTCTTATTAAACAAAATGCGTTTTCATATCTTTTTTCTAAAACACTATCAATTGCATCAATAAGGCATCCAACCCCAATTTTAGCAGCTTCTAGGGTTTTCGGTGACATAAAAGTGTCCTGGTCGATTTTTATTATTTCTTTTTCTGGTTTTAATTGTGTAAGCCAATTTATGTAACTCTCAGTGTGTCCTAATTTTAGAATATCATGGTTTGCTGGTTTAGCCTTTTTAAATTTGAGATTTTTAAAATTGCTTTCTTGGATTTTTTTAATAATAAATTTTATCCTATTATTGTTTTCAGGGTGACCTTCAGGAACTAAATGTTCTAAAAATATAGTACTATAATATAAGGCCGTTTTTTTCATAATTTTCAATTTTTAATATATATCTTTGTAATAAAGTAATACTATAATTATTTCAAATCTCAAAAATAATAAAAAGGTGTATTTATTGCCAGAATTACCAGAAGTAGAAACTGTATCTAAAGGATTGAAACTAAAAATTGTAGGAAAAAAAATTTCTAAATACCAACAGTTTCGTAAAAATTTAAGATGGCCTATCCCTACCTACATTAAAGAAATTATAGAAGGTACCGTCGTTAAATCTATAGGAAGAAGGGGTAAATTTTTACTTATAAATTTAGATGTTGATTATACTATAATTATTCATCTAGGTATGTCTGGAAGGTTATTAATATATAATTCTTTTGATAAAGATAGGAAACCTTCAATAGAAAATGAAATGGGAATATTTATTCATACAATTGTTAAATTAGGAAAGCACGATCATATAAAATTTGATTTTGATGATGGTAGTCAAATGGTATTTAATGATGTAAGACGGTTTGGTGCAATTGATTTAATAAGATCTGAAAAACTAGTTTTTCATAAATGGCTCTCAAAATTAGGTCCTGAACCATTAAGTAATAATTTTTCCCCTCAAGTATTACAAAAAAAAATTGAAAATAAAAAATGCTCAATTAAAGTAGCAATTTTGGATCAAGGAATTGTTTCAGGTGTTGGTAATATTTATGCTTGCGAAGCATTATGGGAAGCAAAAATTTCTCCATTTAAAATTTGTAGTAAATTGACAGATCGGGATTGTTACTCATTAGTAAGAGAGTTAAGAAATGTATTAAAAAAAGCAATAGATTCTGGAGGATCATCACTTAAAGATTTCAAAGCCACAGGCGGAGAGCTAGGTTATTTTCAAAATTTATTTAGTGTATATTCAAGAGAAAAATTAAAATGTAAAAGGAAATCTTGCAAAGGTAAAATTAAAAGACAAGTACAATCTGGTCGCTCAACTTTTTTTTGTATAAATTGTCAATCGTGAAAAATTTAATGCTGGCTCTACGAGTAATATTGTTGTATGAATTATTTTTTTTTATTAATTATTGAGAAAAATATGGCATATGAAACTCTTATCTTAGAACATCACGAAACAGTTTTGTTAATTAAATTAAATAGGCCTGAATCTCTTAATGCAATTAATAACAAGATGTTAATGGAAATTTGTACTGTTCTAAAAAAATCAAGCACTGACATAAATGTACGGGTAATTATTATAACTGGATCAGAAAAATTTTTTGCTGCTGGTGCAGATATAAAAGAAATGGAGAAAAAAAATTCAACAGAAATGTATTTAGAAGATTACTTTACCAATGAGCACAATATAATATCCTCTTATAGAAAGCCTTTAATTGCTGGAGTATCTGGATATGCTCTTGGAGGTGGTTGTGAGTTAGCAATGATGTGTGATATTATATATGCAACTAAAACCGCTAAATTTGGACAACCTGAAATTAATCTTGGTGTTATGGCTGGGATAGGAGGAACTCAAAGATTACCAAAATCTGTAGGTAAGTCTAAAGCAATGGATATGCATTTAACTGGTAGATATATGGATGCAGAAGAAGCAGAGAGAGTAGGGTTAGTAAGCAGAGTTTTACCCGAAAAAGATTTTCAAATTAAATTAATTGAGATAGCTAAAAAAATTAGTGACAAATCTCTAACTTCAATTTTAGCAATAAAAGAAGCTATTAATATTTCATACGAAACAAATTTATCGTCTGGTATAAACTTTGAAAGGAGAAAATTTCATTCTTTATTTTCTACAGAAGATCAAAAAGAAGGAATGGCAGCGTTTGTTGAAAAAAGAACTCCAAAATTTTCAGACAGATAACTTCTTTTATTGACTTTTTAATTACTCTATGTAATCAGCTACATAAATTAAGGAATTGGAAAGACTTTAAATGGCTAATACACCCTCTGCAAAAAAAAGAGTTCGACAAATTTTAAGGAAAACAGAAGTAAATAAATCTAGAAGGTCTAGAATAAGAACCTTTATTAGAAATGTGGAAGAAGCTATAGAATCAAAAAATGTTGAAGCAGCTAAAGAAAGTTTAAAACTTGCTCAACCCGAAATAATGAGAGGTGTAACTAAGGGAATATTTCACAAAAATAATGCAAGTAGAAAAATATCTAGACTTTCTGCAAGGATAAAAGTTATATCTAAATAACTAAGCATAATTTTTAGTTATTCTTGTTTAATTCCTATTGCCCCATTCTCTAGCAAA
>CACBRT010000003.1 GCA_902541695.1 uncultured Alphaproteobacteria bacterium | reverse complement strand
TTCAAATTTAGGAACCCGCTTTTCGTCCCAGTAACCACTATTCTTGACTAATACTGTTTGGACACCAACTTCACGCTCACCAAACGGGTTCAATAGTGGTTACTACGAAAATCCTAAAATGAACGAATTGTTGGCCTCAGCTCGTGCTACTTCTAGCGAAGCTGAGATGGTTAAAATTCTTCATGAGATCAGGGATATTGTAACTGATGACGTGGCTTTCATACCACTGTATACTCCAATTCAGGTTTATGCAATGCGTCCAGAAGTGAAGGGTTTTGTACTAGCACCCCAGCATTGGGCTGATTACACAAGTGTTTACAAAGAATGAACCCAAAAAGCGCGCCATACAAGGGCGCGCTTTAATTTTAGCTTTGAATTTTAAAAAATGATACGCTTGATAATTAATCGAATCTTTGCCACAATTTTAGTTTTGATTGGCGTTTCATTTGTCGTTTTTGCTGCCTTACATTTCTCGCCCGGTGATGTTGCTAGAACGATACTGGGTTTAGGTGCCACAGAGGAGCGTGTTCAAGCGCTCCGGCAGGAACTTGGCTTAGATCGCCCTCTTTTGATTCAATATTGGGATTGGATGATGGCCCTTCTCAGGGGTGATCTAGGTCGTTCGATTTCATTGGGTGTCCCTGTGTCGGAAGTAATATTTGACAAGATTTGGGCCTCACTCTTACTTATGGGGGCAAGCTTTTTTTTAACAGTGTCTTTTGGTCTTTTATTTGCTGCACTTTCTGGTGGTTACCATAGGTCACTAATGGATAGGTTAATAACCCTATTAATGCTTTTGCTTGCCAGCTTACCACCATTCTGGTTAGGTATCGTTTTACTTATAATATTTGGGTTAAAATTGAGGATTTTTCCAATTTCAGGGGTGGGGGTGATGGCTGATGACGCAACATTGTATGTTGTGGCAATGCACTTGATTCTCCCCGCTGTAACTACCGCAGCGTCATCACTGGCAGTTGTAGCCCGTGTTACAAGAAGTGCATTTATAGATGAGATCGGTGAACCATACGTTCAATCGGCCCGCGCACGTGGCCTTTCACAGAGACGTATAATTTCTATTGAGACAATGCGTAATGTCTTACCATCCTTCGTCACTATTGCAGGTCTTCAGATTGGTTTTTTATTCAGTAGTGCTCTATTTTCCGAAATTGTTTTCAATTGGCCAGGAATTGGGCTGCAACTATATCTAGGAATTGTTCAGCGTGACTTTCCGGTGGTGCAAGGTTGTGTTCTAGCCATAGCGATAGTATTCGTAGTCGGAAACCTTCTTGCCGATATTTTGTCAATTGCGCTAGATCCAAGGAGGCGTGGTTGAGGCTTATATCAATTTTAAGCAACTCTAAAGCATATGAACTCTTGAGGACCTTGCAAAGAGATAAGTCGGCTTCGACAGGACTTTGGTTACTAATTGTATTTAGTATAATAGTTCTGTTTGCGCCAATAATCGCGCCTTATGGGCCAAACGAAGCTATACCTTCACTTAGATTAGCACCGCCAGGAACTCCTGGGCATCTGTTAGGCCTTGACCATCAAGGTCGTGATATTCTTTCTAGGATTATTCATGGTACTCGATTGACAGTAATTACTGCTGTAACACCAGTGGTTATTGGGGCTTTGGTTGCGCTTCCACTCGGTCTATTAGCAGCCTGGTACGAACGCCTTGGGGTGCTGATATTAAGAACGATGGACGTTTTGTTTGCTTTTCCCATGGCCTTACTGGCGATTCTAGTTACATCTTCACTGGGTGCAGGAATAATTAATCTGCTAATCTCGTTGGTAATAGTTTTATTGCCATATTATGTCAGGATCGTGCATCAAGCTGCTGCATCCCAAAAAGCTCTTCCTTACATAGAGGCATTGAGGGTTTCCGGAACACCTGTTCGAACAATTCTGTTTGTTGAACTTCTTCCAAATGTTGCACCTGCTGCCATTGTTTATGGAGCGACAGTTCTTGGCTCAATTGTGGTAACTGCAGCTGGTCTCTCATTTCTTGGGCTAGGCGTGCAACCTCCACTCGCGGAATGGGGTGTTATGATTTCTGAAGGACGCAATGTCATATTTATTGCCCCACATGTTGCAGCACTTCCTGGAGCTGCATTGACGTTGTTTGTTATAGCATGTAACCTACTGGGGGATGGAATTAGAGATGCACTGGACCCACGTGCTCGTGCTACTCTGAGTTATCAGGCTAATTTGTCAAAGTAACCGGATATTGCGTGTTCTGTGGATGTAACATGGAGTAATTTTATGTCAATTCTGATTAAAAACGCAAATATTCTGACCTTTGATACAGAGGATCGAGAACTTTCACAAGCAGATGTGCTTATAAAAGACACCAAAATTGTTGCCGTAGGCCCGAATATTTCTCGACCACCAGGTCCTGTAGAAGTGATTGAAGCTAAGGAACATCTGTTGATGCCAGGGTTGGTCAATGCCCATCTGCACTCACCTGCGAACTTACTCAAAGGGGCGCTTGACGATGCTCCTCTTGAGATATTTATGCTATATGAAGTCCCTCCACTGGGAGATAAGCCCGAGAATGGCCGTATCAATTACCTACGCACTGTTTTAGGCGCAATCGAGATGCTGAAGCTTGGTATCACGACAGTGCATGATGATGCATTTTTCAATCCAACGCCCACACAAGAAAATATTGATGCAATAATGTCTGCTTATGCTGATGTTGGTATGCGCGCAACTGTAGCTATCGATCAACCAAATTTGATTGAATACGAAAAATATCCTTACCTGGAGGAGATACTACCACAGAAAGAGATAGCAGCTATGAAAGCTACGCCGCGACAAAGTGATCGTGAGTTATTGCAAATTTATGATGACTTTATCAATCGCTGGCATGGACAATCAGACGGAAGGCTTCGATGCTCAACCTCTTGTTCAGCACCTCAACGGGTTGGGCCTGAATACCTACTTGCGCTAACTGACCTATCCCAACGTCACGACTTACCTTTCAATATCCATATTCTTGAGACACGACTTCAGCGCGTGCTTGGGCAAGAAAAATTCGGTAAGTCGCTAATCCAATATGTTAATGACCTTGGAGCCCTTGATGAGAGAAAAGTTGTTATCCACTCAATCTGGGTTGATGAAAGTGATATTTCTGCTATGGCTAAATCAAACTGTATAGTTTGCCATAATCCAATTAGTAACATAAAAATTGGGTCAGGAATTATGCCATTCAGAGCAATCCGAGATGCAGGAATTTCTATTTGTATCGGAACCGATGAAGCAGCTGTAGATGATAGCTGCAATGTTTGGCTTGCTGGTAAGCAAGCGGCATTACTTGGTCGTATTTCCAGCCAAGATTGGGAACGGTGGCCTAAAGCTCCCGAAATCTTAAAATGTATAATCAATGGCGGCGCAAAGTCATTAAGGCTTTCTGATCGTATAGGGGTTATCGCTCCTGGATATGAAGCCGACTTAATTCTTTTGGATTTAAACTCGATCGCTTTTACCCCTCTCAATGATATTCGTCGCCAGCTATTATTTTGCGAGACCGGAGCTTCAGTGAGGATGACTATGGTAGCAGGCCAAGTAGTGATGCGCGATGGGCAGATTCTAACGATAGATGAGAATTCTATCCGATCAGAGATTTTTGAGGCCATGAAAGAAAGTAAAAAAAACCTTAAACAAATTCATGAACATGCTAAGAGGCTCATGCCCTTTTATAACGCAATGCTTAAACGTTCGGAAAGTACATCAATTGGCCAAGTATTGGGCGGTCGCCCACTAAATTAAAGCAGTTCTAATTAAGGTGTCTAATTCGAATGAATTTTGTGATCGCAAATAAGAAAAAAAAATTGAAAATAAAATTATCAATCTTTTTTTAAATTATAACGAATAAATTTTGCCTACTTTTGATAAGATATATTAATTGGATTACATTACCTTCAAGGATATGTCTTAGGGGTAAGTGTCATAAGTGTCATAACTGTCATATTGAAAACGAAAAATTCAAAAAACACACCACTATTCCCACCACTAGACGCTTTTTCAAAGAAATAGAAATTCAAACCCCTTATTTATATGGCTTAAATCAGTGTTTTGGTAAGTAAAAATAGATACCATGTGAGCAGGTTATTCCAATATTATCCATGAGATTTGATAATATTAGCAGCCTTTTCAGGCGCCTCGAGAATGGAAAAATGTCCAGTATCCTCCAGCTCAACATAATTCTGAGGCCTTAACAAGGCTCTACTTTCGCCTCTTTCTCTTGGTGACGACCAATCATACTCTCCGTATAAAAGTGTAATTGGCACTGAAATCTTGGCATACTGTTTTTTTGAGTCTGTCCAGGATTTATAGTTCGAAAACACATTTTGTGTGTGATATACATTCAACGGTTTGCGTATCGAGGTGCTCAGAAGTGAAACATAACGGTAAGTTATGGCCTTTTTATTGTAAACTCCACCTCTAAAGATCAGCCACAAAATTAGTTTATTCTCAAGGGCAGTAAAGAAGCTTCCAATTACAGGCAAGCTCATGCTCCAAATAATAAATCTCGCAAATTGATTAGCACGACGAACCCCCTCGCCGAAAAAAGTATCGTAGTCATAAGGATTAAAAACAAAAATGCGCTCAACTTTCTTCGGCAACATCAATGCAATTGTGGTGCACAATACCCCGCCAATTGACTCACCAACAAAAGTTAATTTTGAGAGTTTTTTCTTAGCAACAAAATCCACCACCGCTTTTGCAATATATTGTTGGTCATAATTCACATCTTTATAAACCGGTGAGTCTCCAAAGCCAGGTAGATCAATGGCATAGACTGTAAAGAATTTAGTCAAAAAAGGAGTCACTCGATCAAAATATTCAAGACGGTTTCTAATTGTATGCAGTAAAACCAGTGGTCTGCCGGATCCTGACTTTTTAAAACGGATATAAGATCCATCCTCTAAAAAAAACCTTTCAAAATTTGACATCTAACCTCTCCTTAATTTAAAAGGGGCGTCCCTGGAAGGACGCATAATTTCACCATTATTTCAAAATTGTAATCTTCAAAAAAATACTAATTCAATATGTGCCCTCGCGTCATCATTGACATTAAATATGCGTGATGAACAAATTTGACATTGTAATTTTAGAAAAATAGAAAGGTAAAAATATGAAAAAATTAATTTTCTGTGCTTTATTTGGAATTTTTCCTCTTGTAGGTTTTTCTGATGGCCATCCCGCCCTCAATGGAGGAGTTGGCACTGGTATTACTATTGATAATCAAGTGATGGAAGGCAAATCAGGAGTTCTTGTTAAGAATACCACACAAGATGTTTGGATGTGGGATAACCCACCAGAAGGTTTTCCTAAAGCTACAACGGCTACTTGTTCTCAGTTTTTAGCATTTAAGACAGGTCAAGAACAACCAGTAGGAGCTTCTTTTACTTGTCTCTCAGTTGATCCCGATGGCGATGTATCAATCAGTGTAGGAGCACCTCAACCTAGTGGTCGATTTCTAATTACACAAGTTGCAGGAACAGGTAAGTGGGAGGCTTACAATGGCAATCAATTTATTGGAGGAAATGATATACAGGTTGATGCATCAACCTCAGTTTATTCATGGAAACCAGTAAATTAATAGTTTTATGATTAATCAATGTAGTTAAAATTAAGTTAAAGGCTAGTTATTCATACTAGCTCTTAAATTCGATTTAGGTGGTGCCTCCAGAGAGACTTAAACTCCCGACCCACTGATTATAATAAATAATAGGCTGTGGTTTTTGGGGTACCCTCATGGATATGTCTGGGGGTGGGTGATATAAGTGTCAAAACTTTCACAATAATTGACCACTCATCTTTTTTTGAACAATCTTCCTTATAAATTGTTAACTCTAAAATTGACCAAGTAAAACTGTGCCTTTAGCAAGTATATCCTCTTCAGCACTTATAGCATAAACAATTACCCTATAGGTATGATTACGCCCACCAGAGCAAGGACCAAGATAATCCTCTTCCTTACAAGAGGAACAATGATTTCCATTTCCTCCAGTAACATTTGCTGGTAAGTAATTTTTATCACCACCAATAGGTGGAATTTCTATCATACTTTGCCCATTTAATTTAAATGTCAAATCTCCATGCCCACCTTTTTTTCCCCAGTTGTCATCTGTAAACAAAAGTCTTATTGATTTTGCGGCATCAGGAATACCACTTATCTTTATTGAAGGAGACCAACTTTCACCACCATGTTTGAGACAAATTCCCTTATCAGGGACTTTTCCTTTTCCGTTATTCCATTCATCGTCAGTATGTACAATATTTAAATCAGCTGCTAATGAAATGGTTGCAGTTATAAACATCACTACACAAAAAAATATTCCCAAAACTTTTGTCATAGTTATCCTCATTTTTAAATTTAGTTATTCAATATACTTATAACCTTTTCTGATTTTACTTTTGATAATTAAAGTAGGCATAATAAAGGCTATAAATAATCATATCAATGTCATTATTACATTAATTTAATTATAAAAATATTTTAACTTTTTAATTTAACTACCTTACGTAATACTTTTTATTTTTTTCCAATTAAAAATTAATTGGAAGATTGCTTTTTATTAACAGGCTATGGTTTTAAACGGATCTGAATAATAGATTAGCTTAGAAATAAATATGTAAATTAAGAAATGATTAAAATTGTGACAAATTCTATAAAATTTGACATTTTTTAATCAATATTCAAAAGTGACCTTAGGTTTTTTTTTTACTTACCTAACGTTAAAGTAAACCAAAATAATTTATAATGTTATTGAATACAAATATAATTATTTCCTCCATTAAATAATTATATTTTACTTAAACAGAAGTCCTAATATAACTCCCTTTCGTATTAGGACTTCTCCCTGATATTTCCTCCAATAACAGAATTTCTATCATACTATATATTTAAAAATAATTAAACATTTAAAATATGAAATAGACGTCTCACTACTGGTATCCTCAATTTTCAGAAACTTAAAGAGATGGAAATAATACATAGATAGTATAATGAAATAGTAAAAGAGATAAGATATTACCTAGCAATATTAAAAGAAATTTCTTATTTGCTAAGATTAGAGATTATTACTTTCCAAACCAAAATGTATAAGCAGTCTTACTTGCTAATAATAAGCTATGGTTTTTGGGGTATACCCACATAAAACAAACTCTCAAAGACACTAGGGGACAAACTGAGAGTCAGTAGCATATATGATAGATTCATAGGAAAGTGTTACACCAGCTTTGTTACGCAGTTTAAATAATATGAGTGATTTTAAAAAAACGTAAGTAAAATAATTGATAAAGGTATTGGTTTTATTAAATTATATCTTAACTGGCAGAACCCCAGTAGTTGTATCCGAACCATTTAGGAGTTTTGGGTAAATACATGGTTTCTAAATTATCTACCAAAAATCCAGCGTCTTTTATAAGACTTGGTATATCCCTATTTAAATTACATCCACCAACAAAAAGAAAAAAAGAATTTATAAAGTTTTGCATTTTTTTTACATTATTCTCAGGAGCCATACCGTGCTCACAAAATACTAATTTGCCTCCTTTTTTAAGCACTCTTCTTATTTCAAGTAGAGCAGCTAACGGATCAGGAATGGTACAAAGAGTATATGTCAATAATGCTGTATCGATAGAATCATCCTCCAGTGGAATCTTTTCAGCACCTGTTTCTAAAAATGTAATTGGGAAATTAACCTCTTTAACTACTGACTCAGCTTGACGTAACATCTCTTTATCGGGTTCAAGTGCATACAGTTTATCTATATTATTTTCTTCATAAAAGGAGAAGTTAAGTCCACTTCCACAGCCAATTTCTAAAACGATCCCTTTGCATAATGGCAGTACTTTCTCTCTCTGTTTTCTTATTGGTTTAGTACCGCATCCAGCATTAATGATTTTAGGTAAAATATATTTATTATAAAATCCCATTGTTTTATCTCCACCTTTTGTTCACCCTGAATAGTTTCCAACATAATTACCATTTCATATTTATTTTTATTCTGTGAAGGATTCCTCTCCCATAATTGTTAAAACATTAGATTCTAAAATTGCTCCAGCAGCTACACGTTTTGCCTTAAGTCCTTCGTGTCCTGCAAAAGCCTTCATGGCTTCTGGAGATTCAAAATCAATCAAGACCATCATTTTATTATTATCGTCTTTATGTGGGCCAGCAAAAATCAGTTTTGCACCTAAAGCATTTAACTCAGCTTGATTTTCAAAATACATTTCTTTTCATGGAGCAAATCCTCTGGCAAGGTCTTGTGTTAGCATAACTATCATTTATTTCTCCTTTATAATAAAGCTTTCTTTGATAAAAAATTAACCGATTTAAATCTAATAGACTATTTCAGCACTTATAAAAATTTATAATAGAGAAAAATTAGGGATTTCTAATTTGCTTATCAAGAAGTATTCTTTTTATCTTTATAAACTTTAACTGTAATGACTATTTTTTAGGCTAAGTATATTTTGCTATTTAATTATTTCTATTATTTGGAATTTTTTTTTAATACTTCACCCTCAAGGATAGGTCTTAGGGGTGGATGTCATAAGTGTCATATCTGTCATTTTGAAAAAGAAAACTCAAAATTCTCCCCCTCAAAGTCCCCCTTTAGAGCCTTTTTCAGAGAAACTGAAAATCAAACCCCTTATTTATAAAGCTTAAATCAGGTATTTTCCTCATTGGATTGGATATCGATTAATTTTTTTCCGTTTTTTTTGTGCTCTGTGTGTTTTAAAAATACTACAAGCTAAGATCAAATTAACAAACAAAACTATCCTTAAAAGTTAAACCTTTACACAAATGCAAAAAAAATTATAACTGATGGAAAGACTATCAAAAGACCAACAGGTGAAGATGGTAGGTTTTATTCTTTGTTTTACGATAATCAAGAGTATTTTGTTGAGATTATTTATAAACCAAATATCAAATAATTTAGTTGCGTAGGTTTTATTAATCCTGATTAAATATATCAATTAATTTTAAAAGATAAATGAATGCAAAAAACTAAATTACTAAGTTACACATTGATTGACTTTCCCTCAAAAGCTCAAATGAATTTATATATTAAGTACATTGAACAAATAGAAAATGATAAATCAAATTCTGAGAAACTTCTAAATGCAGGATTAGTAAGAAGAACACATTCTCAAATATGGAATTCTAATAATGTCTATAGAATTGGAGTAACCTTTGAATATGAAGACGAAAAATGCTTCAATAAAGTGCAAAAATTATTAAATGAATTTATGAATAATGCTGAAACAAAGGAACTTTTAATAAATACAAAAATGTCAGCATCAAGAGGCATAATTTTAATAGATAAATTTTTTAAAAACCTATAATTTTACCTTACATAAATTCATAATATTAAAATTAAATACTTATATTCATTTCTTTTAATCTTCATAGTATCTTTATAAAAAACTTCTAATTGAAATAATAAAGGAGTATCAATTGTCCAAAATACTTACTTACATGACATTACTAGATGATAAAATTGACCAATTTAAATCACTTATAAAAAAGACACATGGTGATCCACATTGGATGGAAAAACATGCAAAAAGAACAGGAATTAATTCAATAGATGCATTTTTTGCAAAGTTACCTGCTGGAACTGCTATGATTATTATTCGAGATCCTGCAGAAAGTTTAGAAAATTGGCTGAAAAGTGATCATCCAGATGATATTACAAATCTTGAGGAGATTATGAAAATATTCGAGATTACAAGAGATGATATAGAAAAATCAGATCAAGAATTAAAATTAGAACATGTAGCTAGCTATCATAGTAATTTGTAACTTCTTAAAAAAAACTAAAATATAAGTGAAAATATTTAAAATAGACTAACCGTATAAACTTGCACCTAAACAAATTAAAAAATGTATGAGCAAAAATACTTGCTAACAAAAAACTATTTTTTTTGGGTACCGTTGGTAGTAGGTTCGAATCCAATCGCCCTGTACACTTTTAACTCAACTATGCTTAGAAAACTTGAAGTTCAATTATGCTATGCTTATGGCAAAATGGCTGATAAGTGACAAATAACGTTACAAATTTGAGGATTAGAAATCTCAGACCTTCTTGAACATAATTTTAATGATTATGATTGCTCTTGTAATAGTACTAAAAATATTATTTTATTTTTATGAAAATGAAGTGAGTAATCCTCAATGCAATGTTCATTTAAACAAGTAGGGAATACGCCTCTTATAAAACTAAATGTTTTAAAACCAGATGAAGGTGCTTCAATCTGGTTGAAGGTTGAGAGCGGTAACCCGACAGGTTCCTACAAAGATCGAATGGCGATTTCTGTAATCGGGGAAGCTATCCGTAAAGGGAATTTAACTTTGAGCCAGACTGTTGTAGAATATACTGGCGGTAGTACAGGCTCTGCGCTGGCTTTTGCATGTGCTTGTTTAGGTATAAAGTTCACTGCTATATTTTCAGACGCTTTTTCTCATTCGAAACAGCTTGCGATGGAGGCATTTGGTGCAGAGGTGATTGTAGTTCCGTCATACGGAAAAGGAATCTCACCAGAACTTATTAAAAAAATGAAAGAACTTGCTCATGAAAAAGTTGATAAAATAAATGGTTTTTATGCCGACCAATTTGGTTCAAAGGATGTAGTGCTCGGTTATCAACCAATGGGTTTAGAGATTGCTCAACAAATAGAAGACAAAGTTGATTTGCTTTGTGCATCGGTAGGAACTGGGGGAGCCCTGATGGGGGCTCTAGAAGGGCTACATAAAAAAGATGAATTTCCAAAAGTGATAGCTTTTGAACCAAGTCAGTCCCCCCTGTTGACTCAAGGTTTTGGAGGGTCTCATCAGGTTGAAGGTGTTGGTGTCGGCTTTTATCCTCCATTTTTAGACTCTAAAAGAGTTAATCAATTTTATGCAGTTGATCAAGTCGAAGCTTTTGAAATGAGAAAAGTCCTTGCTCAAAAACATGGTATCTTCTGTGGCACATCAACGGGAATGAATGTTGTTGGAGCAATTAAGCTTGCACGGGAGATGTCGCCTAAGCAAAATATTGTTACTTTTGGTTGTGATAGTGGTTTAAAGTACCTGTAATCAAAATGTGTTAGCAGTCGTACTTGCTAAGATTAGGCTATGGTTTTTGGGGTACCCTCAAGGATATGTCTTTGGGGTGGGTGTTATGATTGTTATGATTGTTATGTTCTTACAAAACTCACACGAAGTGCCCCTTTAGAGCCTTTTTCAAAGAAATAGAAAATCAAACCCTTTATTTATATGGCTTAAATCAGATATTTTCCTCATTGGATAGGGTATCGATTAATCTCTGCCTTATCAACATAGTTTGATCATTATTTAAAGCATATTTAAGCCACTTCTTAATAAAAAAACCTGTAATTCTTAAACCTGATAATAGATCTGATTTATTAAAACTATTATATGTTTTTTTTTCTTTTAATATAATAGGAAAAGGTAAAAGCTTTTTGTCATACTTTAAACCATATTCTCTACTAACAGCCTTGCCCGATTTAGGAGAAATATAATAAAGGTTTTCTGTTGAACCAGAAGCAACACATTTATCTAAATCAAGTCCATAACCAATACAGGTCAATAAATTTAATTCCCAATCTAGATATAAATATTCCCAATTTTCGTGGGTTTCTATTAGGTCTAAGAATTTAACTGTTTTTTGATAAAATTCAGGCATTGGATCTCTCTCTGCTAATAAAGAAATACAAAGAGAGGAAAGAGAATTAAACATATCAAGTGCAATTTTATTGCCTATTAGGGTATCTGCTCTTGTTTTTAAAAGATCTACCTTATAAGTCCCCAAATGTTCTTCTAGTCTACTTGACCAAATAACATGCAATTGACTACTAGGTTGTAAAGTAGTACCCATTTTGCGAGAAAAAGCATTTTTAATAATACCAGCATGAATTCCTTTTGATTTGGTAAAAACCTGAATAACAGCAGATTTTTCTCCGTGAGGATTTACCCTTAATAGTAGTCCTTCATCAGTCCAATTCATTGTTATGTTTCATTAAAATTATTAAGATGAATTTTACCTTTTGGGTCATCAATTTCTAAAACCCAAATATCTGGATCAAAATTACACTGGCGTTTTATAGCACTATCAATTTGTTCTTCCGTACCAGATAAAAATCTCTCCCATTTTTGTTTTCCATTTATATCATTTATTCTATGATATAATTCAAAATCAAATTCAAAATTACAAATTTTAATCAATATTGCTCCAGCAGACTTATCCCCTTTTTTATAAAAATAAAAAGG
The DNA here is from genome assembly GCA_902541695.1 of uncultured Alphaproteobacteria bacterium. GTDB lineage: Bacteria > Pseudomonadota > Alphaproteobacteria > Rhodobacterales > Rhodobacteraceae > CACIIZ01. The sequence goes on along the minus strand of CACBRT010000003.1, from coordinate 61,411 downwards.
AATTCCCTCCTTTTCCAATTTTGCTCGATATGCCGAAATCCAAATTTCTGTTCTTACTCTAGGAAACTTCATAATGTTATTTAATTTAAATCTATTTCTTATTTTGTTTTTTTTTAATTTTTACATTCAAAAAGAGATCAACTTTTTTTTTCATATACATTTCAATTTTTTTTCTTGCATTCATCGATATATATTTAATTGTTTCTCCCTTTTTACCTATTAAAATACTTCTATGTCTTTGGTTTTCTACAAAAATGGATTGAAAAATCCTTATTTTTGATCTTCCAAAATTTAAAATTTTGTCTGAATTAACTTCTATATTGTAAGGTATTTCGTCATGAATTCGTAAAAGAATTATCTCCCTTGTTTTTTCATTTATTTGGTCTTCAAATGATTGATCACTATTTTTATCAGATGGATATAACCACTTTTTTTTTGTTATGTTTTTACTTAACCATAAAAATAAATCGTCTACCCCATATTTCTTCTTTGCTGATATCATAAATGTTTTATCAAATTGTAATTTGTCATTTATTTCTTTTGCTCTGATTAACAATTTTTCTTTCTCTACAAGATCGATTTTATTAAGTACTAAAATTGATTTTTTGTATGGTAAATTTTTTAAATCAATTTGCTCAAAAAATTGAAATAAATTTTGAGAAACATTTTTACTAATGTCTAGTACTACACACAAAAAGTCAGCTTCAGCAACAGCATTCCATATATCAGTCAAAAAATTACGATTGGTTTTTCCTTTGCTGAAATATAACCCAGGAGTATCTATAAATGTTATTTGAGATTTTTTATGAGTTCTAATTCCTTTTATTTGTTTATTAGTGGTATTTGATTTATGAGTAATTATTGAAATATCTTTTTTTACTAAAACATTTAATAAACTTGACTTACCAACGTTTACCTCACCTAAAATAGTGACTATTCCAGACCTCTCATTATTATCATTCATTAATTTTTTTTATTTCTAATAAAAGTTTTTCAGCAGCTTTTTGCTGAGCATACCTTTTTGACTTTGCCATACCATTTGCAGTTAAGCCATTATCAAGTTTTACTTGAACATGAAACGTTGGATCATGATCTAATCCCTCTTTTTTAAGATCAGTATAGATTGGTAAGCCTCCACCCTTACCTTGAATCCAATGTTGTAATGCTGTTTTTGAATCTAATTCAACATCTCCAACATTTTTCAATTTTGAAGACCATAAATTTAAAATTAATTTCTTAACAGTTTTTAAATTTGAATCCAAATAAACAGCGGAAATAAGTGCCTCCAAAGCATCAGCTAATATTGCCTTTTTTAAGCGACCACCGTGTTTTGATTCTGATTTTCCCATTATAAGTGATTTGCCTAAATCAATTTGCTCTGCAATTTCACCACAGGTCTTCTTACAAACTAAGGAATTATAATTTAATGCAAGATCACCTTCTTTCCATTCTGGATAGTTAGTAAATAGATAATCGGATATTACAAATCCAAGAATTCTATCTCCTAAAAATTCCATCCTTTGATTATTATTTGCTCCTCTAGATTTTAATGAAGAATGAACTAAAGCCTGTTCAAGAAAATCTAAATTTTGGAATGAGTAATCTAAATTTTCACATAATTCTTTTTGATTTAAATTGAGTTTCAATTTATTCCCTTAAAAAAACGATCTTTTCTCCATGACCAAAATGAAATTAACATTTTTCCTGCTGAGGAAAACAAAATTCCATCAGCTCTACCTATTAGATTTTCAGATTTAACAAAACCAACTCCTCCTGCAGCTCTACCGAATCTACTGTCTAATGAATTGTCACGATTGTCACCAATAAAGAAAAAATTGTCATCAGGTACCTCTAAAGAAGAAATATTATCTCCATATTCATCATCAGAAATATCCAAAATTCTTACTTCTAAACCATCAGATATTTCTTCTATATATTGTCTTTTTTCACATTTAGCACCTAAAGAAACAGGGGCATTACTACATCTTGGAATAGACTCTAAAGGGCCTTGTCTCTCTTTTATTTCAATGAAAGAATCTGTTTCTTTTGTATTAATTTTTTTTCCGTTTATCAGTATTCTACCACTTTTTATTGATATTTCGTCACCTGGTAATCCAATCAATCTCTTCACATAGTCTTTCCCATTAACAGGGTGCCTAAACACCACTACGTCTCCTCTTTTGGGTTCACTATAAAATAGTCTGCCTTTAAAAGGACATATAGAAAATGGACAGGAATATTTTGAATAACCATAAACAAATTTATTAACAAATATGTAATCTCCTATTAATAAATTAGGTTTCATAGATCCAGAAGGTATCCAAAATGGTTGAAAGAACAATGTACGAATTAATCCTGCAATTAATAAAGCAAAAAATATTGTCTTAATAAATTCCTTTAGACTTTCAAAATATGTTTTTTCTTTTCTTGGCATAATTTTTTTAGTTCTCTTTATTAAATTTTTTATTTACCAATTCTAGCCTCAATAACTACAACTGCATTAACGATATCTTTTTCATCCGAAATTGATACATGTAAAATAGGTAATGTATTCATAGGTAAAATACTATTTAAATACTCTTTAGCATTACCATTGACTAAAACACAGGGTTTACCATTCTTATCGTTTATTATTTTGATATCCTTCCAATTAATACCTTTACTAAATCCAATACCTAAAGCTTTTACGAATGCCTCTTTTGCTGCCCATCGATTTGAAAGTGTTTTAAAACACGGTGTTCCTCTTCTCCATACTATTACTTGCTCTTCATGAGTATAAATTCGTTCCTCAAAACGTTTTCCAAACTTATGGTATAAGTTTTTAACCCTATTGATAGAAATAATGTCATTTCCAATACCGATTAACATCAAAGACCTATTATTTATTTTGAGCTTTATCTATTTCTTGACGCATTTTGTAAATTGTATTTTTTATACCATCAAAAATAGATTGAGAAATTATAAAATGTCCAATATTTAATTCTGACATCTGAGGAATTGCACCAATAAATCTTACACTTTCATAAGTCAATCCATGTCCCCCATGAATCTCAAGGCCTAGACTTTTCCCAAAATCAGCTGATTTTTTTATATTTTCTAGTTCTTTTTCATATTCATCTTTTTTATTTTCAAGCAGTAAATCACAAAAAGTACCTGTATTTAATTCTACTACAGAGGCACCTACTCTAGAAGCCGTCTTAATTTGTTCTAAATCAGGTGATACAAATAAAGATATTTTTATTTTCTTTTCTAATAATGGCTTTAAGAATAATTTCAAATTCTTTTCTTCTTTGACTACATCTAACCCGCCTTCGGTAGTTCTTTCTTCTCTTTTTTCAGGTACTAAGCAAACTGCATTGGGAGCAAATTTTATCGCAATATCCTGCATTTCTTTTGTAGCAGCCATTTCTAAATTTATAGGAAGACGTGACACTTTCACTATTCGTGACAAATCTGAATCTATTATATGTCTCCTATCTTCTCTGAGATGAAGTGTTATTCCATCAACATCTAAATTTTCTAAAATTTTAACCATTTGTAAAGGATCAGGGTAAAAAGTACCACGGGCGTTTCTAAGAGTGGCAACATGATCAATATTAACACCTAAACGAATTCTAGAAAATTTTTTCATAATCTATTTAAGCTCCTTTATTTTTTAAATTTTCTTTTTCTATTTTGATATGATTTAATCAATGGTTTAAACAATACGTAAACCAAAAATGCTGTAAAAATACCACATATAATTCCTCCAATAGCATAAGGTATAAATTTATCAAAATAAACTTCAATAAGAAATTTTTCAAAAACACCTAAACTATTTAACTCAGAATTAAACTCCCATTTTTCATTTTGATTACTTTTGTCTCCTATAAAATAAAATTGGTCTAAAATCAAATTACCAACTCTTACACTAATAGTGGCAATAAATGGGAAGGTTATCGGATTACCAAAAAATGTTCCTAAAATTGACGCAAATAAATTAGCACTAAATAAATATGCCAATACTGCACCAAGTAAAAAATGAAATCCAAAAAGTGGTGAAAAAGAAGCAAATACCCCAAATGATAAACCTAAAGCAATTCTGTGAGGTGTATCTGGTAATCTCTTTATTCTATGACTTAAGTACTCTAAAGCTCTTCTCCAACCTCTTGCTGGAAAAAATAAAGCTTTCAAATTCATTATTGCAGTTAGTTTTTTTTTTCTTTTGAAAACCATAACTCTCACATATGTACTAAATTAATAATTAGATAGTATTCGAGGATTTTGATTACTAGATGTTTCTAAAACTTCTCTTGTCCTAACTACAACTGCAATATCAGAATCAGCCTCTACAGAAGTCATAATATCTGACAAATGTTTAAGATCTTTGACATGAATTTCTATAATTATACTATAAAAATCTGGTTTTCTGTCTACAAAATCAATATTTGTGATGTTGGCACCTCTTTCTCCTATTAAAGAGCAGATTCTTCCTAATACTCCAACACCATTATACATTGAAATTGTTAAGCTGGTTGGATGAGAATTTTGTACATCCCCATTAGGCCAACTTAAATCTAACCAATTTCTTGAATTATTATCTAAATTCTGAAGATTATCACAATCTATAGCATGTATGATAATACCTTTTTGTTTTTGTGCGATTCCAACAATTCTTTCTCCAGGAACGGGCTTACAGCAAGATGCTGTATTTGCTTGTTGGTTAGGTTCTAAACCAACAAAAGATAGCTTTCTTTCACCAAAATTTTGAATTGTTAATCCTGTTATTTTTTTTGGATAAAGAGTCTTAATAAGTTCGTCACCTGTAAGTTCAACTGAACCAAGTGAAGCCAATAAATCATCAACATTGTTTATTACAAGTTTTTTTGCTGCAGTTTGTAACGCTTTATCAGTAACTTTTTTACCAACTTTCTCAAACGAAACCCTAGCAATCTCTTTTCCAATCCTTATGTTCTCTTTTCTTTTTTCTTCTCTTAATTTTCTTCTAATTGCCGTTTTGGCTCTGCCTGTATATACCATATTCTCCCAACTAGATTGAGGTTTTTGAGCTTCAGATCTTATAATTGAGACAGATTGACCATTTTTCAATTTTGTCCACAGAGGCACTCTTTGACCATCAACCATTGAACCTACACAACTATCTCCAATTCTAGTATGAATAGCATAAGCAAAATCAATTGGTGTTGCACCTCTGGGTAGTTTGATAACTTCTCCTTTAGGAGTAAAACAAAAAACTTGATCTTGAAACATTTCTAATTTGACATGTTCAAAAAACTCACTTGGATTATCACTTTTAATAAAACCATCACTTAAGCCTCTTAACCATTTAAAAGGGTCAACAACAAAGGGATTCTTGACTCGTTCACCATCCCTGTAAGACCAATGTGCTGCAACTCCACTCTCAGCTACTTCATCCATTTCATCAGTTCTAATTTGAACTTCAACCCTTTTCCCATCTCTTCCAGAAACAGTAGTATGTATCGATCTATAACCATTACTTTTAGGATGACTTATATAATCTTTAAATTTACCAGGTACTGCTCTCCACCTACGATGGACAGAACCCATAGCAATATATGCATCTATTTCATTTTTAGTCACAATTCTAAACGCAAATATATCTGATAACCTTGTAAAGCCTTCTTTTTTATATTGCATTTTTCTCCAAATTGAATACGGCTTTTTTTCCCTACCTGTAACCCTCGCATTAATATTTTCTTTTTTTAATTGCTGCTGAATATCATCAATAATTTTTGGCACCAAATCATCTGTTTCTTTTCTAAGTGTTATAAATCTTCTTATAATTGAATTTCTAGCCTCAGAGTTAAGTACTCGAAAACTTAAATCCTCTAGTTCCTCTCTCATAAATTGCATACCCATTCGACCTGCTAATGGCGCAAAAATTTCCATTGTCTCTTTTGATTTTCTTATTTGCTTATTAATTGGTAATGCTTTAATAGTTCTCATGTTATGAAGCCGATCAGCTAGTTTAATCAGCAAGACTCTTAAATCTTTACTCATAGCCATAAATAATTTTCTAAAATTTTCCGCATGTTTTGTTTCTAAAGAACTTAATTCTAAGTTTGTAAGTTTAGTAACACCATCAACAAGTTGGGATATCTCTTTTCCAAAAACTCTTTCTAACTGATTTAAAGAACTATCTGTATCTTCTACCGTATCATGTAGAAGTGCAGTAATTATCGTTGCTTCATCCAATTTCAAATCAATAACAATATTAGCTACTTCTACAGGATGAGTAAAATAAATCTCACCCGAAGCTCTATATTGACCCTTGTGAGCATTAAAACCATAATCAAAAGATTTTCTTATCAAATCAAAATTAGCTAAGGGATTATAGGATTTGATTTTTTTAATCAGTTCTTCAATATTGAACATTATTGAAGCCACAATAGAATTAAATTTACTTTTTTTCTTGTGCTTCCATTAAAGCTCTCAAGAGGTTTTCTTCAGATATCTCCTCTTCAGGATTATCATCTTCTGCATCTGATCCCATTAGAGTTGCCATTTGATCTTCCTCAGGTTCATCTACTTCAATTTGTAACTGCTTGCTTTCAATAGCAGACTCTCTTATTTGATCAGATGTAAGTGTTTCATCTGCAATTTCTCTTAATGCAACCACTGGATTTTTATCTTTATCTCTATCTACAGTAAGTTCAGCACCTAATGAAATTTCACGAGCCCTATGTGCTGCTAATAAGACCAAATCAAATCTATTAGGAACTTTATCAATACAATCTTCTACAGTGATTCTTGCCATCTTTGACTCCTTGATCTAAATCTTAATATGACCAAAATTTAAAAAAATCAATACTTTGATCAAAAATTTTTATTTTTCTACTAATTTAAGATAATTTTCTTTATCCCAAATTTTTCTGTCTATAAGTTCTTTTGGGGATTTATTGAGAATAGGATGTATCCACTCTGGAGCAACTTCATTCATAGGTATCAATACAAAGAGGCGATCTTGTATTCTAGGGTGGGGTAAAATTAATTCATTAGGTTGACAAGAAAGTTGTTGTTTCAAAGGCATTTTATACCACTTATTAAATATAACTTTATTTGGTAATATATCAAAACCAAAGCTCAACAAATCAAGATCTAAAACTCTATTACCCCATCTTTTGTTAAATTTTCTTCCTAACATTTTTTCAATACATTTTAATTGACTTAAAATATATTTAGGTTCCAATTCAGAATAGACTTTACACACTGCGTTTATAAAATTAGGCTGATCTTTATCTGGATACGACTTACTTTCCCAGAATGAACTCTCTTTAATTATTGTCATGTTAAATTCAGAAAAACTATTCAAAGCTTTTTTAATTATAACTAAACTTGTCATATTATTTATTTCTAAATTGCTGCCTAGAGCAATTAAGTAATTTTTCATGAGCACACATTTTTTAAATTAATAGGGAATAATTCTTCTTATTATTTATAAATATAACAAATTTTATTATTATTGACCAAATTTTATAACATGATTATCTTATATTATAGATAATTTGGGAAAAAAATGAAACTTTTAGTTGCTGCTCCTAGAGGTTTTTGTGCGGGCGTTGAACGTGCAATAGAAATAGTAGAAAAATGCCTCAAAAAATATGGTAAACCAGTTTATGTTCGCCATGAAATCGTTCATAATCAATATGTAGTCAAAAATTTAGAAAAAAAGGGTGCTATTTTTGTTGAGGAATTATCTGAATGTCCAAAAGATAGGCCCGTAATTTTTTCTGCCCATGGGGTAGCAAAAGCTGTTTTATCTGATGCAGAAAATTTGAATTTAGAATACATAGACGCAACATGTCCTTTAGTTACAAAAGTACATATTGAAGCTAAAAGATATTTTGATATGGGACACCAAATTGTAATGATAGGTCACAAAAACCATCCTGAGACCATAGGAACTGTGGGACAATTACCAAAAGGTGAAGTTTTACTGGTAGAAAATGTAGATGATGTTAACAAATTAATCCCAAGAAACAACAATAAACTTGCTTTTATCACTCAAACTACATTATCAGTGGATGATACCTTAGAAATTGCAAATGCATTAAAAAAGAGATTTCCTGAAATTAATGCTCCACATAAAGAAGACATATGTTATGCTACTACAAATAGACAAAATGCGGTAAAAAAAATTTCACCCATGATTGACGGCTTATTAGTGGTAGGATCTGTCAATTCTTCAAATTCAAGAAGGTTAGTTGAAGTAGGAAAAAAAGCAGGATGCAAATATTCTCAGCTTATAGATAACGTTAATGATATAGATTGGAGATCAATATCAGGATCAAAATCAATCGGCCTTACTGCAGGGGCGTCCGCCCCTGAGACATTAGTAAATCAAGTAATTCAAGAATTTAAAAAAAGATTTAAAGCTACTATCGAGTTTATTGAAATTACAAAAGAAGATATACACTTCAAGATACCTAGTTCAATTAGAAATAAATGATTAATATCCCCTCTGAAGTTAGATATTTAAGTTATGCTGGCATTATTCCAATTTTTTTTGGATTAATTGGTTCTTTTGAATTAAATTTTATAAATGATAATCTTAATATTTGGTTTACAAACTTTGCAATATTATTTAGCGCTTTAATCTTATCTTTTTTAGGTGGATGTTTATACATATTCCAAATTATTTTAAATTCTAAATTTAATAAAAAAGATATTTTTCTATCTATGATGCCATCAATATGGGCGGCAATTTCCTTACAACTTCCAATGTCTTGTTTTTTACTTGCAATAGGCTTTTTAGGTACTCTAGAAATAGAGCGTAAAATTTCAAAAACTATTAAATTTCCTTATTGGTGGTTTAAAATGCGTTTTCGTCTAACAACTGCTATGGTTATTTTACTATTGATAATGGGATTTAATGTATAACTTTAAAGCATATACTGATGGTGCGTGTTCAGGAAACCCTGGAATAGGTGGTTGGGGCGTGGTCTTACTAGCAGAAAAAAATAGCACTATCATGAAAAGAAGGGAATTATCTGGTGGTTCAATAAACACCACTAACAATCAAATGGAATTAACAGCTGCAATACAAAGCTTAAAAGCTTTAAAAAAACCTGCAAAAATTTCAATTATTACAGACAGCTCCTATGTAAAAAAATGGTATAACTGAATGGCTATACACTTGGAAAAGGAATAATTGGAAAACATCCTCAAAAAAAGACGTTAAAAATAAAACTCTATGGTTAGAATTAGAAGAATTAGAAAATAAAAATAAAGTAGATTGGCTTTGGGTAAAAGGACATTCTGGAAACTTAGAGAATGAAAGAGCTGATTTTTTAGCTAGGCAAGAAATTTCAAAAATTAAATTCAATATCTAATTTTATTCGAAAAAAATAGTTCTACTATTAATACCTCTGATAAATTCTTTGGCAGTTATAGGTTTTTTTCCTTCTTTTTGCAAAATTTCAACTTCAATTGCGCCAATACTACACCCTATAAACAAACAAGAATTATAATCTGAAGATATAATTTGATGACCAGCTCTTCCTTCTAATAGAACAAATTTTGACTTCAATATTTTAACTCTAGAACCATCCATTATAGTCCAAGCACCAGGTTTTTCGGATAAACTTCTAATAAATCTATCAACAATTTTGCCAGACTGATGCCAGTTTATTCTTGTCTCCATTTTTTGAATTTTAGAAGCATATGTTATTCCTTTACTTTCTTGAGGTAATTCAATAATGGATGATAAATTCTCTATAACTTTAAGCATTTGGACTGCTCCAATTTTACTGAGTTTATTTGATAAACTAGTATTAGTTTCATTAGGTTTAATTTTAATTACTTCTTTTGCCAAAATAGGCCCTGCATCGAGCTCTTTGACCATTTTTATTGTACAAATCCCAGTTTTGTCATCACCAGACATCAAGGCTCTTTCAATAGGTGCAGCTCCACGCCATCTTGGCAACAATGAGGGATGTAAATTCAAAAACCCAAATTTTGGTATTTGAAGAACTTTTGAAGAAAGGATCTGTCCATAAGCAGATACTATAGCAATATCAGGATTAAGATTTTTTAATTTTGAAATTTCATATTCTATATTTATATCAATCGGATAATGGATCGGAATATCTAACTCACTAGATTTTTTACTTATTGGGTTATGTTTTTTTTTCAATCCTCTACCAGAAATACTAGGTGGTTGAGTATAAACTGCACAAATTTTGTAATCAGATCTATGAATTTCTTCTAACAAAGGAATTGAGAAATTTGAACTAGCAAAAATAATAATCCGCAATTAACACATTCCCTAATATTTATTAATTATCTCTTTTTTATATTTTTTCATTTTTTTTGTTATGAATGTTCTTTTTATAGGACCTAGATAATCAATAAATAATTTTCCATTGAGGTGATCGATTTCATGCTGAATACAAATAGCCCATAAATCTTTAAAATGATCTTCGTATAAAGATCCGTCTATATTTGTAAATTTAACTTTTACCTCAGCTGGTCGAGTAATTTTTTCCCTAATTTCAGGAATAGACAAACATCCTTCTTCAAAAACAAATTTTTCTTCTGATGACCAGATTATCTCAGGATTAATCAGAATTTTTGGATTTTTTTCATCTAATTCAGAGCAATCCATAACTACCACTCTTTTAAGAACTCCAACTTGTGGTGCAGCTAATCCAACCCCAGAATATTTATACATAGTTTCAATCATATCTAAACAAAGTTTCTTGATAGTCTCGTCAATATTAGTTACTTGAGAGGAAACTTTTTTTAGTCGAACATCTGGATGAAGTAATATACTTAAATCAGTCATAGAAATTATTTAGATTAATAAAAACTCTTAAGCAAGAATTAGTTAAAATTTAGGTAAAAAAGATGAAATATAATTTTGATAATTATTTAGCAAATATACCTCAGAGGTCACTAAAATTTGATGCTATTAAAGCAACTAAAAGTAATGATTTTGAAAAATATTTATCAATGGGTGTTGCGGATATGTCTTTCAAACCACCACAAGAGGTATTGAATGTAATAAAAAGAGAAATTGAAACAGGTTTTTTAGGGTACTATGGTGGAATTGAAAGCTATAAAAAAGAAGTAGTAAACTGGCTGAAAACTAGACATAACTGGAAAGCAAAACCTGAGTGGATAAATACAGCTCATGGTTTAGTAGCTGCCATCGGTACTGTTTTGAGAGCTTTTACAAGTGAAACTGATGGAGTGATTATTTTTTCTCCAGTATATCATTCTTTTCGTAAAATAATTAAAGCTAATAATAGAGTTCTTATTGAAAGCGAGATGATTAAAAAAAATGAAAGGTATTACTTAGATTTGAACAATTTGGCGAATAAAATGAAAGGCAGTGAAAGAATTCTTATTTTGTGTTCACCTCACAATCCTAGTGGCAGGATTTGGTCTAAAAATGAACTAAAAGATATTTCCTATTTTTGTAAAAATAATAAGTTGATACTGATTATTGACGAAATACATAACGATCTTGTATACCCTGGCAAACAACATACCATCTTTCCTTTAATTGGAGATGATTTTTTTGAAGATTATATCCTAATGACATCCACAACAAAAACATTTAATTTAGCTGGGGGATTGATGGGTAACGTAATTATTCCTAATGATAGTTTAAGAGCTAAATTTCAAAAAGAAAATTTAGCAACAGGAGAAACGCCAAATAGATTTGGTATGATCTTAGGTGAAGAGGCAATGAAATCAGGTCATCATTGGTTAAATGAATTGATTAACTATTTAAAAAAAAATAGGGATTTTTTTGATAAAGAAATTAATAATTTAAAAACTCTTAAATCAATGCAATTAGATTCTACCTATCTTGCATGGGTCGATTTTTCAAAAACTGGAGAGGCAGAAAGTACTAATTTTAAAAAACTTACTTATGAGTTGAAAATTATATCTAATCCAGGATCTTCTTTTGGATCAGGTGGCTATAATTTTTTTAGGTTTAATTTAGCTACTTCTAATTATTTATTAAAAAGAGCTACAACTAGAATTAAAACTATTTTCAAATAAATGTAATTTAAATAATCAATGAAATTATTTTTCAAAATATTAATAATTATTTTAGTACGTTATACTTTTTTAATTGCTGATATTGTTTTTTAAATGTGATAATAAATAAAAAATATATAATAAATGAATTTACAAATGCGTCATTATCTAGATTTTGAAAAAGAATTAGCTGTTCTAGAAGGTAAAATAAATGAATTAAGATCAAGTACATCGCCTTCGTATAGTGAAAAAGAAGTGAATAAAGAAATAGAAATTATAGAAAGAAAATCAAAATTACTATTAAGAAAAATATATTCAGATTTAACACCATGGCATAAATGCCAAATAGCAAGACACCCTGAAAGACCACATTCATCAATTTATATTAAAAAACTAATGTCCGAATTTATTCCACTCTCAGGTGATAAAAAATTTGCAGAAGATAAATCAATTATATGTGGGTTAGCTAGATTGAATGATTTTCCTATAGTGGTGATAGGACATGAAAAGGGCAGTGATACTAAATCAAGAATTTTACATAATTTTGGAATGGCAAGACCAGAAGGGTATAGAAAAGCTGTTAGAATTATGAATCTTGCAGATAAATTTAATCTCCCAGTAATAACATTTATTGATACCCCTGGAGCTTATCCTGGGAAAGGTGCTGAAGAACGAGGTCAAGCCGAAGCTATCGCAAGCTCAATAGCTAAATGTATGCAAATAAAAGTGCCTTTAATTTCAGTTATTATAGGAGAAGGAGGATCTGGAGGAGCTGTTGCACTTGCGTCTTCTAATAAAGTTATAATGCTAGAAAATTCAATATATTCAGTAATATCCCCAGAAGGTTGTGCTTCAATATTGTGGAAAAATGCAGACAAAATGAAAGAAGCAGCAGAAGCACTTAAATTAACAGCTGAAGACCTTACAAAATTAGGTGTGATTGATGAAATTATTTCTGAACCAGTTGGTGGAGCACATCGAAATATAAATGAAACTATTCTTAAAGTTGGAAAAGCAATAGAAAGATCCTTAAAAAAATTTAACAGACTTACACCAAATCAAATACTAAATGAAAGACGTAATAAGTTTTTAAATGTAGGCAGACTTAAATTTTAAATATTTTTATGAGTCAACGTTTTCTTTCATCAAATTATTTGAACAGTTTTCAATATCATTTTCAATTTTGTCCATAAATGTATTTAGTGACATACCTGGTTCAATAATTTCAAAAAAATGTATAACTGCTGTACCAGGTTTTCTAATCCAACTGCCCTTAGGCCAGAAAATACCTGTATTTGTTCCTACTAAATGGCAGGACAAATTAAATTTTCCATATAAAACTCCAGCACCCACCTTATATTCTTTTTTCTGGTATGGTAATACTCTAGTTCCTTGGGGATAAATTACTATTTGTTTATTTTCTTTTTTATCTGACAAATAATCATAATCTGAAACCATCTTATTTAAAGCCTTTGATCTTTTACCTCTTTTTACGGGTACACAACCTACTCTCAATGCATAAATTCCAATAATTGGAGTAAAAACAATTTCTTTTTTCATAACAAAGCTAAATTTAGGCAAAAAATAAGCTAACATTAAAATATCTAAAAACGACATATGTTTTGAACAAATTAGAACATCGTTTTTAGGTATTACACCTCTACATTCTACTTTAATATTAGAAATTACCCTCAAAATAAAAAAGCAAGTTAAACAATATATTTTTATAAATCTATAAGCCCATCTCTCTGAAAGTATCGAAAAAGGTAGACCGATAATACCTAAAATAAACATCGAAAAAAAAATCAATATATCATTTATTAATCCTCTCATTGTAGATATAATTACTTTCATTAAGTGTATCCAAATTTTAAAAATAATGTGATCAATTTAATACTAAATCATCAAAGCAACAAATAAAGTTAAATCGCTATAAAAAAATAAAAAAACTAATATTTTTAATTATAATAAAAACTACTATGATTATCATATGTCCAAAATGTAATTTAAATTATCAAATCAAAGAAGACTTGATATCTGAAAATGGAAGAAAAGTTAAGTGTTTTAGCTGTAAATCATTTTGGATTCAATATTCAAATGGAAAGATTAACGAATTAAAAATAGAAAAAGACTTCTCAAATGAATTACAAAAGCGACAAAATTTTATTAGAAATTCATTTAATAATAACCAAAATAACGATAAATCAACAAAACCAACTTTATTAAGTAAGGACTTAGAAAAGGAGTTTTTGTCTTCTTTAGCACTCTCTGAAATTGAACAAAATAAGCTCCTAGAACATAAACATCAAAATGTATCAAATTCCATGAATAGAGTTGGAAAGATTAGGGATAAATTAAATTCAAATGAAAAAAAAGGATTTAAAAAAAATAAAGCTGGTATAAATAAAACCTACATTGGTTTCTTTTTTGTTGGGTTTTTAGTTTTAGGCCTAGTAGTTATTTACAAAAATCAAGATTTTATAAAAGCAATTAATCCGAAGTTTTTTGAAAAAATTTCGATATTAGTTGACTATACTGATAATCTTATAATAAACCTTTCTTTGATTTTAAAAAAATTAATAAACTTTATAAAGTTATCTTAACCAATAAGGAATTTGATCTCTTTTGATTACATCTTCTATTTTTGGTCTACTTCTTACAACTGAAACTAAGTTTTCATGTACCAACAATTCGGGAATTAATGGACGAGAATTATATTCTGAAGACATAACTGCCCCATAGGCTCCAGCAGAATAGATTGCCAAATAATCTCCACTAGCCAGCTTTGGTAACTTTTTATTTTTTAAAAAAACATCTGAACTTTCACATATTGGTCCAACAATATCTACTAATATTTTATTATTATCATTCAAATTGTCTTTTATTGTTAAGAACTCATGTTCAGCATCGTACATAGCTGGTCTCACGAGGTCATTCATTCCTGCATCAATTATAAGAAAATTTTTATTTTGACCCTCTTTTAGATAAACAACAGAAGTAATTAAAAGACCCGAATTTCCTGATATAAATCTACCAGGCTCAATTTGAATTTCAACATTCATATCTTTAAAAATTTTAGTCAGCATTATTGCAAAATTGTCAGTAGAAATTGGATCTCTTTTACTAGAAGAATAACTTATACCAAGCCCTCCCCCTATATCAACTCTATCTATTGAATGACCTTTTTCTCTAATTTGACCAACAAGTTTTGCAATTTTAATAAAAGCAGTTTCAAAAGGTGTAAGATCTGTTATTTGACTTCCAATATGAACATCTATACCAACGACCTTAATATTACTTAATTTAGAAGCCTTTTCATAAATTCCTAATGTAGAATTTATGGGTATACCAAATTTATTTTCAGATTTACCAGTCATGATTTTTTCATGCGTCTGGGCATCAACATCAGGATTTACTCTTATTGATATTGGAGCTATTGTTCCTAATTCAACAGCGATTTTATTGATCAACGTAATTTCGGGTATACTTTCAACATTAAACTGTCTTATACCGTTTGCTAAAGCAATTTTTATCTCATCATAAGTTTTTCCTACACCCGAAAAGACAATTTTATCTCCACAAACACCAACCTTTTTTGCCCGTAGATATTCTCCTGCAGAAACTACATCCATTCCAGAACCTAATAGTGATAAAACCCTTAACACAGCAAGATTTGAATTTGACTTTACTGAAAAATATAATGAGTGCCTTATTTTTTTTAAGCTATAAGAGAGATCAATATAACGTTTTTTTAAAGATGAAGTTGAATATACATAAAAAGGAGTTTTAATAGTTTTTGAAATATCCATTATGGAGACATCTTCTATATGTAAAAAATCATTTCTATAAGTGAAGAAGTCATTAATTTTTTTTATGTTAATTTTTGACATATTTTTATCTTTTTTATTTAATAATTAATGATCAAGTCTATTTATACTATGAGATTTAGGGATTTGTGGATCACCTTTCACACCACAGCTTATTAAAAAGCCTATTAAAATTAAACTAATAAATTTATTAATTATTTTAATTTTTTTTGCCATTCTCTAATTCTCTTTTTTACTTCAGATGGAGATGTCCCTCCATAAGAAGATCTTATATTTACAGAATTTTCAACAGAAAGAATTTTATATACATTTTTATCAAAATCTGGATTTATTTTTTGAAATTCAGCCAATTCAAGATTAATTAAATCACAACCTAAGCTTTCCGCTTTAAGAACTAACTTGCCAACAATATTATGCGATTTTCTAAAACTATAATTAAAATTAGTTACTAAATAATCAGCTAAATCAGTTGCCGTTATGAAGCGAGATTTTGCAGCTTTTTTTAAGAACTGTTTATTTATTGTGATTTCTTTCATCATACCATTCATGACTTCAAGCATAAGAGATAAATTATCATAAGCACTAAAAACAAGCTTTTTATCTTCCTGAAGGTCTTTAGAATAGGCTAAGGGTAATCCCTTCAAAATCGTGAACAAAGAAAATAGTGTGCCTGTTATATTTGCTACCTTTGCCCTGATTAATTCTGCAGCATCAGGATTTCTTTTTTGTGGCATTATTGATGAACCAGTAGAAAACCTATCAGATATTTTAATAAATTTAAATCCATCACTTACCCAAATAACAAGTTCTTCAGCAAGTCGACTTAAGTGTGTTGCACAGATACTAGCAGTGGATAAAAACTCAAGAGCAAAATCTCTGTCTGAAACAGAGTCTATACTATTTGCAGTAGGCCTGTCAAAACCAAGATTTTTTGAAGTTAAAAAACGATCAATTGGAAAAGAAGTACCTGCCAAAGCAGCGGAACCCAAAGGGCATTCGTTTAATCTTTTTTTTACATCATATAACCTATCCCTATCCCTACTAAACATTTCAATGTAAGCAAGCATATGATGACCAAATGTTACTGGTTGGGCAGATTGTAGGTGAGTAAAACCAGGCATTATTGAGTTAAAGTTTTTATCAGCAATAGCTAAAAAAGTTTTCATGTTTTTTTTGATTTTTAAATCTAAATCACCTATTGCATCCCTTATCCACATTTTAAAATCAGTTGCAACTTGATCATTTCTAGATCTGGCAGTGTGTAAGTAACCGGCATCATCTCCAATTAAGTCATGCAACTTTTTTTCTATATTCATGTGAATATCTTCAAACTTCTTACTATATTCAAATTTTCCTTTTTTTACTTCATTTTTTATGATTTTAAGACCTCTTAGGATATTATCACAAACTTTAGAAGATACTATTTTTTGAAGTCTCAACATCTTTACATGTTCAATCGAACCATTTATGTCTTGAAAAACCATTCTATGATCAGTATCAATTGAGGAATTTAATTTTTCCATAATGTTGCTTGTTTGGCTTGAAAATCGACCACCCCACATTAAGTTCATATCATGTGATGATTTATCTGACATTATCACCTCTAAATATTGGTTATAGTTTTATTAAGAAGATTTAAAATGGTATTAAAAATTATCCTTTTTTTATACTCGTTCATACTATTTTTTGCAAATAACTCTTTTGTATTTTCTGATGAAACTAAAAAAATTATGTTTAATGAAAATCCAATAGTCATTAAAGATTTGTTAGTGTTAGACAATAATGAAAAACAAGTTGATATTTTAAAACTAGAACATAATTTATTATTGATAAATTTTTGGGCCACATGGTGCAAACCATGTACTGACGAAATGCCTTTACTGAATGAATTACAATCCGAATTTAATGAAAAAAAACTTAGAGTAATTACAATTGCAACTGGAAGAAATAACCCAAAAAAAATTTCTGAATTTTTTGATAAATATGAACTGACAAACCTAATAAACTACAGGGATCCTAATGGAAAGTTAGCTTTGAAATTAGGCGTAATAGGATTACCTTATTCAATTATTGTTTCCAAAAGTGGTAAAAATTTAGGCCAACTGATTGGACCAATTGATTGGTCAAAAAAAGAAGTAGAAAAATTATTTCTTAGATTAATTGAAAAAAATATTTAGGATTAATTGATTGAATGGCTGCCTAAGAATATCTATTTTAGAAACAGGAAAATTACCAACACAACTTGAAGAAAAATTTGGTAGTTATCCGAGAATGTTTTCTAATTTATTTAAAGAAATTGGTATTAAACATGTTCTAAAAATTTTTGATTTGACAAATGAAAAATTACCTAAGAATTTAGATAATACTGATTTGTGGTTGATTACAGGTTCAGCTTATGGAGTATATGAAAAAATTGAATGGATAAGTAAACTTAAAAAATTAATTTATCAAATTTATTTAAAAAAATCACCAATTCTTGGAATATGCTTTGGGCATCAGATAATTGCAGAAGTGTTAGGTGGTAAGGTAACAAAATCTGAAAAAGGCTGGGGAGTTGGCGTACATGAATACCGGAGAATATTAAACCCCAAATGGTCTAACGATATTGGTGATTTCTTTTCAGGCTATACTAGTCACCAGGATCAAATAGTTGTTAAACCAAAAAACGCATTTACAATTTTCGGATCAAATTTTTGTCCTTATTCAATTTTATGCTATGATGACATTGAAAATCCCAGTGTTATTACAATTCAGAGTCATCCTGAGTTCAAAAGGGATTGTCTTAAAATGATTATCAATAGAAGGTTAGGAAAAACTATACCTATTGACGTAGGTATCAAAGGAATAAAATCGCTAAATTATGTTACTAATAATAGGATTGTTTTTTCAACCCTTTTAAAAGCGCTTAAAGTGATTTAGTTTTCTATAAATTTTTTCTTTTAAGATTAATTTTTCCTTCTTTAATAAAGATAAAAGCAGATTGTCAGGAAACTGCTTTTTTTGTTCATGATCAACTTTGAGTGAAAGTTTAGCATGTTTTTTTTTAAGCTCATCAACATAATTCTCTAAAGCCATAGGAACCTCCTAAAATGTGATCCCCCATTATATAATTTTTTATCTTATACTAAAAAATTGCTGTTGGAAATAATTTTTATAAACTTAATGCCCTACCATTTTTTAATATATCTTCTAGTTCTGATGTATAATGTTTTTTTTTATCTGATTGATTAAAATTTTGATATAAATTAAGGGGACTCAATATCTTTGTCTCTCCTTTTGCAGATTTTCGTGCTCTAATAATTATTCTCGATATATTTTTGGAATTTGAACCAAGAATCGGTAAAATTTTTATATCGCCGGCTCCACTACTTAGTGTTGACAAAATTTCTAAGATCTTTGCTGGCCTATGAATTAAAGTTATATAACCATATGATTTACATCGTCTAAGTGAGAAAGTTAGCATTTTTTTAAGTAAGTTAGGATATTCAAAAATAGCAATATTTAGTAGTTTATTGTTAGATGATTTGAAACTATTAAATGGGTAGTATGGTGGATTAAAAAAAATATGGTCAAAATTTTCATTTTTTAAATTTGGATTAGACCAGAAATCTCCTAGTAATAGATTAGGTTTAAATTTATTTCTTTTAGCATTGATTGCTAATAAAGAGTAATATTCTTCATTAATTTCAATTGCTTTTGCATTTAAGTTTGATACCCTCTGCATTAAACAAAATAATACCACACCTACGCCTGCACCAATTTCAAAAATTTTATCACCTGATTGAGCATTAATTGACGCTGCAAGCAAAACAGAATCTAATCCAGCTCTAAATCCTTTTTTTGGTTGAAATAAACTTAGTTTTCCACCTAAAAAAGTATCATCTGTTATTTCTGAATGTTGCTTATCCATATAAAATAAAATTATTATTTAAATTTGATACTCAGATAAAGTATTTATTTATTAATTAAGAATTTTTAATAGTAAATATTTTTATTATGCTTATTTAAATCTTATATTTTAAATCAATAAAGCAAAAATCTTATGTCATCAATTGATCCAATAAATGAATTGCAAAAGTTACTTTATGGTAGACTCGAATTAGTAGATCAATTGAGCTTAAAAATGATGAAATCAGAGAATGCACCCAGAATACCTGAAATTACAAAACACATATTTTCCTCAGGCGGAAAAAAGTTAAGACCTCTTATGTGCATAGCCTCTGCTGAAACTTTGAACTACAAATCAAATAAACACATAACATTAGCAGCAACCATTGAATTTATACATACTGCTACCTTGTTACATGATGACGTGGTTGATGAAAGCTCTACACGCAGAGGGAAAAAAACAGCAAATATTCTCTGGGACAATAAATCCTCCGTCTTGGTTGGTGACTTCTTATTTTCAAGAGCCTTTCAATTAATGGTTTCCACTAACTCTTTAAATATTTTAGAAGTATTGTCTAATACTGCTGCTTTAATTACTGAAAGTGAAGTATTACAATTAACTAATATCAGAAATATTGATATTGATTTGAAGACTTATTTTAAAATTATTGAAGGAAAGACTGCTATTTTATTTTCTGCTGCCTGTGAAACTGGTGCTATGTTAGCTACTAATAATATTGAGCACATAAAATGTTTTAAAGAATATGGTAGAGCTTTTGGAATTAGCTTTCAGCTTATTGATGATTATCTGGATTACAAAGGGAATACAAAATTAATGGGAAAAGATGTAGGGAATGATTTTTATAATTCAAAGTTAACTTTTCCAATTATTTTTACGTTAAGTAAAGCAACAAAGTTAGACTGCCTAAATATTAAGAATCTGTTCAAAAAACCTAAGAAATCAAAAGATGATTTTGATACTCTGTTAAATATTTTAAACAAATACTCCTCATTAGAGAGTACAAAAAATGAGGCGATAAAATGGTCAGAAATGGCAAAAAAATCATTATTATCAATTCCTAACAATAAACTAAAGAAACTATTAGAAGAAATTTGTGACAATATTATTTTAAGAAAATTATGAAAATATTTTTGCAACTTTCACCCAAGCTTTAGGGAAAGTTTTAAGAAGCTGCTTTTTAGCTAATTCAGCCTCATTTTTTTTCTCATATAATCCAAAACAAGTAGAACCTGATCCTGACATTCTTGAAAATAGGCAATTGTTTGTTTGATTAAAACTTTCTAATAAAGTCTTTATAGCAGGAAAAAACTTTATTGCTGTAATTTCTAAATCATTTCTAGTTGTTTTTAAAAAATTTAATAATTCTTTTATATTACTAAATTTAGGAATGTTGAATTCATCAGAATTCTCAGTCTTACTTAATGATTCAAAAATAAATTTAGTTGGGACTTTGTACCCATCATTTAATAATACAATCCACAAACAGCCTGGAAAATTTACAACGCTATTAATATCTCCAATACCACGCATTCTTTGTAAATTCCAGTTCATGCATACAGGAATATCTGATCCAAGTAATACAAGTTCATTTACTGAAGGTAAAGGTACTTCCCACAGTTTAGACAATAATTTTAATGTGACAGCGGCATTTGAAGAACCGCCTCCCAATCCTGCTGAAATGGGAATATTTTTTTTTAGATGTATATCTGCTCCCTTTTTATTATTTTTTAATAACTTTATTGCTTTCATAATTAAGTTATTGTTAATATCTAATTCTTTTTTTAATTTTCCGGTAATTTTTAAATTTAAATTTTCAGAAGAAGATACCGTAATTTCATCACCAAATTCAGGAAAAGCTACAAGGCTATCAAGATTATGATATCCATCATTTCTTTTACCCACTATATGTAAATAAAGATTTACTTTTAATCGAGATACTGAATTAAATTTAGTAATATTCATCAGTTTAAATTTTCAATTATTCTAATCCAAAACTAATTTTCTTTTGGATTTCAATTTTCAACTCTTTTGTAGGATTAAAAAGCAAAGCCTTTTTCCATTGAAAATAAGCTTCCCTTTTTCTACCAATTTTCCACAAAACATCACCAAGATGATCATTGATTATTGGATCTTCCGGCTCTAATTCAATAGCTCTTTCCATCGGTTCTATTGCCTCAGAATACCTACCTAATTGATACAATCCCCATGCTAATGAATCAATTATATATCCACTTTGAGGACTAATATTGATAGCCTTTTTGATCATTTCTAATGCTTCGTTCAAATTCTCTTTTTGCTCTATTAACATATAACCCAAATAATTTAATACTTGAGGCTGATTAGGACTCAATGAAAGAGAATTCCTTAAATCCTGTTTAGATTTTTTATAATTCTTCTGTTGCTCTAATGTAATTCCCCTAAAAAAATATAAAAGCCATAGATTTTGGTTATTAAATTCAGAAACCTTATTTGAACTTATAGCATTTGAATATGAAATTTCAGCCAATTTAAAATTTTCATTATATCTATAAATATTTCCCATTAATTCAAATATTTCAGGAGAATTATATTTGGTTTCAGAAAGATTTTTCAATAAATCTATTGATTTTCTTGTTTTTCCAGTTTCATAAAGCATATTCGCCAAAAGTAATCTAGACTCAATATAAAATAAATCTGAACTTGGAATAGAGTTTAAAAGTTTTTCAGCTTCTTTAAATAATCCAGTATCATTTAGTGCAATTGCTAACCTAAGTTTATATCGAGCATCTTTATCATTTAAAAAATAAGCCAATTGACAATAAAATAATTCAACTAGTTTTTGATTAATTTGTCTGCTTTCACCTCTTGCAAAAAGTAATAAAGTATCGGATATACCACTAAATTGATTTTTAAAAATTTGATAATTTTCATACCAATTTTCTTTTGAGTTTCTGTGTAATTCTTTTAAAGTTATATCATTTGGGTATTCAGCAATTGAAATTTTCAAAGCATTTTTAGCTTTTTCAACATCACCACTTAATGTTGTGACTTCATATTTGAATATTTCAAAAATTTTACCAAAAACTTTAAAATTTGTATTCTTATCCATAAGAATTTTTAAAGCTTTTTCATTATGACCTTTTTTAGTATAAGCTATTGCCGAATAATAAGACCCCAAATCAAACTTCAAATCGGTAATACCTAGATTGTTAAATTCAATCAATGAAGTATCTAATTTATCTTGATATAAATTAATCCAACCTTTTAATGAATAAATTAACACAGGTGGTAGATCGTCTTGAAATAAACTTATTAATAAAAGACTATCTTCAAATTCTTTCTTTTTTACCTTTTCAATTATCATCACTAAACTAAGAGCGGGTGATCTTAAACCTAGATCAAACATTTCTTTCGATAACTTGAAAGCAGAATCGAAACTTCCAGATGCTACTAAATATAAAAGAGCATCATTATAATATGAAGAATCTCTAATGCCATTTTTTAGAATATCTAATGTGTATTCTGCAGATTTATCAAAGTCATTTATAGACGAAGCAAATCTTGAAGCAAGTATTGAACCTGATATAGAGTTACTATTTGAATGAGAAAAGAAGCTAACTGTAATTAATGATGCTAAAAGTAGATAATTAAGAAGCTTCAAAAAGTTTTTTACAAAAAATTTTAGTTTTGATTTATTTATTTTTACATACAAGAATAATTAGGTCCTTCCCCACCTTGAGGAGTTTTCCATGTAATATTTTGACTAGGATCTTTTATATCACAGGTTTTGCAATGAACGCAATTTTGATAATTAATTTGAAATCTTAATTCCTCATCTTCACTCTTAACTACCTCATATACACCTGCAGGACAATACCGTTGTGCCGGTTCGTCATAATTAGGCAAATTAAATTTTAACGGAATTGAATAATCATTGAGTTTCAAATGACATTCTTGACCGTCACTATGAGAAGTACCAGAATAGCTAACACTATCAAGACGATCAAAGCTTATTTTACCATCTGATTTGGGATATTCAATTAATTTATGCTTCTTAAGGGGTTCTAGGGATGAATGATCAGAGTATTTATGTTTTAATGTTCCAAACAAATTTATGCCAAAAATGTTAGCAAACCACATATCAATTGAGCCAAAAATAATACCAAGGAAAAGACCTAATCTAGACCACAATGGCTTTACGTTTTTTACTGGTGTTAAATCCTTATAAATAGGCCCTTTTTTTATTTTATTCTCATATTCGTGAAGGGTATCATTAGATCTTCCATCAAGAATTGCAATATTTGCAGCTTCTGCTGCTGCTATTCCAGACAAAATTGCATTATGATTACCTTTGATTCTAGGTACATTAACAAAACCAGCGGCACAGCCAATTAAAACTCCACCAGGAAATGATAGCTTTGGGATTGATTGAATTCCACCTTCGCTTATTGCCCTTGCCCCATATTCAATACGTTTCCCTCCCTTAAGTAAATCATAAATCAGTGGATGATGTTTAAATCTTTGGAATTCTTTATAAGGAAATAGATACGGGTTTTTATAATTCAAATGAACAACAAAACCAACAAAAACTTGATTATCACTACCATGATACAAAAAAGACCCACCACCAGTATTATTTCCTAAAGGCCAACCCATTGTATGTAAAACTTGCCCTTCCTTGTGTTTACTATGATCTACTTCCCATACTTCTTTGATTCCAATGCCATATTTTTGAAAATCAGAATTTTTAGAAAGATCATAGTTCTTGATAATTTTTTTTGTTAATGATCCTCTTACTCCTTCTGCTAAAAATATATATTTTCCAATCACTTCCATGCCCGGCTCATACATTGGTCCAGGTTCCCCTTCGGGGTTTTTACCAAATTCTCCAGCAACAACTCCTTTTAATTCGTTGTTTTTTCCATAAATAACTTCAGAGCAAGACATTCCAGGAAAAATTTCCACGCCTAATTCTTCTGCTTGTTTAGATAGCCATCTACATACTTTCGACATTGAAACAATGTAGTTTCCATCATTAGACATTAAGGGGGGCATTAAAAAATTTGGGATACGAATGCTACCAGCTGGACCTAGAAAATAAAACTTATCCTCTTTGACTTCGGTTTTTATTGGAGAATTCATTTCCTTCCAATTTGGGAGAAGTTTATTTAAACCGATCGGATCAATTACAGCTCCAGAAACTATATGAGACCCTACTTCTGAACCTTTTTCTAAAACTAC
Organism: uncultured Alphaproteobacteria bacterium; assembly: GCA_902541695.1. Taxonomy (GTDB): domain Bacteria; phylum Pseudomonadota; class Alphaproteobacteria; order Rhodobacterales; family Rhodobacteraceae; genus CACIIZ01. The sequence goes on along the minus strand of CACBRT010000003.1, from coordinate 36,439 downwards.
CACTTGTAAATTAGGATTAAGTTGTTTTAATCTGATTGCTGCTGATAATCCAGCAGGACCAGCGCCAACAATAACAACATCGTATTCTATGTACTCTCTTTTAGATTCCGACATATAAATCTCCTAAATATAGCATTTCTTGACACATGAAGTAATTTTGATTTAATTTTTAATATTATAGTTGTTATTAAATTAATTTAAAGTGCCACTTTTTGTCATAGTTTTTTAAACTTTGAAAATTGGAAGATTTTACAAAGATAGATATTTTCAATGGATTGTTTTTTAAAATTAAACGGAGATAAGTATGGATAAAGTACCTCTCACTTTGATTGGCTTCGAAACTTTAAATGAAGAGTTAAAAATACTAAAGAGTAATGAACGCCCAAAAATTATTAAAGCTATAGCTGAAGCAAGAGAACATGGTGATCTTTCTGAAAATGCTGAATATCACGCTGCGAGAGAGAAACAATCATTTATCGAAGGGAGAATTAAAGAACTTGAAGGAATTATAAGTTTAGCTGAAGTTATAGATCCAAAAAAACTCTCTGGTAGTATAAAGTTTTCTGCAACAGTTACGATTATTGATGAAGATACAGAAGAACAAAAGATATACCAAATTGTGGGTGAGGCAGAGGCAAATATTGAAAAAAATAAGTTAAATGTTAGATCTCCATTAGCAAGAGCATTGATAGGTAAAGAAACCGGAGATAGTGTAGAAGTAAAATCCCCGGGCGGTACAAAGAATTATGAAATAACTAATATTGAGTACAAGTGATATAATCTATTATTATCTTAAACTACCACCTGTTAATTCTGAAACATTGGATATAATTTTTTGAGACAATTGCTCAATTTCACTTTCTTTTAATGTCCTAAATTTTGACTGTATAGTTATCTCAAAAGCTAAAGATTTTTTATGATTTCCAATTTGTTGATATGCTTTTTTTCCTTCAAATACATCAAAAAGTTTTATTGCAACAATAAGTTCTGTATCAATTTTTTTTATTGTTTTAATAATATTTTGAACTTCTATTTTTTCATCTACAACAAACGCAAAGTCTCTAACTACTGAAGGATAAGTTGAGTTTTCAAATTTTACCTTTTTAAGTTTTTCTTTATTATCTTTTAGTTCCTCTAAAAAAATTGAAAAAATAATAGGATTATTTTTAAAACCATAAATGTTTGTGTGCCTTGGATTTAATTCTCCAAATACTCCTAGTTTTTTAAATTTGCCCAATTTTAAAAATGCTGACTTATTTGGATGGAAATAATCTGGGACCTCTCTATCTATAACTAAACTATTAAGATTAATACCTACTGAATGTAGTGATTGTTCTATGCAGAACTTTGCATCAAAGATATCGAAAGGGCGTTCATTATTAAAAGCATTCCTTTCCTCATTATTGCCAGAAAATATACCACTTAATTCAAGCTTTTCTTCTCCGGGTTCAGATCCATAAAAAGTTTGTCCGATTTCAAAAAATGCTAGATCAGTTAATCCACGTGCCTGATTTTTTTTTGTTGCTTTTAGCAAACCAGGTATTAAAGAAGGTCTTAAGTGCGTCATCTCTGAACTTAAAGAATTAGAGAGCATAACTAAATTATTATTTTCGTCAAAAATTTCTGCACTATTTTTATCAATAAAACTATAGTTAATAGTTTCTTTCAAACCTTTTGATGCCAAAAAACGTCTAATTTTGCTAACATTTCTTTGCAATTTATTAAAACTGCAAGTAGATACTCCCGATTTTTTTCTGGGTAATGGTTTTGATATCAACTTATTGAGAGAAGTAACTCTTATTATTTCTTCAACTAAATCAATCTCACCTGAAATATCAGGGCGCCAACTTGGCTGACTTACTATTAACTTATTAGTTTTTTTCTTCACTAAAAAACCTAGTTTTTGCAAAATATCAACTTGTTTTTCAATTGGGATTTTAATTCCAGTTACTTTTTCTACTTTGTTAAAGCTCATTTCAAAGGTTTTTGCTTTAAATGGGTCTTTTCCTGAAATTACTAGATTAGAGGGTTTTCCTCCTAATAAGTTTATTGCAAATTGGGTGTAATATTCTAAACCGTTCTCTGTAAAAGATGAATCAATGCCCCTTTCAAACCTATATCGTGCATCTGTTATCAAACCTAATTTTCTACCTGTCCTTGCAGTAGATATAGGATCAAAATAAGCAGATTCTATAAAAATATTCTTCGTGTTTTCTGAACAACCACTTTTGTTTCCACCAATTATCCCACCAATAGCTTGAACACTCTTACTATCTGCTATAACAGTCATAGTATTATCAAGTTTATATGTATTACCATCTAAAGCTTCTAATTCTTCTCCATTTATTGCTTTTCTTATAATTAAATCACCATTTAACTTATCTGCATCAAAAGCATGTAATGGCCTAGCACTATCAAATGTTAAAAAGTTAGTTAAATCGACTATTCCTGAAATCGGACGAAGCCCGATTTTTTTGAGTCTATTTTTTAGCCAACCAGGAGAAGGCGTATTTTTTATATCCTTAATATATCTTCCAACAAAATATGGGCAATCTTTTCTAGACACATTACTTTCAAGAAATATGTTTATTGGACTGTCATATGTGGTAGGTATGTTGCTAATCTTTCTTGGAATTAATTTTCCAAAACCTTTGGAATGTAAGTCTCTAGCAATTCCATAAACACCTAAAGCATCTGGTCGATTTGGAGTAATTGCAATTTCTAAAACTGGATCGATTTTGTTTGGATCATTTAATTTCAACCAATCACTGAAATTACCACCAACATTTGGATTATTCAAACTTATTATTCCATCATGTTCTTCAGATAAATTTAACTCTAATTCAGAGCACATCATACCATGGCTTTCCACGCCCCTGATTTTTCCAATAGAAATCTTATTACCTAAACCAGGAATAAAAGTACCTGGAAGAGCTACTACAACTCCCATACCAGTTTTAATATTGTTAGCACCACATATTATTTTTTTTGTATCTTGTCCCAACAATACTTTACAAATCTTTAATTTGTCAGCATTTGGATGTTTTTCAAAATGTTCAATTTTTCCAACTATGAAATCATTATAAATATCGGTAGGATCATCTATACTCTCTACCTCTAAGCCTAAATCATTTAAACAATCGACTAAGACTTCAATATTTTCATTAAAATCAAGATATGTTTTTAACCAACTTATAGAAAATTTCATAATCAACAATACCAAAAAAAAAATTAAAAAAATTCAAAGTCCATTATGAATAGAAGGTTTATTTAAGGGATCAAAGCCATAATGATCAAGCCAACGAAAATCACTTTCAAAAAAAGATCTTAAATCAGGGATACCATATTTTAACATAGCAAGTCTATCTATCCCCATGCCAAAAGCAAAACCTTGATACTTTTCAGGATCTACATTACAAGCGTTTAAAACATTAGGATGAACCATTCCTGACCCTAAAATTTCTAACCAGTTGTCACCTTGACCTAACTTTAATAAACCATCAACCCAAGAACATCTTATGTCAACTTCTGCACTTGGTTCAGTAAAAGGAAAGTGGCTAGACCTAAATCTTAATGATACATTATCAATATCAAAAAAAGCACGGCAGAATTCTTCTAAAGTCCATTTTAAGTGACTCATATTTATATCAGTATCAATTGCTAGACCTTCAAGTTGGTTAAACATTGGAGTATGCGTTTGATCATAATCTGACCTAAAGACTTTACCAGGAACTATTATTCTGCATGGAACTCCATTTTTTTTTTCCATATGTCTAATTTGGACAGGACTAGTATGTGTTCTAAGAACATTTGGTTCAGCTATTATGTCACTATTATTTTTAACATAAAAAGTATCAAATTCTTGTCTTGCAGGATGTTCTGGAGGTATATTTAAAGCATCAAAGTTATACCAATCACTCTCTATTTGAGGACCTTCTGCAATAGAAAATCCTAAATCTGAAAAAATTTCAATGATTTCTTCAGTAACTTGGCTAATAGGATGGATTTTTCCTCTATTATCAGGCCTTGTTGGTCTTGTTAAATCCAACCATTCTGTAGAAATCTTTTCATTAATGATATTTTCATAAATAAGATTTTTCTTTTTTTCTATATTTTGTATAATTTTATCTTTAAGAGAATTAAATAATGAGGCTTTTACTTTTCTTTCTTTTTCATTCATTGAACCAATAGATTTCAAAAGATTGGATACTATTCCTTTTTTTCCAAGAGCATCTACCCTTATTTTCTCCAATTCATCTAAGCTTTTAGAACTTGATATTAATTTTAAAATGTTTTTTTCGATTTTTTTTACTTCACTCATAAATAGCCCCATCTCATTTGGTTTCAAATGCACAAAATTCAATTCATGGACTTAACTATTATCTGTCTTAAATTTTAAAAAAAATAGACTATGCTATCTTCGATTTTGCAATTTCGAAAAACTTCCTAAAAGTTTCAGGTTCATTAACAGCAAGTTCTGATAATATTTTTCTGTCTACCGAAATGTTCGCTTTTGCTAAACCATTTATAAATTTACTATAGTTTAGAGAAGGCTCTAATTCCCTAACAGCTGCATTTATTCTTTGAATCCATAATGATCTAAATGTTCTTTTCTTAACTCTTCTATCTCTTGTAGCATACTGAAGAGCTTTATCTACCGCCTGAGACGCCGTTTTAAAAGTTCTACTTCTAGCACCATAGTATCCTTTAGCTGCTTTAAGTATTTTTTTGTGTCTTGCTTTTGTTACTGGACCAGGCCGAACTCGTGACATTTATTATCCTTTACCTAGCATATGGCATATAAATTTTGACAATACCTTCATCAGCTTTTGAAAGTGTAGTTGTACCTCGAGCATTTCTAATAAATTTTCTTGAACGTTTTATCATACCGTGTCTCTTACCAGCCTGAGCCGCCTTTAACATACCAGAAGCTGTAGGTTTAAATCGTTTTTTTGCACCAGATTTTGTTTTCATTTTTGGCATTATGTAACCATTCCTTTAATTTTTCATTTCTTAGTATTTATTAAAAAAATTTGCAAGACAAAAAAGTGATTTACGTTTAATAAGCTTAAACATAAATATTAACTACTTTCTCCTTCAAATATTTTTTTTTCATCAGCTGGTGCTACTCGGAGAATGTTAGTGGTACCTGATACATTAAATGGAACACCTGCTATCACAATAATTTTATCGTTATTATTTGCAAATCCGTAAGTTCTTGCTGCTTTTGCGGCATTTACAACTGCCATTTTAAATCTAGTGAGTTCTTCTGTTATTATACAGTGTAAACCCCAATGTAATGTTAATCTCCTAGCTATTGTAATTTTAGGAGTAAGGGTAATTATAGGTACTTTTGGCCTTTCACGAGCAGTAAGCGAAGCTGTTGAACCCGTTTCTGTGAAACAACAAATTACTTTAACATTAGTCGTTTCAGCGACCTCTCTGGCAGCAACTGTGATTGCCTCTGATACATCACCTTTCAAAGGAATTCTTGAAGACTCAATAACTTGACGATATGTTTTTTCTTTTTCAACTTCAGTTGCTATGCTATTCATAGTTTTAACTGCTTCCATAGGGAAATTACCTACAGCACTTTCTGCAGACAACATTACAGCATCTGCACCTTCATAAATTGCTTGTGCAACATCAGACACTTCAGCTCTTGTTGGCACAGGCGAGTTCACCATACTTTCCATCATTTGAGTTGCTACAATAACTGGTTTGCCTGAATCTCTACACTGTTTCACTAATCTTTTCTGAATAGGTGGTAGAGTTTCAATTGGCAGCTCAACTCCCAAATCTCCACGTGCAACCATAACTGCGTCAGTTTCTTCTAAAATCTCATCAAATGCTTCTACTGCTGACGGTTTTTCAATTTTTGATAAAATTGCTGCTCTTCCGCGAACTAATTTTTTTGCATCTTTTATGTCTTCAGCTCTTTGAACAAAAGAAAGACCTAACCATTCTATTCCTAAGTCACAAACAAATTCTAAATCACTTAAGTCTTTTTTTGAGAGAGCTGACAATGGTAAAATTTGGTCAGGAACATTTATTCCCTTTTTATCTGAAATAATACCACCAACTAATACTTCTGTAATAACAAATTTTTTACTCACTTCTTTCACAATAAGTTTTATTTTTCCGTCATTAACAAGAACTTTTGATCCTTTTTTTAAACTCTTAAAAACTTCAAATTCTGGAAGATAAACCCTTTTTGAACTTCCAAGATCTTTTTCTTTATCAAAGATAAATGATTGACCAACAACAAGTTTAGCCTTTTTATTTTTAAAATCTCCACATCTTAATTTTGGGCCTTGCAGATCAGCCAGTATACAAATTGGTCTTCCAAATTCATTTTCAACTTTTCTAATAATTTTATGTCTTTTTTTTATTTCATCATGTGAACCATGACTTAAATTAAGACGAAAAACATCAACGCCCTCTTCAAATAGTTTAAATACCATTTCTTCAGAACTTGATGCTGGTCCTAACGTTGCAACAATTTTGACATTTCTGTTTCTTCTTAAACCCTTCACCATAGAAATCTAAACCTGTTTTTATAAACTACTGTTAATTGAACAATAAATTAATTTATATATTAATTAACAATTTTATCATTTCACTAAGATAAAGGAAAGTATTGTGGTAAATAAACATCTAATTAGCTATATAATTTTAAAAAAATATATATTATCGTTGTTTTAATATAAATTATAAAAGCCTATAAAATATGAAAAAAAATAATGAAGTATTAGAAGCAGCAACATTTAGAAGGCTACTTAATCATTTATCTCAAAGAACTGATGTACAAAATTTAGATCTAATGGATCTTGCTGGATTTTGTAGAAATTGTTTATCTAGATGGTACAGCGAGGAAGCTGAAAAACAAGGTATAAATATAGATAAAGATTCAGCTAGGGAGTTGATTTATGGTATGCCATACGAAGAGTGGAAGAGCAAATTTCAACAAAATAGAAATTTACAGGATATAGAAAAAGTTATGAAAAAAAATAAAGAAACAAATTTAGACTAATTCTTTTCTTACATTATCTATATATAATTGACGTAAACTTAAAGTATGCTTCCCCGGAGATCCATCTCCTATCTTGAATTCATCAATTTCAACTACTGGCATTACAAAAGTTGTAGATGAACAAGAAAAAGCTTCTCTTGCATTTTTTGTATCTTCAATTGTGAAAGGTTTTTCTTTAACAATAAAATTAGCATTTTTGGAGTATTCTAAAATTGATTTTCTTGTAATGCCTGACAAGATCTGAGAAGAAAGAGAATTTGTAATGAGTGTCCCACTTTTTGATAATATAAAAGTATTACTAGAGCTTCCTTCTGTAATAAAATTATTTTTTACAAACCAAACATCATCTTTCCCTTGGTCAAGTGCTTTTTGTTTCATCATAGAAGCATAAAGTAATTGAACGGTTTTTATATCTGCTCTTCCCCACCTAAGATCAGGACAAGAAACAACTTTTGCACCACATAATATTTTTTGATTATTAATTATTTTTTTTTGTTGTGTAAAAAGAACGATAGTTGGCTCTACTTCTTGGACTGGAAATGCAAAATCACGCTCAGCTTGACCTCTAGATATTTGTAAATAAACTAAACCTTCACTTATATTGTTCTGTTCAATAATTTTTTTATGGATAAATAAAAGTTCATCATTTGTTTTTGTAAAATCAATATTTAATTGTTTCAAACTATGCCTTAGTCTTTTCAAATGTCCTTCCCAAGAGACTAATTTTTTATCAATAACAGCTGTAACTTCATAAACTGCGTCACTAAATAAAAACCCCCTATCAAAAATTGATATATTTGCTTCTACATCAGGAAGAAATTTTCCATTTAAATAAACTAATCTGGTCATTCTATTTATTAAAAATTTTATTATTTGTCTAAACTTAAATTTGTTAATATTATTCAGATATTATAGTTATAAAAACTTTATAAATATATTACTGTAATACTTAAGTTTTAAATTATGAGGAACAAATTTTTTATGCAAGAAGAAGTTGTTATATTATCCGGATCCAGAACAGCAATTGGTAGTTTTGGAGGATCCCTAAAATCAGTTTCACCAATTGAACTTGGAACAGTGGTTGCAAAAAAAGCACTAGAAATCTCGGAAGTGGATAAAAATGAAGTTGGTCAAGTTGCTTTTGGTCATGTTATTAATACAGAACCTAAAGATATGTATCTTTCAAGAGTTGTAGCTTTAAATTCAGGTTTACCAAAGAGTGTTGCTGCAATGAATGTGAACCGTTTGTGTGGATCTGGATTACAGGCAATCGTATCTGTGATACAAAGTTTAACATTAGGTGACTCTAATTTCGGTCTTGCCGGTGGATCAGAAAATATGAGTAATTCACCCCACATTATAAAATCTAATAGGTGGGGTAAAAGAATGGGTAACACTACTGTAGAAGATATGATGCTAGGAGCACTAAATTGTCCTTTTGGTACTGGTCATATGGGAGTCACAGCAGAAAATGTTGCTAGCGAATATGGAATTTCAAGAGAAGATCAAGATAGTTTTTCCCTAGAAAGTCAAATAAGAGCTTCTAATGCATTGGAAAAAGGTTATTTTAAAAATCAAATCGTAGATGTTAAAGTCAGAAAAAATATATTTAATGTTGATGAGCATCCAAAAGAAACAGATTCAGAAAGTCTTAAAAGCCTAAATTCAGTTTTTATGGAAAATGGGACAGTAACTGCAGGTAACTCATCTGGTTTAAACGATGGAGCTGCTGCATTAGTTCTTAGTACTGCCGCCGCCGCTAAATCGAACGGGTTAAAAGTTAAAGCAAAAATATTAGGTTATTCTCATTCAGGCGTAAGACCTGAGGTAATGGGAATAGGTCCTATAATCGCTGTGAAAAAACTTTTAGATAAAACTGGATTATCTGAAAAAGATTTTGATGTCATTGAAAGCAATGAAGCATTTGCTGCTCAAGCTTGTGCTGTTTCCAAAGAGTTGAACCTGAACGCTAATAAAGTAAATCCAAATGGTGGAGCAATTGCATTGGGGCATCCTATTGGAGCAACCGGTGCAATCTTAACAATAAAAGCTATACATGAATTAGAAAGAATTGATGGTACTTTAGGTTTAATAACAATGTGCATAGGAGGCGGACAAGGTATAGCTTTAGCAATTGAAAAAGTTTGAATTTTATGAATTCCTAAGAAAAAAATTCTTAATCTCTTTTCTAAATAAATCTTGTTTTTCAACATGAGGCCAATGCCCTGAACTCGTAATTTTTTTCAGGTTGGAGTTAGGGAAAAATTTTTTAATTTTAGGAATATGTGATTCAGTTATATAATTAGAGCTTTCACCTTTAATAAATAAAGTCTTACCTTCAAATCTACTTTGAATGGTTGGAAAAGACATTATATGATGTATATTTTTTTTTAAAGCTTCTAAGTTGACCTTCCAACTATAATTACCGTTATCCTTTCTGAAAAGATTCTGAAGTAAGAACGACCGTATATTGTTGTCAACTATCTGACTTCCTAACTCCAGGTCAGCATCCTTTCTTGATTGAATTTTAGTCAAATCCAATCTCTGTAAAATTTCTATATAGTTAATAAACTCAGAAGAGGAATAATTTAAAGGACTAATATCAACAACAATTAATTTGTAAAAAATTTCTGGGTAAGAAAGACAAGCATACATAGCTGCTTTACCACCCATTGAATGTCCAAGTAAAGTTACTTTTTTTGAAAAGTTTTTTGATAATTCAATCAAATCACTAGCCATTGATAAATAATCATGACTATCAGACCAAAATGAGGATCCATGGTTTCTTAAATCTACAACTATTATTTCAAGATTAAGATTTTCACTTAAAAATTTAGCTGTATTTGTCCAGTTTTTTTTTGAACCAAAAAGACCATGAGCTATAATTAAATATTCATTAAATTTTTGATTTGAAAAGCGAGCAAAGCTAAGCATAGGATATATATAAAACCATATTTTTTATCACCAAGCTTGCTCATAAATTTTTTGAATGTCATTTTGTGAAAGGCTTAATGGATTATTTATCAACAATCTTTCTTGTTTCATTGCTTCAATAGACATTTCTCTGCACGCTTTTTTCGGAATACCGAGTTCTCTTATTGTGGTAGGTAAATTAAACCTTTTTGACAAATTTATAAACTCATTAATAAATAATAAAGATTTATCTTGGGAATTTTTAATATGCTTTATTTGAGGAAATATTATGTCTGATAAATAAAGATATGAATTTCTTGTTTCTTCATCTTTCATATTAAAAGTGATAACATAGGGTAAGATTAATGCATTAGATAATCCATGCGTAATTTTATATTTACCTCCAAGGGGGTAAGCCAAAGCATGTACTGCAGCAACTGGTGAATTTGCAAATGACATCCCTGCCATCAATGAACCTAGTAACATTTTGTTTCTAGATAATTCATCATTTTTACCATTTTGAACTGCTTGAATAATTGAACCCCCAATTAGATCAAGGGCTTTTTCAGCAAGTGCTTTTGAGATTGGATTATTATTTGCACTTTTAGAGGTATAAGCCTCAATAGCATGAACCATAGCATCTATTCCAGTACTAGCAGTAGTTTTAGATGGAAGATCAGCAGTTAAATGTGAATCTAATAAAGCTAAATCTGGAATTATAACTTTTGATGACACACCTTTTTTTTCATAGTTTGATAAAGTTATTATAGATATTGGCGTTACTTCAGAACCTGTACCAGAAGTTGTAGGTATTAAAGCGAGTGGTAATCTTGGGCCTACAACATTATTAACTCCCCAAATTTCATCAATTTTATCATTTGATCCTAACAATAACGCAGTTAACTTTGCTACATCCATTGGGGATCCCCCTCCAAAACCTAATATACCAGTAGCTAAAAAAACTGTTGCTTCTTCAATTGCTGTTTCTAAATTTTCAATTGAAGGGTCTTCATTTACCTTATCAAAAATTTTGATTTTTACGCCTTTAGATATTAGCTGATCTACTAAAGGTTTATATAATCCTAACTTAGATAATAAAGGATCTGTGACTACTAATATTCTTGGCCCTAAAATTTTTTTTATTTCAGCTGAAGAGGATAATAATATGTTAGAACCAAAACGAACATTAGGTGTAATATTGAAATTAAAATTAAATAATTCACTCATTAAATTAATTAAAGCATATACATAGTCAATAATCAATTAAGTAACATCTCATTTGATTTTCTTTCTTTATAGATTTAAAAATTGATTTCATATTTACTTGCCATAAAATTAAAATTATTTAATAAATTTAATATTTTTTTAATTAATATGGAGGTTTTTAAAGATGAATAGAAAACCTAAGAAAGTTGTTTTAGCTTATTCAGGTGGTTTAGATACTTCCATAATTTTAAAATGGCTACAGTTGAATTATAATTATGAAGTTGTGACTTTTACTGCAGATATAGGACAAAAAGAAGAACTTGAACCTGCAAGGGAAAAAGCTCTTCTTTTAGGAGTAAAACCTGAAAATATATTTATTGAGGACCTTAAAGAAGAGTTTGTAAGAGACTTTGTTTTTCCTATGTTTAGATCAAACGCATTATACGAAGGTCAGTATTTACTTGGAACTGCAATTGCAAGACCATTAATTTCAAAAAAGTTAATTGAAATTGCTAGTAGAGTTAACGCAGACACTGTTTCTCATGGAGCTACCGGAAAAGGTAATGACCAAGTAAGATTTGAGCTGTCCTGTTATGCATTAAATCCAAATATAAAAATAATTAGTCCTTGGAGAGAATGGGATTTAAATAGTAGAAGTAAATTACTAGAGTTCGCAGAAAAAAACCAAATTCCTATCTCGAAGGACAAAAAAGGTGAAGCTCCGTTTTCGGTTGATGCTAACATTCTACATACGTCATCTGAAGGTAAAGTATTGGAGGATCCCTCAGAAATTGCACCAGAATATGTTTTTCAAAGAACTTGTTCTCCAGAAAATGCCCCAGAAAATGCTGAGATTATTAAAATAAATTTTGAAGCAGGAGATATGGTTTCAATTAATGACCAAGAAATGAAAAAACATTGTCTACTAGAAAAATTAAATGAATTAGGTAGCAAACATGGCATTGGAAGATTAGATCTTGTTGAGAGTAGATTTATTGGAATGAAGTCTAGAGGAATTTATGAAACTCCTGGTGGCACCATTTTACTTGAAGCTCGCAGAGCAATAGAAAGTATTACATTAGATAGAGGAGCTTCTCACTTGAAGGACGAATTAATGCCGAAATATTCTGAACTTATATATAATGGACTTTGGTATTCTCCTGAAAGAGAAATGTTACAATCTCTTATCAATATCAGTCAGAAATACGTGGAGGGTGAAGTTACTCTGAAACTATATAAAGGAAGTGTCAGATCAATTGCAAGACAATCAAAGCAAAGCCTATATTCAGAAAAACAAGTCACATTTGAAGATGACGAGGGTACCTACAACCAAGGAGATGCTTCTGGTTTTATTAAATTAAATGCACTAAGATTAAGATTATTAGCACTAAGGAAATTAAAAAAAACTAATACTGATTAAAATTATTTCTTATAATTGTTTGTATAGCAAATATTCCAAACAACAAAACTGCTGGTGCCAAATCAAATCCAATAGTTTTAGGTAAAAAAGATCTTATTCTTGAATATAGTGGCTCTAATACATTTCGAATTGATAACCAAATTTGGGACACAATTTGATTCCTTTGGTCAAGGATTCTAAATTGGATAAGCAAAGACATTACTACATCAATAATTACAAGCCATGTAACAATATTTAGTAAAGCAGATATTATTTGAATAAGTGAAACCATTTGTATATCTATATAATGTATATTTTATCTGACTTTATAACTTATAAACTAAAATATAATAAACTAAAGCGTATATGATCCATATCCTCTGAATATAATTTTGATAGCTATATTTAAAAAATGCAAAAGAATTTATTATTACTTGTTATAATTTTTTATTTAATTCCTTTCTTTACATATTCAATAACAACAAATAAGTGGGAAATAAATTTATTAGGATCTAAATTAATAACACATGAAAATAATAATTTCGGGGGTATATCAGGTATAACATTATCCGAAAATGGTGAGAATTTCGTACTTATTAGTGATAAATCTTATTATTTCAAAGGTAAAATAATCAGAGATAATTTAAACAAAATACTTGATTTTGATATTAAAGATCAGGGCCAACTTTTTAGCAGCAAAAAAGAACATTTAACTGGAAGAAATGTTGATAGTGAATCAATAGTCAGAGTTAAAGAAAATGGATTTTATATATCATTCGAATCAAATAATAGAATTATGTATCATGAGGCTTTAAATGGACCTGGTAAATTTTTACCAAAACACCCAGATTTTGATAAATTTTTATTTAATGATGGCATTGAAGCTCTTGCAATCAAAAAAAACGGAGAACTTTTTGCCATTCCCGAATTACCACCTAAAGGAAAAGAACACCATCCTATATACAGATTCCATGATAATGAGTGGTCTATAATAGATGAAATCAAAATAAACAAAGACTTCAAAGTAGTTGATGCAGAAATGATTGATGATGAAAACTTGATAATTCTTGAAAGAAAATTCTCATTTTATGATGGGTTCAAAATTAGATTACGAAGAATTATAATTGAAGATAATACTGTTATTAATTCTGAAATATTATTAGAAAGTTTACCTTGGGAATATTATAATTTTGAGGGTTTGAGCAAATGGAAAGACCGTGAGGGTAAAATTTATCTCACATTAATTTCAGATAATCAGTTTTCACCACTGTTAAAAACTGAAGTAAGAGAATTTATCTTAAAAAAATAAAAATACTACGAAAGGAACAGGAATGGGCATAGAAAATCTAGAGAAAATTATTAATGAAGCATGGGATAATAAAGATAATATTTCTACAAATACAATTGGGGAGGTTAAAGATTCAATTCTTGACACATTAGACCTGCTTGGAACTGGAAAATTACGGGTAGCAGAACCTATTGAAGAAAATAAATGGAAAGTGAATCAATGGGCAAAAAAAGCAGTTTTATTAAGTTTTCGTCTAAAAGATATGACCTTACAACCTGGAGGTCCTCAAAATACTAATTGGTGGGATAAAGTTGATAACAAATTTTTAAATTGGACAGAAGATGATTGGAAAAAATATGGATTTAGGGCAGTTCCAAATTGTATTGTACGAAAATCTGCTTATGTAGCTCCTGGTGTTGTACTGATGCCAAGTTTTGTAAATTTGGGGGCTTATGTAGATGAAGGTACAATGGTTGATACTTGGGCTACTGTCGGTTCTTGTGCACAAATTGGTAAAAATGTACACCTATCAGGTGGAGTAGGAATTGGTGGTGTATTAGAACCAATGCAAGCTTCTCCAACGATTATTGAAGACGATTGTTTCATAGGTGCAAGATCAGAAGTAGTAGAGGGATGTATTGTGAGAAAAGGTGCAGTTATAGGAATGGGTGTATTCATTGGTAAATCAACTAAAATAGTGATAAGAGAAACTAACGAAATTATCTATGGAGAGATTCCTCCCTATTCAGTGGTAGTTCCAGGTTCTCTTCCTTCTAAAAAAGGAGGACTTAGCCTTTACTGTGCTGTTATAGTTAAACAAGTTGACGAAAAAACAAGGTCAAAAACATCTATTAATGATTTACTTAGAGATTAATTAGAAAAAAATTTATTATGGATTCTATCAATCTAACTTCTCAGTTAATTAAATGCCATTCTGTTACTCCTGAAGAAGCAGGAACCTTTAAAGTAATAAAAGAACTTTTTAAAGATACTGATTTTAAAGTTTATGAGATTAATAAAAATGGAGTTAAAAATCTTTTTTTAAGATGGGGTTCAAAACAATTACCTACCTTTGGATTTTCTGGACATATTGATGTGGTAAATCCTGGTGAAATTAGTGACTGGAAATCAAATCCATTTTCCGGAAAAATAATTGGTGAAGAAATCTATGGACGAGGATCAGTAGATATGAAATCAGCAGTTGCAGCATTTTGCACAGCAGCAATCAGTGTCAGTAAACAAACTACCCCTCTATTTTCTATAGCACTTTTAATCACATCTGACGAAGAAGGTAAGGCCAAAGATGGTACAAAAGCAATATTAGAATGGATGGATAAAGAAAATGAACGTATGGATTTTTGTTTAGTTGGAGAGCCAACCTGCCCTGAAGAATTAGGTGATATGATAAAAATTGGAAGAAAAGGTTCACTTACAGGGTATTTTTCAATTAATGGAAAACAAGGCCATTCTGCTTACCCACTTCTAGCTATTAATCCAATTCATGCAAGTATGGATCTAATAAAGTTATTAACTAGGAAACCTTTGGATAATGGGTCTGAATTTTTTGAACCATCAACATTAGTAACCACATCTATATCAACTAAAAATAAGACAAATAATGTTATACCTAAAAATATAGAAATGATTATTAATATAAGGTTTAATGATAAACACACTGGAAAAAAAATTAGTGATTGGTTAAAAAAATGTGCCAAAAATATTGAAAAGTTAACTAAAACAAAAATAAATATTAAAATAAATATCTCAGGTGAGCCTTTTTTTTCTAAACCAGGTTATCTAGCTAAATTAGTTAAAAAGTCTGTTAAAAAATATACTGGAATTTCAGCAACTTTTTCTACAACTGGGGGAACATCAGATGCGAGATATATAATTAAAAAATGTCCTGTAGTTGAATTTGGATTAGTTGGAAAGAAGATGCATGCTGTAGATGAATCTATTCAAATATCACAAATTATTGGTTTAGAAAATATTTATACCGATATACTAAATGCCTTTTATGATGATGTTAAAAAGGGAAAAGCACTAAAATGTTAGGAAGACTGAATCATATTGCAATTGCGGTAAAAGACATAAAGTCTGCTTCATATACCTACAGAGAAATATTGGGTGCTAAAGTAAGTGAACCTTCAGATCAAATAGAGCATGGTGTGACTGTTGTATTTATTGAATTACCTAATACAAAAATTGAATTAATTACTCCACTTGGAGAGAACAGCCCTATTTCAAATTTTTTTATTAAAAATAAAAATGGCGGAATACATCATATTTGTTATGAAGTAAAAAATATAGAAACCGCTATAATTAATTTAACTAAAAAAAAGTATAAATTAATTGGTGATAATAATCCAAAAATCGGAGCACATGGAAAACCCGTGATTTTTCTATACCCATCAGATTTTTATGGAACTTTAATAGAATTACAAGAGGAGTGAAATAATTTCATATGACAATAACAGCATCTTTAGTACTTTTTGCAGTTTTTTGGTTCCTTATACTATTTGTTGTATTGCCACTTAATATTAAAACACAAGGAGATGAGGGAAAAAGCTCTTACGGAACTCCAATATCTGCTCCAATAAATGCAAATATTAAACAAAAAATGCTATTAGTTACGGTTTGCACGTTTATTCTTTGGGTAATTTCAATGATAGTAATATATCTGATATTTTTAATTTAAAAAAATGAAATATTAAAATTACAAATGTTTATTTGAAATAAGAAATCTTGTCCTCTAATTTTGGTCTTTGCCTATCTGGAGATTTATCTTCATGACTCCCAACATAAATAAATCCAGAAACGAACTCGTCCTTTGAATTATTAAATGCTAATCTACCTAATTCTTTATCATTGGCCATCCAACCTGTTAACCAATTAGCGCCCCATCCATTTGCAAGAAAATTATTTAATATGTTCATGCACAAAGCTCCACAGGAAAGAACCTGTTCAACTTCAGGAATTTTTGAATTTTTAATTGGAGAACAAATCACAGCTAAAGTTAAAGGTGTTTTTAATATATTAGTTTTACTTTTTTCAATTTTCAAAGGATCAATATGCAACTTTTTTCCTCTTTCTTCTAAAATAGAGATATATTTTTTTTTACAATCCTCTGAAATTACAACAATTCTCCAAGGTTCAAGTTTCCCATGATCAGGTACTCTCAAAGCATTTTTAAATATTGCCATAGTTTGGTTTTTGTTAGGTCCAGGATACTTTAAATTTTTTACAGAAATTGATTTTCTCGAAGAAAAGAAGCCAGAAATATTTTTGGTTTTTTGCATAAATATAAACCTACAAGTTAAGTCTCAGTTTCAATCACTCTAATATTCAATTCTCTTAGCTGTTCACTTGATGGAGAACTAGGTGCGTTCATCATAAGATCTTCCCCTCTTTGATTCATTGGAAACATAATTACCTCTCTAATATTTTCTTCATCCGCTAATAGCATTATCATTCTATCAATACCTAATGCGCAACCCCCATGAGGTGGAGGTCCAAATTTCAAACCTTCAATAATCCCTTGAAACTTTAAAGAAACTTCATCTTTTGAATAACCAGCGAGTTCAAAAGCTTTAAACATAGTTTCCAACTCGTGGTTTCTTATTGCCCCAGATAATAATTCATAACCATTACATGCTAAATCATATTGGAAGCCTCTAATTTTCAATGGATCATCTTCAAGGGATTTAATTCCTCCCTGAGGCATAGAAAAAGGATTATGGGAAAAATCAATGTTTCCTGTCTCTTCATCTTTTTCATACATGGGAAAATTAACAATCCAAGCAAATGCGAAAACTCCTTTATTCACTAAATTTAGTTGATTGCCAATATGATTTCTAGCCCTAGCAGAAAATGCCTCAAATTGTGAAGGTTTCCCTCCAAGAAAAAAAACAGCGTCACCTATTTCCAAATCCAGCTGTTTCCTTATCTGTTCAGATTTTTCATTACCAATATTTTTAGCTAAGGGTCCTGCTGCATCAATTTTTCCGTCTACTTCTCTCCAAAAAATATATCCCATCCCAGGTAATCCTTCTTTTTGCGCATAGGAGTTCATTCTATCACAAAAATTCCTACTTCCCCCACCTGGTGCTGGAATAGCTTTTATTTCGGTGCCTTGATTTTTTAATATATTAGAAAAGACAGCAAATCCTGATTCTCGAAAAATATCACTAACAATTTGCATCTTTATAGGATTACGTAAATCAGGCTTGTCACAACCATACCATAATATAGAGTCATCGTATGATATCAGCGGCCATTCTTTTTCTACTTCCTTATCCCCACCATACTTACTAAATATACATTCGATAACAGGTTTAACCGTATTCAAGACATCTTCCTGAGTTACAAAACTCATTTCGATATCAAGTTGGTAAAAATCGGTAGGTGAACGATCTGACCTTGGGTCTTCATCTCTAAAACATGGGGCTATTTGAAAATATTTGTCAAAACCACCCATCATTATTAATTGCTTAAATTGTTGAGGAGCCTGTGGAAGTGCGTAAAATTTTCCCTTGTTTAATCTACTAGGTACTAAAAAATCTCTGGCTCCTTCAGGAGAAGAAGCTGTTAAAATTGGTGTTTGAAACTCATTGAAACCAATATTCCACATTTCTTTTCTTAATGAAGATATTACTTTAGATCTTAAAATCATATTGTTATGGAGACCTTCTCTCCTTAGATCTAAAAATCTGTATTTTAATCTAGTTTCTTCAGGATATTCTAATTCTCCAAAAACTGGTAAAGGTAAGTCTTTAGCTTTTGTTAAAATTGTTGTTGTTTCAACGAAAACTTCTATTTCACCTGTACTTAGATTTTCATTAATCAAATCACTTCCTCTTGATTTAACTATACCAACAACTTTAATACACCATTCAGCTCTATATTTTTCAGCTGTCGAAAAGTCTTTGCTATCAGGATCTATTACTATTTGGGTAATTCCGTAATGGTCACGTAAATCAATAAATAGTACACCACCATGATCTCTTATTCTATGAACCCAACCAGAAAGTATAACTTTCTTATCGACATCACCAAGAGTAAGTTCATTACAATTATGAGTTCTATATACTTCCATAATGCCCCTAGACAATTTAAACTTAATTACTTTTCAAATAATAGAAAGATATAAAAGGGTAAACCCTAAATATGATCAAATAAGTTTTATATTGTTATTAAACATCGTTTTTTTTAATTTTCACTTGCTTAATTAATATCAAACTGACAAAAAGTGTAAAAATTAAAATTAGTGTAATGCCCAAAAGAACTGATATTTCGTCTGTATTAATTATTGGTGCTGGCCCTATTGTGATAGGACAAGCCTGTGAATTTGATTACTCTGGAACACAAGCTTGTAAAGCCCTTAAAGAGGAAGGGTATCGTGTAATATTAATCAACTCTAATCCAGCAACTATAATGACTGATCCTGAAATTGCAGACTCAACCTACGTTGAACCAATTAATGTAAGTACAATAGAAAAAATTATTAAAAAAGAAAAACCATCAGCAATATTACCTACAATGGGAGGACAAACTGCTCTCAATCTAGCCATAGAATTAGAAGAAAAAGGTATATTAAAAAAAGAAAATGTAGAATTAATTGGGGCAACAAAATCTGCTATTGAAAAAGCAGAGAATAGAAAAAAATTTAGAACTTGTATGGATAAGCTTGGGATTAAGAGCCCGAAATCAGTCATTATTGAAAACTTAGATGATGCTGGAATTGCATTGAAAAAAATAGGTTTACCAGCAATTATAAGACCAGCATTTACACTAGGTGGATCAGGCGGTGGTATTGCCTATAATGAAATTGATTTTTTTAGAATTTGTAAAAACGGTTTAAAAATTTCTCCAGCTAATCAGGTCTTAATAGACGAAAGTTTACTAGGATGGAAAGAATTTGAATTAGAAGTAGTAAGAGACAAAATGGATAATTCCATAATTGTTTGCTCTATTGAGAATATTGACCCCATGGGAGTTCATACTGGAGATAGTATTACCGTGGCTCCAGCTCTTACTCTTACTGATAAAGAATATCAAAGAATGCGCACCGATTCTATTCGAATTTTAAAGGAAATAGGAGTTGAAACGGGAGGCTCAAATGTTCAATGGGCTATAAATCCTGATAATGGAGATATTGTTGTAATTGAAATGAACCCAAGAGTTTCAAGATCGTCAGCACTTGCATCAAAAGCTACTGGTTTTCCAATTGCTAAAATTGCAACTAAACTAGCTGTTGGATATACTCTTAATGAATTAAAAAATGATATTACTTCTACTACTCCTGCTAGTTTCGAACCAACTATAGATTACATAGTTACAAAAATACCTAGATTTACATTTGAAAAATTTCCTGGAACTTCTACAGAACTAGGAAGCTCTATGAAATCTGTGGGCGAGGTTATGTCAATAGGGAGATCATTTCACGAAAGTCTACAAAAGGCACTAATTTCTTTGGATATTGGTCTTTCTGGACTAAATGAGATAAATTTTCCTAAAGATAAAGATAGTATTATAAAAATTTTATCAAAACAAAATCCAAAACGTATTATTCAAGTTGCACAGGCAATTAGGGAAGGTATGGAATTATCACTTATAAATAAAATTACAAAAATTGATTTTTGGTTTTTAGAACGGATAAAAGAAATTGTAGAGGCTGAAAATTATATTAAGAAACATCAATTACCAGAAGATAAGGAATATTTAGCATACATTAAATCTCTAGGATTTACAGATAAGAGACTTAGTGAGTTATCTTGTTTAAAAGAGGAAGAGATTTTTCAATTAAGAAAATCAAAAAATATAAATGCTGTTTTTAAAAGAGTAGATACTTGCGCTGGAGAATTTAATTCTAATACATCCTATATGTATTCGACATACGTAACCAATGAATTAGAAAATATTAATTGTGAATCACGACCAAGTAGTAATAAAAAAGTTATAATTTTGGGAGGTGGACCAAATAGAATTGGCCAAGGCATAGAATTTGATTATTGTTGTTGTCATGCTTGTTTTTCACTTTCCAAAGCTGGAATTGAAACAATCATGATAAATTGTAATCCTGAAACAGTTTCTACTGATTATGATACTTCAGACAGACTTTATTTTGAACCTTTGTCAGTTGAGCATGTAATGGAAATAATTATAAAAGAAAATTCAAAAGGAAATTTATTAGGTGTAATTGTTCAACTAGGAGGCCAAACACCTTTAAATCTTTCAAAATCTCTTAAAAAATATAATGTACCAATTATTGGAACAAGCCTTGAATCTATAGATATTTCAGAAGACAGAGAAAAATTTCAAATACTACTAAAGAAGTTAGATTTAAAACAGCCTTATAATGGTATAGCCAGATCCGAAAAAGAGGCAATTCAAATTGCCTCTAAAATAGCTTATCCTGTAGTCATTAGACCTTCCTATGTCATAGGGGGTAGAGCGATGGAAATTGTGTTAAATGAGGATCATTTAAAAAAATATATCAATAATGCAGTAAAAGTGAGTGGGAAAAATCCAATATTAATAGATAGTTTTATTAAAGATGCTATCGAAATAGATGTTGATGTTATTTCAGATGGTAAGAATATAACTATTGTTGGGTTGATGCAACATATTGAGGAGGCTGGAATCCATTCAGGAGACAGTGCCTGTTGCTTTCCTCCTTACTCATTAGATAAAGAACTTATTTCAACTATAAAACAACAAAGTATTAAACTTGCAAAAGCACTTGAAGTTAAAGGTTTATTAAATATACAGTTCGCTGTACATGGGAATGATATTTATGTATTAGAAGCAAATCCAAGAGCATCCAGAACACTTCCATTTGTTTCTAAAGTTATAGGAAAACCTGTTCCAGGAATTGCCGCATTAATAATGGCAGGAATTTCAAAGAATAATTTAAAAAATCCAAAAATACATTTTTTTGCTATAAAAGAAGTTGTGTTACCTTTCAATAGATTTCCTGGAAGTGACATTTTGTTGGGTCCAGAAATGCGATCTACTGGAGAGGTAATGGGAATTGATAAAAATTTTTCAAGGGCATTTTTAAAATCTCAAATTGCCTCTGGAATCATTCTTCCTAATAAAGGTAATGCTTTTGTTTCAGTTAAAAATAAAGATAAAAATACCAAACTCTTGGATATTTGTGAAATAATATTAAGCTTAGGTATTAAAATATTTGCAACGAGTGGAACCTTACAATTTCTATTGAAAAATAATATTTATGTAAAACACATTAAAAAAGCTCATGAAGGCAGACCAAATATAATTGATTTACTAACTGATAATAAAATTGACTTAGTTATTAATACTACTGAAGGTCTTCAATCTATAGAAGATAGTAAAGGAATAAGAACATTAGCATTAGAAAAAAATCTTCCTTACTATACCTCTAATTCAGGTGCATGGGCAGCTGCTCATGCAATGAGAAATTTAAACAAAAAAGAACTTTCTATAATTTCTCTTCAAGAATTAAAAAATTTAGACTATTTAAACTTGAATAATAAATAAAATGGCAAAATTATATTTTTATTATTCAACAATGAATGCTGGTAAGTCTACTACATTATTGCAAGCAGCTTATAATTATAAAGAACGCGGGATGGAACCCTTACTTATTACTGCAAAACTTGATGATAGATCTGGATATTCTAAGATAGTCAGTAGGATTGGTATAGAAAAAAAAGCCCAACAATTTGATGGTAATGATGACTTATTTTCAATGATAAAAGATAAGCATATAGAAAAAAAGTTAAATTGTGTACTCTTAGATGAAGCTCAATTTCTATCTAAGAAACAAGTTTGGGAACTTGCTAGAGTTGTTGACGATTTGAAAATTCCTGTTCTTTGTTATGGATTAAGGGTTGATTTTCAAGGTAATCTTTTTCCAGGTTCTCTTGTTTTATTATCAATAGCTGACGAACTAAAAGAAATAAAAACCATCTGCCATTGTGGAAAAAAAGCTACTATGGTTGCCCGTTTAGATGAAAAAGGTAATGTTATAATTAAAGGAGAACAAATACAAATTGGCGGAAATGAAAGCTATATATCGCTGTGTAGACTACATTGGTGCAAAGAAATTAAAAAAGCTAATATAATCGACTTCCAATCTTAGTTGCTTTATCTGGTACAGCTAAAACAACTCCCTGTTCATTTATATCAGGAACTCCTAAAACTAAAACTTCAGAAATGAAATTTCCAATTTGTTTAGGTTTTAAATTTATTATAGCTAAAACTTTCTTTCCTACTAATTCGTTAGGTTTATAATTTTCTGTAATTTGAGCAGAAGATTTCTTTTCTCCAATATTTGATCCAAAGTTTATCCAAAGTTTATATGCTGGTTTCCTTGCCGCAGGATATGATTCTGCTTTTCTGATTTCTCCTACTCTTATATCAATACTTTCAAACATTTTAAAATCAATAACACTCACAAATATCCCTTCCTCTTTTTCCTTTAATTTTTTGCTAAAAGTTTACTTCTTTTATAAGCGGCATTTATTGCACTATTAATTATTTGATGCCACCCATTCTTTTCATTCATCAAGATCTTTAATGCTGCTTCTGTAGTTCCATTTGGACTAGTAACATTTTCCCTGAGTTTAGATGGACTTATTTCACTTTTAGTAGCGAGAAGACCAGCGCCAACAATAGTTTGTAATACAATTGTTTTAGAAATTTCTTCCGAAAGGCCTAGATCTCTACCTGAATTTATAAGAATTTCAGCTAAATTAAAAATGTAAGCTGGGCCCGAACCTGATATTGCGGTAATAGCATTGATTAAACTCTCTTTTTCAAGAATTACTGTTCTGCCTAAAATACTAAAAAAATTATCCGCCCATTCAATTTGTGATGGGGTACAAAATTTATTACCAATTAAAGCTGATACACCTGCTTCAATAGATACTGGTGTATTTGGCATAACTCTGATAACTGACAAAGACTCATTTAATATAGAAGCAAAAAACTTAAAATTCTTACCAGCAATAACACTTATAACTAAACAATCTTTATCAAGATCTTTTTTAGTTTTAATCATAACTTGATCAGCTAATTGGGGTTTTATGGCAAAAACACAAACATCTATTTTGCATTTTATGTATAATGGATTTAACCTTAGCCTATTTTTGTAATCCATTTCTTTTAGCCATTCTGAAGGATTTGGTTCTCGTACATAAAACTGATTGAGGTTACTTCGATCTTTTATCCATCCTCTAAGCATTGCCTCACCCATGTTACCCGCACCAATAATCAATATGTTTTTCATGATATTATTTAATTTATTTAAAATTTATAAAAAGGTAATAATAAGCAAATTACTCAGGGCTTATATAAAACCAGAAGTATGGTTACTTGCAAAACTTAAGGCCATATCATGATTTTCTTTTCCACAAGATATAAGTTGAAATACAGGATAAAACTCATCCATTTTTGCAGTAGTTTCAATAATTATTTCCTTTGTGCGCCTGCTTTCAATTTCAAGCGCATCAGAACCTTTATATTGATTATGAAAAATTAAAACATGATGGTTCTCACAAAAAGTAAAATAACCATCATTGCATTTTTCATTTGCTAAATTTATTGATTTATAAAAAAGATTATTATTCTCTTTAGGTAATTTTAAATTATATTCACAAGTCAATTTTAGTTGCTGATCTTTTTCTATCCATAGTAAAGAATATAAATAGTTCTTCCAAGTTCCTTCGACATAAAAAGAAGTTGTTTCAAAACTATCATGTACTAAATCCCAACTTTGTAATTTTGCCAATTTTTTAAAATTAGTTACCGGGTTAGCTTCAAAATAAGCTTTTAAATCTTCTTGAATTTTTATCATTTAGCTCTGCAATACAATTGATTTTGTAACAAATTGTAGTAATCACAGACTAATATAACACAAAATGTTGATAAGTTAAGTACAATATTTTCAGATAAAATAAAATATAGAGCGTATTATTATTTAAAGTTCTTCTTAGAATTTGAAATTGTTTTAGACCGAGAATTAGTTTTAAGGGTACTTATTTCTTTTTTCAGTGTAGTCATTTCACTTTGAAGGCCAGACAAGATTTCTTTTAAAACATCAAATTCCTCTTTTGTCACTAAACTTTTATCTGCTAAGTACCTATCTAGAAGACTTCTAACCGCATTTTCTATTTCACCAGTTGCGTTTTGGGCTAAACCAACGGCATTTGTGATAAGTTTGGCTAAATCATCGATAATTTGATTTCTACTTTGCATTTCTAGTCCTATAATAATAGTATTTTTGGAATAAAGATTATTATTAATTAGTTATAAAATTTTAAAAGGCAAGTAATATAATTCCCTATGTATTATAGATTTCCTGATTTTTTACACCCAGATGCACTTTCTTTTGAAATTCTAGGCATTCCTTTTTCACTTACATGGTATTCATTGTCCTACATTTTTGGTATTGTCTGCGCCTGGTATTTAATTTTCATAATAACTAAAACAAAGTCACTTTGGGAAGAGAAAACGTTTTTAAATTCTCAAAATATTGAAGATTTAATGACATATCTGACACTAGGAATAATTTTAGGTGGTAGATTAGGTTATGTAATTATTTATAATCCAGAATTCTATTGGAATTCACCTATTCGAATTTTTTATCTTTGGGAAGGTGGAATGTCATTCCATGGCGGTTTTATTGGCGTAATAATGGGGGCTTTATATTTCTCAATTAGGAATAATAAATCAATTCTTTCAATGGGTGACATAATCGCAGCTAGTACTCCACCAGGCCTATTTTTGGGTCGCTTAGCAAATTTTATAAATCAAGAACTATGGGGAAAACCTACCACTTTTTTCTTAGGGATAGAATTTACAAAACCACCAGCAAGTATTTGTCCAGAAACATGGAATTTAGAATTTTGTATAAGACACCCTTCACAACTTTATGAGGCTTTATTAGAAGGTTTGCTTTTAGGAATTATTTTATTAATTCTAGTCTTTGTCTTTAAATCTATAAAACATCCTGGCAGAACAATGGGAGTTTTTTTCTGTGGATATTCTTTTGCAAGAATTTTTGTTGAATTTTACAGAGAATCAGATCCTCAATATATATATAATGAGAATCCAAACGGATTTGTTATTTGGATTTCTAAAGATTTCGGTTTTACTATGGGGCAATCTCTATCTATACCGATGTTTATAATTGGTTTAATTTTGATTGTAATGTCTCTTAAAAAATCAAATTTAAAAATTTCATAACTAATGAAAAAAAATAAACTAACTGAATTAATTAAAGAAACAATAATTAAAAAAAACGGAATTAGTGTTTCTCAATATATGAAGATGTGTTTGACACATCCTGATTATGGTTATTATACCAAAAACCGTCCAATTGGATTAAAAGGAGATTTTATAACAAGTCCAGAAATTTCTCAGATGTTTGGAGAGTTAATTGGTTTATGGATAGCACAAGTGTGGTTGGACCATAACAAGCCTTCTAAATTTTCAATAGTTGAACTAGGGCCTGGAAATGGAACTTTAATGGCAGACATACTTAGAGTTACAAATAAAATTAAAGGCTTCCACGACTCATTAATAATTACATTAATTGAAATATCTCCAGCTCTTAAGAAGTTACAAAAAACAAAACTTAAAGACTACTGTGTTAATTGGAAAGCAAAATTGGAGAAGTTACCAAACGTACCCACTGTTATTTTTGCAAATGAGTTTTTTGATGCTTTACCTATAAATCAGTATGTTGTGAAAAATTGCAAATGGATGGAAGTTGTAGTATCTCTAAAAAGTTTTATAAATCCAATTTGTGACGAATTTTGTTTTGAATTAAAAAAAATTAGCAAACCTCCTTTAGAATTATCATTTTTAGAACAAACAGAGGATAATATATTTGAAATTTCTATTGAACTTAAAAAAAATTTATCCTTTATATTAAATCATTTAAATAAAAATCTTGGTGCTTGTCTGATAATTGATTATGGAAGAAATAATAATATAGGTAGTACTTTGCAAGCAGTAAAAAATCATCAATTCTCTAATCCTCTTGAAAATCATGGTGAATGTGATCTGACTAGTTTAGTAAATTTTAATATGATCAAAAAATATTCACAATATTATGGATTAAAAGTTTCTAACTTAGTTGATCAAGGTGATTTTTTAAAAAGCTTAGGGATAGAACAACGATTTCTTTCTCTCTCAAAAAATATGGATCCAAATCAATTAAAAATGCATAATAAATCATTAAATAGATTGATTAATAAAAACCAAATGGGGAAATTATTCAAAGTAATGGGAATAAGAAATAAAGGATCTTCACCATTAATTGGCTTAGAGGTTTAATGACTAAATTTTTAAAATCACATATACTAAGTAGGTTTAATCATGGTTTTTTTAAAAGAAAAGGTGGTGTATCTAATAACGAATTCTACAGTTTAAATTGTAAATTTGGAACTGACGATAGTACATTAAAAATAACAAAAAATAGGGGGAGAGTATCAGAATTAATGAAAATTCCTCCATGCAATTTAATTACTCTTAAACAAGTACATTCTTCAAAAGTTGTTCAAATAAAAGATATAATAAAACCTGATTCTGTTGAAGGTGACTCAATGGTTACTTCTAAGAAAGGTTTATGCTTAGGAATACTTACTGCTGATTGTGCTCCTCTACTTTTTGGAGATCCTCTAAATAAAATTATTGGTGCTGCTCATACAGGCTGGAAAGGTTTATATAACGATATTATTGAAAATACTCTAAAAAAAATGATTGAATTAGGTTCAGAATTAGAAAATATTTGTGTAGCTGTTGGGCCATGTATCCAAAAAAATAACTATGAAGTTGGCCTTGAGTTTTATAAAAAGTTTATTCACAAAAATAAACTATACAAAAAATATTTTTCTTTTGACAAAAATGGGAAAATTTTTTTTGATTTGCCAGGTCTAATATCATTCAAATTATTTTCAACTGGAATAAATAAAATACATACCCTAAAAAGATGTACTTTTTCAGAGAAAAATAATTTTTTTTCTTATCGACGTAATCAAAAAAATAATCTTGGAGATTGTGGAAGGATGATTTCTACAATAAAAATGTAGATGTAATAAATATTCAAAATTATGGAAGACTAAATGTCAAAAAAAACAAAATTATTAATTATTGGATCAGGGCCTGCAGGTTATACTGCAGCAGTATATGGTTCCAGAGCATTACTAAAACCAATTCTGTTACAAGGAATACAGCCAGGTGGTCAGTTAACTATAACAACTGAGGTTGAAAACTGGCCAGGCGTAAAAGAAATACAAGGACCAGATCTTATGGTAAATTTGGAAGAGCACGCAAAAGTAGCTGGTACAACAATAATTAATGAAACTGTAAATAAATTAAATTTGAAAAAATATCCTTTTATTGCAATATCCGATAATGGAACTGAATATGAAGCTGACTCAATTATTCTTGCAACTGGCGCACAAGCAAAATGGTTAGGTTTAAAATCAGAAGATAAATATAAAGGTTTTGGCGTATCTGCATGTGCAACATGTGATGGTTTTTTCTTTAAGAACGAAGTGATTTCAGTTATTGGAGGAGGTAATACTGCTGTAGAGGAAGCTCTTTTCCTAACAAACTTTGCAAAAAAAATAATATTAATTCATAGAAGGGACAATTTAAGGGCTGAAAAAATACTTCAAAAAAGATTATTTAGTAACTCAAAAATTGAAGTTATTTGGAATAGTGTAGTAAAAGAAATTATTGGAACTGAAAATCCATTGAGTGTAAAAGGGATCAGAATTCAAAATTTAAGTAACGACAAAGAGACAGAATTATCATGCAAAGGTGTATTCGTAGCTATAGGACATGCTCCCTCTAATGAATTAATTACAGATCAATTGGAGCTTCATAATGGTGGTTATGTAGTTACTAGACCAAATTCAACAGAGACTTCTGTGCCTGGAGTTTTTGCAGCTGGAGATATTACTGATTTTAAGTATAGACAAGCGGTTACAGCTGCTGGAATGGGATGCATGGCTGCATTAGAAGCAGAAAAGTTTTTATCAGAACAAAAATAAAACTTTAAATAATATTTTTAACAAAATCAGTCATAAATTATTCATCTGAATTAATTTTAATTTTCTTTACTTTTGGTTCTAGATTTTTTCTTAATAGAAAAACATTCAATAATCCTTTTTCTAGGCTTGCCCCACTTACCTCTACCCCATCAGCTAAAACAAAAGTTTTTTGAAAATGCCTAGCCGCTATTCCCCTATAAATGTAGGTATTATGATTTACTTTGTCGATTTGCTTACCAGT
The DNA here is from genome assembly GCA_902541695.1 of uncultured Alphaproteobacteria bacterium. Lineage (GTDB taxonomy): Bacteria > Pseudomonadota > Alphaproteobacteria > Rhodobacterales > Rhodobacteraceae > CACIIZ01. The sequence goes on along the minus strand of CACBRT010000003.1, from coordinate 7,306 downwards.
TATTATTAATTGCCTTTCCTCAAGGGTGATACTTAATTCCTCTTCACTAAATCCTGCAACAGCTAAAGTTATCTTATAATGATTATCGTCTGATAGTTCTATATTATAGGGAGGGAAACCGTCATTACTTGATTTAATAGTTTTCTCTAATAACCTGTCAATTTGCTCAAAGCCTAGCAAAAAAGGGTGTGCTGCAAATGAAATTCTAGCCATTTTGGATTTCCTAGTTTATGGATATTAATATAATTAAAATGATAATAAATACAATTGATTTAATTGTAAAAAAATTCATATATTAGGATTACCTGATTAGTAAGTTTAATATATTAGGAATATAATGAAAAAAAAAATAGTAAGTGTAATAATGGGTAGCCAATCTGATTGGACTACCATGAAATTTGCTTGTGATGTATTAAAAGAATTTAATATAAATTATGAGAAAAAAATTATTTCAGCTCATAGAACTCCAGATCGTCTTTATAAATATGCAAAAAATGCACAAAAGAGAAAGATTAAAGTTATTATTGCAGGTGCAGGAGGGGCTGCTCATTTGCCTGGTATGGTAGCATCAAAAACTTTGTTACCAGTAATTGGTGTTCCCATAATCTCAGAAGCACTTTCAGGAATTGATAGTTTATATTCAATAGTTCAAATGCCCAAGGGCTGTCCTGTTGCAACTATGGCAATTGGTATACCAGGTGCTATTAATTCATCCATTTTTGCAATTTCAATTTTAGGATTAGATGATAAGAGAATTTATGAAAAATTAAAAATTTGGCATCACAGGCAATCATCCACAGTTCCAACGGTTCCAAAAGATGATTAAGCCACAAAAATTACCCATAGGTTCTAAAATAGGTATATTAGGAGGTGGCCAATTAGGAAAAATGCTTTCTTTGTCAGCGTCACAATTAGGTTTCAAATCTCATGTTTTTGATCCTGATATAAATGCGCCTGCGAAACAGGTAACCAATTTATCAAGTACGTTCGATTTTATGGACGAAAAAGGTTTGAGAAACTTTGCAAATAAAGTTGATGTAATTACCTATGAATTTGAAAATATACCATTAGAAACTATAAAATTCTGCAACAAAATTACAAAAGTATACCCTAATTCGAAATCATTAGAAATATGTCAAGACCGTATAACGGAAAAAAAATTTCTTAACAAATTAGGAATTCAAACTGTACCTTTTGAACAAGCTTCTTCTTATAAAGATATTATAGCTGGTGTTAAAAAAATAGGACTCCCTTTAGTTTTAAAAACAAGTAGGTTTGGTTATGATGGTAAAGGACAAAAAATAATTCATAAAAATGATGAAATAGAGAATATAGTAGATGAATTTTCAAATAACACGATAATAATTGAAAAATTAATTGATTTTAAATTAGAGATTTCAATTATTATTAGCCGTGATATGAATGGAAAAATCTCCGCATACGATCCTTCTGAAAATAAACACCATAATGGTATTCTTATTGAGTCAAAAGTACCAGCAAATATCAGTTTTTCCCTAAGTAGCGATGCCGTTATTATAGCAAGTAAAATATTAAAAAGTTTGAATTATATAGGCGTAATGGGAATTGAATTTTTTGTGACTAAGAATAATAATTTATTGGTAAATGAAATGGCTCCAAGAGTTCACAACTCAGGTCATTGGACGCAAACTGGTTGCATTATAAATCAATTTGAACAACACATAAGAGCAATAACAGGTAGATCGGTTGGTGATGGCAAAAGACACTCCGATGTTCAAATGAGAAATGTGTTAGGAGATGAAATTTTCAATATAAACTTTGAACATGAAAATTCTATAAATATTTATGGTAAAGATAAATCAAAAGTTAATAGAAAAATGGGACATATAAATACTTTCATAAACAAAAAGGGGCAATAATGCCCCTTTCTGTAAATAATATGAATGGGTAGAACTACATCATTCCTCCCATACCACCCATACCTCCCATGTCAGGCATAGGAGGAGCACCCGCTGCACCTTTTGGTTCTGGTTTATCACCTACCATTGCTTCAGTAGTTACTAACAAACCTGCAATTGAAGCGGCGTCTTCCAAGGCTGTACGTACAACTTTTGCTGGATCTATAACACCAAACTTAAACATATCACCATATTCTTCTGTTTGAGCATTAAAACCATGTGTATCATCTTTACTCTCACGAATTTTTCCAGCAACCACAGCGCCATCAACACCAGCATTTTCAGCAATTTGTCTTAGAGGAGCTTCTAACGCTCTTCTAATAATATTAATACCAGCTTCTTGATCTGCATTTTTCCCTTTAATTTTGCTAAGGCTTTTTGTAGCAACAACAAGTGCGACACCACCTCCTACAACTACTCCTTCTTGTACAGCAGCTCTAGTAGCATTGAGCGCATCATCAACGCGATCTTTTCTTTCTTTCACTTCTACTTCTGTAGCACCACCAACACGGATAACTGCAACACCACCAGCTAATTTAGCTAATCGCTCTTGAAGTTTCTCTTTATCATAATCAGATGTTGTTTCTTCTATTTGAGCTTTTATTTGAGATACTCTAGCTTCAATTTCTGATTTTTCACCAGCACCATCTACAATTGTAGTCTCATCTTTTGTAATAGATACTCTTTTTGCAGTACCCAGCATGTCCATGGTTACATTTTCAAGCTTCATACCTAAATCTTCAGAAATCAACTGACCACCAGTTAATATTGCTATATCCTGTAACATAGCTTTTCTTCGATCACCAAATCCTGGTGCCTTAACACCGGCAATCTTTAATCCACCCCTAAGTTTATTGACGACTAAGGTTGCTAAAGCTTCACCTTCAACATCCTCAGCAATTATTAAAAGTGGTTTACCTGATTGGATTACAGATTCAAGTAAAGGAACCATTGGTTGAAGTGATGAAAGTTTCTTTTCATGAAGTAAAATTAAACAATCTTCAAGATCTGCAGTCATTTTTTCGGAATTGGTAATGAAATATGGAGATAAGTAACCCCTATCGAATTGCATACCTTCAACAACATCAGTTTCTGTCTCTAAACCTTTGTTTTCTTCAACAGTAATAACACCCTCGTTTCCAACCTTTTGCATTGCATCTGCTATCTGTTTACCAATTTCCGTTTCTCCATTTGCAGAAATTGTTCCTACCTGAGCAACTTCATCACTATTTGCAACTGGCCTAGATTGGCTAGCTATTGCGTCTACAACTGCTGATACAGCGGTGTCTATGCCTCTTTTCAGATCCATAGGGTTCATTCCAGCTGCCACAGACTTCAACCCTTCACGAACAATTGATTGAGCTAAAATAGTTGCAGTTGTTGTACCATCACCAGCAGTATCATTAGTCTTTGATGCAACTTCCTTTACCATTTGTGCACCCATATTTTCGAATTTATCGTCTAATTCAATTTCTTTTGCAACAGTAACACCATCTTTTGTAATTCTTGGTGCCCCAAACGATTTATCCAAAACAACATTTCTACCTTTTGGACCCAAAGTAACTTTAACTGCATCTGCTAACACATTAACACCGTGCATCATTCTGTTACGAGCGTCCGTACTAAATTTTACATCTTTTGCTGCCATAATTAAATTCCTAATTAAAATTAAAAAAAAACTAAGCCATTATGCCTAGTATATCGCTTTCTTTCATGATTAACATATCTTCTCCGTTAATCTTAACTTCAGTACCAGACCATTTGCCAAATAAAATTCTGTCACCAGCTTTCACATCCATTGGCATACGATTTCCTTTCTCATCAATCGCTCCATTTCCTACAGAAACAACTTCACCCTCTGCAGGTTTTTCTTGAGCAGAATCAGGAATTATTAAGCCTCCTGAAGTTTTTTCATCATTCTCAACCCGACGAACGACTACACGGTCATGCAATGGTTTAAATGCCATACTATTATGCTCCCTTTACAAAATTTAAGACGGATCAAAAAAAGCACTCTCCGTCGTTAAGTGCTAACAATAAACTAAATAGGCAATTAAATTATTAAGTCAATACAAATAAACAAAAAAATGGGGCTTTAATATATATTTTTTTTTTTTTATAACAATTTTATTAAATTGTTAAAATTTCTTAGCTCACTATGGTTAGAATTATAAAAAGCTTAAGTCAAATATCTTATAACTATAATGTTTTGTTCTGCGATATATGGGGATGTATTCATAATGGAGAAAAAGCATATGAAAAAGCAATAGACTCAATTTTTGAATTTAAAAAAAAAGGTGGTTTTGTTATGCTTTTAACAAACGCCCCAAGACCGAAAAGTGACGTGAAAAAACAATTGACCTATTTTGGTATACTAGAAAAATATTATGACGATATAACTACATCTGGAGACGCCGCACAACATAGCATGTTATCTGGGGATGTAGGAACACAAGTATTTCATTTAGGGCCAGAAAGAGATTTAAGTTTTTTTACAGATATTCCTAAAAGTTTAAAAAGAAAAAAAAATATAATTAGAGTGGATCTAAATTCTGCAGACGGAATAGTCTGTACAGGTTTATTTGACGATAGAAAAGAAACCCCTGACGATTATAAAACAATAATTAAATATGGCGTAAGGAATAAGCTCAAATTACTTTGTGTAAATCCAGATATTTTTGTTGATTATGGAGCAACAAGAGTTTGGTGCGCTGGAGGAATTGCATCAGAATTTACAAAAGCAGGTGGAATTAGCATTTATTGTGGGAAACCTCACAAAAAGATTTATAAATTAGCTTATTCAAAATTAAAAAAATTTAATATAAAATCACCAAAAATACTTTGTATAGGTGATGGAATTAGAACAGATATATTAGGTGGAAATAATGAAAAGTTAGATACACTTTTTGTCTGTGGAGGATTATCTGGTCCAGAACTTGGAATTAAAAGTAACAATAAATCTTTAAATAAAAATAAAGTTCTAGAATTATTCCAGAAAAATGAAATCTACCCAACTGCCTCTATTAATTATTTATGTTGAAAATATTCAAAAAAGTTAGGATTTAATAATTAAAAAATGAAAATTTTTACCGATTTGGATGATTTAAAAAAATCTACAATAAATTCAACCATCATCATAGGCAATTTTGATGGTGTCCATTTGGGACATCAAGAAATCATAAAAAATTGTTCTAAAATTGCTTCTCCAAACAACTTTGGAATCTTGACATTTGATCCTCATCCTCGTGATTATTTTAAAAAAAATGATATTGAGTTTAAACTCACATTAAAAAAACAAAAATATCAAATGCTTGAAAAAATGAATGTTAACTTTGTAGTTGAATTAAAATTTGACATTAATCTTGAGACTCTTTCCCCTATAAAATTTGTAGAAAATATTTTATTTGATAAATTAAAGGTTCAAAAAATAATAGTAGGGACAGATTTTAGGTTTGGACATAAGAGAAGTGGCGATTTTGAATTGCTTAAAAAACTTGGATTACAATATAAAATTGATGTTTTTTCTTTAGATCTCAAAAAATCTGATAACAAAGCTATTTCTTCAACTAGAATTAGAAAAGCCTTAAAAGAAGGTGAATTAAATAAAGCAAACAAAATGTTAGGATATCTGCATGAAATTTATGGTACTGTAATACATGGAGATAAAAGAGGGCGTGAATTAGGTTTTCCTACTATAAATTTAGAATTAAAAAATGTAATTGTTCCAAAATTAGGTATTTATTCTTGTTTAATTAAAATTCTTTCACCTAATTTTACTGACATATTGAAAGGAGTTGCATCTATTGGTACGAAGCCTACTTTTGGAAGAAATAAAGCTAATTGTGAAGTTTACATTTTTAACTTTTCAGAGACTATTTATGGTGAAAATGTAGTTATATCATTAGTAAATTTTCAACGAGAAGAGATAAAATATAATTCAGTAGAAGAATTGAAACTACAAATGAAGAGCGATTGTAAAAACGCATTAGATAACCTAACTGATAAAAATTTATTATATTATGAGAAAAGAATTCTGGAAAAATATACCTCTAAATAAGCTAACTAAAAAAGAGTGGGAATCACTTTGCGACGGATGTGGAAAATGTTGCCTCAATAAATTCCAAAAAACAAAAAAAAGTTTACCTATATATACAAGTATAGCATGTAAATTTTTAAATATAAAAAAATGTACTTGCACGGTATATAAAAATAGAAAAAAGAAAAGAAGTGATTGTCTAATTTTATCAGCAGAAAATTTAGAGAAAATGGCTAGATGGTTACCACAATCTTGCTCATATCGTTTAATTTTTGAAAATAAAGAATTGCCAAATTGGCACCATTTATTAAATGATAAATATAAAAATGTTCATAATACAAATAATTCAGTCAGAAATTTTGCAATTAATGAAAATTATATAGATTTTTCCGATTTTTTACTATCTTTTAAAAAAAAAATATAAAATTCTGACTTTTTAACTTAAAGATATTAAGATAATCAATCAATTTAATATATCTTGCTTACTATTGATATTATTAGCTATGATGAAATCATAGTTCACCAGGAAGGAAAAATAATGAGCGAGCTTGTGCATCCAAAAATTATATCTGGTAATTCTAATACTATTCTTTCTAAAGGAATTGCCAGTTGGGCGAGTTCTTTAAGTAGATCACAAATCGAACTAGTTAAGGCTAGAGTTGAACAATTCAACGACCAAGAAATATTTGTTGAAGTCTTTGAAAATGTTAGAAATGAAGATATGTTTATTATACAATCTACATCTAACCCAGCTAATGATAATTTAATGGAATTATTAATAATTGCTGATGCTTTGAGAAGATCAAGTGCAAAGAGAATAACAGCAGTTATCCCATATTTTGGATATGCTAGACAAGATAGAAGAACAAAAGCAAGAACCCCAATTAGTGCTAAATTGATTGCTAATCTGTTAAGTGGAGCTGGCATTGAAAGAATACTTACTCTAGATCTGCATTCAGCACAAATTCAAGGTTTTTTTGATATACCCGTTGATAATCTTTACGCATCACCAATCTTTGAACTTGATATCGCCCACTTTTTTGAAAAACAAGAACTGCTAACAGTTGTATCTCCTGATGTTGGTGGAGTAGCTAGAGCGAGAGGCTTAGCTGAAAGAATAAATGCAGATCTAGCAATTGTTGATAAAAGAAGAAACCAACCAGGAGAAATTGCCTCTATGACAGTTATTGGCGAGGTTAAAAATAAAATATGTATTATTGCGGACGATATTTGTGATACTGCAGGAACTTTGGTTAAAGCCTCAGATTTACTTATAAATAAAGGAGCTAATGAAGTGCATGCATATATTTCTCATGGAGTTCTATCTGAACCT